>NZ_CP163512.1:2486259-2797041 GCF_041075285.1 Providencia rettgeri | reverse complement strand
TCGCGGATTTCTAACACTGCCATCAGGTTATCATAAACGCTAAGGCGACGGAAAATAGAGGCCTCTTGGGGAAGATAACCAATACCACGGCGTGCACGTTCATGCAGTGGCAGTAAGCTAATATCTTCACCATCAATTAAAATTTTGCCCGCATCCCGCTGAACAATACCCACAACCATATAAAAGGTGGTGGTTTTCCCGGCACCATTCGGTCCTAGTAGGCCAACAATTTCGCCTGATTTAACCTCAAGGCTGACATCTTCAACGACCTTGCGTTTTTTATAGGATTTAGCCAGATTCTCTGCGGTTAGTGTCGCCATAACGATTATTTACTCTTACCCGTAGTTGCTGATGAATTGGTTGCTGCAGGGCCTTTTTCTTGCAATTGCGCCGGCAAAATCACGGTGGTCACTCGCTTGCCTTTATCACTAAAGGCTTCCATTTGTTGTGTTGGAACCACATAAGTGATTTTATCGCCTTTAATATTACTGTCGAGCTGCTCTAAATACGCACCGCCCGTTAAAGTAACCAGTTGTTTATCAACTTCATAGCGTGCTTTATTGGCATGACCTTTGATTGGCTTGCCGTCATCTTGTAATTGATAAAATGTCACTGGGTTGCCAAATGCCTCGATCACGATTTTATCGGAGTCGCTGCTTGGGCGTGTTACAACCACTTTGTTAGCACGAATGTCAATTGAGCCTTGTTTAATGATGACATCATCAGTAAATGTGGTGACGTTCTTTTCTAAATCAAGTGATTGCTTAACCGAGTTAATCGTCATGGGTTGTTGGGTGTCACTTTTTAATGCCATCGCAGGGAGGCTAAGAGCCAAAATTGCACTGGCAACCGCTCCTTGAATAAAACGCTTCTTAGTTACTTGATTCATTTTGATGCTCTTCTGGTTGTAACACATAATGAGTTTTTACATCTTCGATTAATTCTGCGGTTCTTGTACGAAGGTTTCCCTTCATTTTCAATCCAGTAGAATTAAGTCCATGTCCAATAATGGTCACTTTATCGTCTGATGAAACGTCTTGTGTTGTCAAATTGACAACTGCACTTTCAGTTGTAATTCGTTGGATCTGTGATTCTTTTGTTAAGCTATCGACTTCCACATCACTGTACAGATAAAGTACTCTGTCGTTTGTGAGTCTTGCTTTGAAGGCTTTGACTGTCCATGTTGGCACACCTGCCTCGTTATAAGTGGTTAATACGGGGTTCGAAAACCACGTAATTTTCCCTTCGGTATAATTATCAATTTTATCTGAAACAAGTTTATACGCTAGATTTCCTGTTGGGTTATAGACGTAAGTCACTGAATCATCAGTTTGATAATTAGGTTGCCCATCATTGATTACTTTCTCCTGTGCGTTGGTATCGTCATTACCCGCTAAATTCCAGCCGATAAGTCCTAATACAATCAAGGATAAAATAATGATTAACCACTTTTTCGCATTGCTCATGAATTCAATCTATTCGTTATATCGATAAGCCTTTCGCTTCTTCCAATTTACCTTGAGAAAGAAGGATCAGGTCACAAAGTTCACGTACTGCACCTTTACCACCACCGATGCGCGTTACATAGTTGGCTTTCGGTAACAGCAGAGGATGGGCATCCGCAACCGCGACAGATAACCCAACTCGCGCCATAACTGGCCAGTCAATAAGGTCGTCACCAATATAAGCGACTTCGTTTTCTGCTAGCTGTAGTGTATCTAACAGTTCACGATACGCCAAAAGCTTATCGCTTTGGCCTTGGTAAAGATATGTAATGCCTAAGGTTTGTGCTCTATCTTCAAGGAGTTTGGCTTTTCTGCCTGTAATAATGGCGACTTCAATACCGGAAGTTAATAGGCAGCGAATGCCATACCCATCACGTACATTAAAGGCTTTGAGCTCTTCGCCATTATTCCCCATATACACCAAACCATCAGACATCACGCCATCAACATCACAAATCAATAACTTAATTTTGGCCGCTTTTTCAATAACAGATGTCACAACTGGCCCATAGCAGGTATCCAAGCTTTGAGGATCCATGGTCGTTCCTTATATTATACAACACCTGCTTGCAGCAGGTCGTGCATGTGTAAAACACCCACTAATTTATTGCCTTGTGCGACTAATAATGAAGTCACGTGTTTTGATTGCATTAAATTGAGGGCCTCAACGGCGAGCATACTTGGCGAAACGCGAATGCCACCTGGGGTCATAAGATCCGCAATTTTGGCATTATTTAGGTCAATACCCATATCAAAGATACGGCGCAAGTCACCATCCGTAAAAATACCCTCAATATTCATGTCATCGTCACAAATCACCGTCATCCCTAATTTTTTACGCGTAATTTCGACTAAGGCTTCCCGCAAAGACGCGCTTTTAGGAATATGGGGAATATCGTCACCCGTATTCATTAAATCACGAACTAAAAGGAGAAGTTTGCGCCCAAGTGCGCCGCCTGGGTGAGAAAGGGCGAAATCGTCCGCTGTAAACCCACGAGCAGTCAATAATGCGATAGCTAAGGCATCTCCCATCACTAAGGTTGCAGTAGTACTTGAGGTTGGTGCGAGCCCTAATGGACAGGCTTCCTTTGGCACTTTAATGCATAAGTGTACATCTGCATATTTTCCCATATTACTGTCAGGGTTGTTAGTCATACAGATTAAGGGAACCTTAATTCGTTTCAATACAGGTAGTAGTGCTAAAATTTCCCCTGATTCCCCAGAGTTTGAAATGGCGAGTACCACATCTTTATGGGTGATCATTCCCAAATCCCCATGGCTGGCTTCGCCAGGGTGAACAAAAAAGGAGGGGGTACCTGTACTCGCTAATGTTGCAGCAATTTTACGGCCGATGTGCCCAGATTTTCCCATTCCCATCACGACAACTTTGCCTTCACAGCCAAAAATCAATTGGCAAGCACGGTCAAAGTCAGCATTAATATATTGTTCTAGGTTTTTTAAGCCTTCGTGTTCGATATGGAGAACTTCTTTACCTACTTTCTGAAAATCGAAGTTTGACATTTCTCGTTCCATGCGTAGCTTTTAAGTGAATCGGATAAGTAAAAATAAATTGTATAACGAATACTTAGTATCAGTAAGTATTTTGTCTGTTAAGCTATCTTTAATGATAGTTTTGCGCCTAATTGTTATTTTACTGTGAACTAAAGTACAATTGGAAAGTCAAAATCGGCTCTTTTTAGCATCTAGAACCAAAAATAGGCGGATAAATTCGCGTATCCTCACCTTAAATAAAAATATATTCTAAGAGCTATCTGCTGTTATTACAGACAATTTTTACTGACTATAAATTAATTTAATGGCTTTTTATCCGAATTGTTTATAGATATACACAGTTGTAACATTAAAAGTCACATTTTCGGCGCTATAATACTATAAATTCTATTTCATTGTGATATTTGACGATTTTTCAGTTTACCTTTCGGTAATATCTGAACGGGTAAAAATGATACACCGACATGATGTATAACGAGTTATTTAACAATGCAAGCACAGACAGACAACTTAATCGAAGTACGGAACATGTCCTTTACTCGAGGCAATCGGAAAATATTTGAAAATATTAACCTGACAGTACCTCGCGGTAAAATTACAGCAATTATGGGGCCATCTGGAATTGGTAAAACGACATTGCTGCGCTTGATTGGGGGGCAATTACGTCCAAATGAAGGTGAAATTTGGTTTGATGGCGATAATATTCCGTCATTATCACGGTCAAAGTTATATCAATCACGTAAAAAAATGAGCATGCTGTTCCAATCTGGGGCGCTGTTCACTGACATGGATGTGTTTAATAACGTGGCGTTTCCACTGCGTGAGCACACAAATTTACCTGAGTCTTTAATTCACACAACGGTAATGATGAAATTAGAGGCAGTTGGACTACGTGGTGCGGCAAAACTGATGCCATCTGAGCTTTCAGGTGGGATGGCTCGTCGTGCTGCATTAGCACGTGCAATCGCCCTTGATCCCGACTTGATCATGTTTGACGAGCCCTTTGTGGGGCAAGACCCAATTACAATGGGGGTTTTAGTTAAACTGATTGATGAACTGAATCAATCACTTGGCGTAACATGTGTGGTGGTCTCTCATGATGTGCCTGAAGTCTTGAGCATTGCTGATAATGCGTATATTGTTGCCCAGCAGCATGTTATTGCTCAGGGAACGGGGGAAGACTTACGAGATAATCAAGATCCGCGAGTGCGTCAATTCCTTGACGGTATCGCTGATGGACCCGTACCATTCCGTTTTCCCGCCAATGATTATCTGGCTGATTTATTAGGGTAAAATAAGATGATAATAAAGGCGATAGCAGCCTTCGGACGTCGATGGATTGATATTTTTTCTGCCTTTGGACGAGCAGGTTACATGCTGTTTCGTGCCTTATTAGGAAAACCTGAATTTGCTAAACAGTGGCCGCTTCTGATGAAGCAGTTGTATTCTGTGGGCGTACAATCGTTATTGATTGTAGCAGTATCGGGTTTGTTTATAGGTATGGTGTTGGGGCTACAGGGTTACCTTGTCCTAACCACATTCAGCGCAGAAGCAAGTCTCGGAATGATGGTGGCGCTTTCATTATTAAGAGAGCTAGGGCCTGTTGTGACTGCTTTGTTATTTGCCGGGCGAGCAGGTTCTGCATTGACCGCTGAAATTGGCTTAATGAAAGCGACCGAACAAATTTCGAGCCTAGAAATGATGGCGGTTGACCCATTAAGACGGGTAATTGCTCCGCGTTTCTGGGCCGGCTTTATTAGTATGCCGCTGTTATCACTGATTTTTGTGGCTGTTGGTATTTTAGGTGGCGCATTGGTTGGTGTGGATTGGAAGGGGATTGATGAAGGCTTTTTCTGGGCATCAATGCAATCTTCTATCGACTGGCGACTCGATCTGGTTAACTGTGTTATCAAAAGCTTAGTATTTGCTTTCACCGTCACGTGGATCGCACTGTTTAATGGCTATGATGCAATTCCAACCTCGGAAGGGATCAGCCAAGCAACAACACGAACTGTTGTTCATGCGTCATTGTCTGTTTTAGGACTGGATTTCGTACTTACCGCACTGATGTTTGGGAACTAAGTCATGCAAAGTAAAAAAAGTGAAATATGGGTTGGCTGTTTTATGTTGTTGGCGATAGCCGCAATTATTTTTTTGTGTTTAAAAGTCGCCGATTTGAAATCGATTGGTAGCCAATCCACCTATCAAATTTCAGCGTCTTTTGAAAATATTGGTGGCTTGAAAGAGGGGTCTCCAATCAAAGTTGGCGGTGTGGTGGTCGGTCGTGTTGCCAGTATTACACTCGATAAAAAGAACTATGTGCCTGAAGTGAAAATTGATTTATTGAGTGAATATGACAATATTCCAGATTCAAGTTCATTATCCATTCGTACCTCAGGGTTACTCGGCGAACAATATATTGCCATGAATATCGGCCCAGATGATGAAGAATTAGGTATTTCTATCTTGAAAAATGGTGGACGCCTTGAGGATACTAAGCCAGCAATGGTGTTGGAGGATTTAATCGGGCAGTTCTTATATAAGAGTGGCGATAGCCAAGGCACTGAGCCTGCATCTAAGTAATCTGAAGCTTCCTCAAAACAGTTAAAGGAATGAATTATGTTTAAACGTTTAATGATGGTTGCCATGTTGGTTATTGCGCCGTTTGCGATGGCTGTAGACCAAACTAATCCGTATAAATTAATGGATGAGGCGGCAGCAAAAACTTTTAATCGGTTAAAATCTGAACAGCCAAAAATCAAGCAAGATCCTGAATACTTAAGAACTATCGTTCGTGAAGAACTGCTGCCTTATGTGCAAATTAAATACGCAGGGGCGTTAGTTTTAGGAACTTACTATAAAGGAGCAACACCTGCACAGCGTGAGGCTTATTTTACAGCATTCGAAGATTACCTTGAGCAGGTTTATGGTCAAGCTCTTGCGATGTACCATGGTCAAACTTACCAAATTGCACCTGAGCAACCTATTGGCGATAAAAACATTGTTGCAATTCGCGTAACAATTATCGATACCAATGGTCGTCCACCAGTGCGCTTAGATTTCCAATGGCGTAAAAATAGTAAAACAGGTTACTGGCAAGCGTATGACATGATCGCTGAAGGCGTAAGCATGATCACCACTAAACAAAATGAGTGGGGGGATATTCTACGCAAGCAAGGCATTGATGGTTTAACAAAACAGTTAGAAATTAGTGCCAAAGCGCCAATTACCTTAGAAGAGAAAAAATAGTATGAGCCACGTATTGGCATGGGAAAAAACGGGTTCCACTTTGCATCTAACGGGTTCGTTAGATCGTGATTCATTAATGTCGTTTTGGGATAAAAAATCCCCATTGTTGGAACACATTGAAAAAATAGATGTTTCTGCTTTAACCCATGTTGACTCGGCAGGGCTTGCAATGTTAGTTCGCTTAAAAGGCGAGTTTAAAACTAAAAAGCAGTCTCTAAATATTATTGGTGCCAGTGATAACTTGAATACACTTATTGAGTTATATGGGGTGAAAACCATCATTCTGGACTAAGGTGAAGAGTCTTAAATTCAGTCAAGTTATGTAAAAATAAGCGCCTCTACGTGCATTTGTGCGTAAGAGGCGTTTTCTTTGGTTTAAGTGTTAGGCTTAATCCTTTAGGATAGACATTTATGCTCTAACAATTCGCGTTGTGACTAATTGGGCACATTCAACTAGAATAAGTGAGAGTAAAATTAATCACAAATAATCATAATAGAGTAACTATGGAAACCAACGAAATAAAACAAGTATTGATGGAAAAGTTGCCTCTGGATGAGGCTATTGTTACGGGCGATGGTAGCCACTTTCAGGTTATCGCTGTCGGTGACATGTTTGACGGTATGAGCCGTGTTAAGCAACAGCAAGCAATTTACGCGCCATTGATGGAATATATTGCGGATAACCGCATCCATGCTCTATCAATTAAAGCGTACACCCCTGCGCAATGGGAGCGCGACCGTAAACTTAGTGGCCTTTGATTTCAAAGCCTAAGCGAACAGCCTGTACAATTCGACATACGAGAATACTTGAATGGATAAGTTTTTAGTTAAAGGACCAACCCGCTTATCGGGTGAGGTTACTATTTCTGGCGCGAAAAACGCTGCGCTGCCAATCCTGTTCGCTGCTCTATTGGCTGAAGAGCCAGTAGAAATACAGAATGTCCCGCATTTGAGGGATATTGATACCACCATAAAATTGCTGAACCAGCTTGGTACGAAAGTAAAACGCAATGGCTCAGTCTTTGTGGATGCAAGCACCGTAACGACTTACTGCGCCCCATATGATCTCGTGAAAACAATGCGCGCTTCTATCTGGGCACTGGCACCACTAGTGGCACGTTTTGGTCATGGTGAAGTTTCTTTACCCGGGGGATGTGCTATTGGTGCTCGCCCTGTGGATTTACATATTTCAGGGTTAGAACAGTTAGGGGCAAATATTGTTCTGGAAGATGGTTATGTAAAAGCGACCGTTGATGGTCGCCTGAAAGGGGCTTGTATCGTGATGGATAAAGTCAGTGTCGGGGCTACCGTTTCTATTATGACTGCGGCGACATTAGCTGAAGGCACCACCATCATCGAAAACGCAGCGCGTGAGCCAGAAATTGAAGATACTGCCAATTTCTTAAATACCCTTGGTGCCAAAATCACAGGTGCAGGGACTGATCGCATTGTGATTGAAGGGGTTGAACGCTTAGGCGGTGGGACATACAAAGTGCTACCAGACCGTATTGAAACTGGCACATTTTTAATTGCCGCGGCAGTTTCTCGCGGTAAAGTTATTTGCCGTAATGCCCGTCCAGACACTTTGGATGCGGTATTAGCAAAATTGCGTGAAGCTGGCGCAACAATTGAAATCGGTGATGATTGGATTAGCCTCGATATGCAAGGTAAGCGCCCAAAAGCGGTGACTATCCGTACTGCGCCACATCCAGGCTTCCCAACAGATATGCAAGCACAGTTTAGTTTACTTAACTTAGTGGCTGAAGGCGCAGGGCTTATCACTGAAACGATTTTCGAAAACCGTTTTATGCATATCCCTGAACTGATCCGTATGGGAGCTCATGCTGAAATCGAAAGTAATACGGTACTGTGCCACGGCGTTGAGAAGTTAACAGGGGCGCAAGTTATGGCGACAGATTTACGTGCATCGGCAAGCCTTGTTATCGCTGGCTGCATTGCTGAAGGCACGACAACCGTTGACCGTATTTACCATATTGACCGTGGTTATGAGCATATTGAAGATAAACTGCGTGGTTTAGGGGCCGACATTCAGCGTGTTCATTCGAACGACTAAGTTTCTCTTTTGTTGAATTGATATAAAACGACCTCCATTAATTGGTTGTCCAACTATTGGAGGTCACTTCAAGTTGAGCACATTTTTTATCTCAATATTGGTTGGCAGCTATTTAGCCAGATTGCCCTTCGGGGTTCTCTTCAATAATCACATCAACCGTTTTCATTTCGCCTTCATGTAAAATCTGTACAGGGACTTTACTACCCGGACGAATTTCGGCGACTAAATCCATCGTCTCAGCGGCGGAAATCGCCGGTTTACCATCGACAGATAAAATAATGTCCCCTTGCACAATACCCGCTTTAGCTGCTGGACCGTTTGGTGCAACTTGGAAAACACGAAGCCCTTGTATTTGATTGATATTATTGTTGTTAGACCTGATTTGTGGCAATTCCCGAGCCGTAATACCAATGTAACCGCGGATCACTCGTCCATCACGGATCAGTTTATCCATGATTTTGGTTGCGAGGGCTGTTGGAATGGCAAAGCTGAGACCTTCTGAGGTAATACCTTGCCCGGCAGTGAAGGAAAGGGTGTTAATGCCTACTAACTCGCCTTCGGTATTTATTAGAGCTCCGCCTGAGTTACCTGAGTTGATGGAGGCATCGGTTTGTAAGAAATTTTGTCTACGAGTGGAGCTTAAGCCAACACGACCAGTCGCACTGATAATGCCTTGAGTGACGGTTTGCCCTATGTTGTATGGGTTCCCTATAGCGAGGACGACATCCCCCACATGGGTAATACGTTGAGTATTAATAGGGATCACGGGGAGGTTATCGGCATCAATTTTCAATACCGCAAGGTCAGTTAGTGCATCAGAGCCTACCAGTAATGCATCAAAAATCGCGCCGTCCTGTAGCGCAACTAAGATTTGATCTGGATTATCAACCACATGTTTATTAGTAATGATATAACCATTTGGACTCATGATCACGCCTGAGCCGAGTGATTTAAGTTCACGACCAGACTGGGAAAAACTCCCTTTTGAACTACTGTAAACATAAACGACGGCAGGGGCAGCACGGCGTACTGCTTTGTTATAACTGACTGGTTCACTATTCGTTTTGCCATACAGTAAATCCGCTAAACCTTGAGGGCGCAATGAAGGTACCGCAATGATGATAATCAACGCAGTTAATAGGCCTAGCATGACAGAAACAGTTAGCTTCTTTACCATAACATATTGGAGATGCAGTTATTTTTAAACATGTACTGAGCATAACATAAAAAAACAGGTACAGCAGAGTGATACTGTACCTGTTTTATTGATTTTAAGACTCAATTTTATGAATTAATTGCGCATTAATAAATATAAGGTCTCGCCACCACGTAATACTTTCATTGCTAACACTGGGGGCTTAGCATCGATAATTTTACGGAATTGTTCAATAGTTTCAACACGTTGGTCGTTCACACCAAAAATTAAGTCACCTTTGACTAAGCCAATAGCTGCCGCTGGGGATTTAGGGGTGACGCTATCGACTTGAACACCTCGTGTATTACTAACAGTAGCATTGGAGATGGTTGCCCCTAACAATGACTCACTTAATTTTTCTGCTCGTGTCGCTGAGCCTTCATCATTTTCAAGCACCACTTTCACATCCATTGGCTTACCTGAACGGATGAGACCAATTGTGATTTCTTTGCCGATTTGGCTGGTGCCGATTTTTGCTCTTAGTTCCGCGAAGCTATTAATACGTTTGCCATCAACAGAGACTAAAACATCACCGGATTTAATACCGGCTTTCGCCGCTGAAGATTTTGGCAGAACTTCACTGACGAACGCGCCACGCTGTGCATCAATATTAAAGGCTTTTGCGATATCAGAGCTCATCTCTGTTCCTTTAATACCTAAAATGCCACGCTTAACTTCGCCGTGCTTAATTAGCTGCTCGCTCAGGTTTTTTGCCATATTACTTGGGATAGCAAAGCCGATACCGATATTGCCACCACCAGGCGCTAAAATCGCGGTATTGATACCGATCAGTTCACCATTTAAGTTCACTAACGCGCCACCAGAGTTACCACGGTTGATAGATGCATCGGTTTGAATAAAGTTTTCTAACCCTTCAAGGTTTAAACCGCTACGACCCAAAGCCGAAATAATGCCGGATGTCGCGGTTTGACCTAATCCAAATGGATTACCAACCGCAACCGCAAAATCACCAACACGTAACTTGTCAGAGTCGGCCATATTAACCGCAGTTAAATTTTTGATATCTTTCTCATTCGAGATTTTCAGTAACGCAATATCGGTTTGCGGATCTTTACCAATCAGTTTTACGGTAATTTCACGACCATCATTTAATTGAATTTGAATTTTATCCGCACCATCAATGACATGATTGTTGGTTAAAATATAGCCTTGTTGCGCATCAATAATCACGCCTGAGCCAAGACCTTCAAATGGACGCACATTTTGTTGTTGAGAAGGTATATTTGGACCAAAGAAGAATTTTAGCTCTTCTGGGATTTGTTGATTCTGTACACGGGTTCCCGATACGTGAATATTCACAACCGCAGGCAGCACTTTTTCAAGCATTGGTGCAAGGCTTGGCATATTTTGGCTTTGTTCCGTTGCTGGTAATGTCGCTGGTAATGCAGCGCTACTAACTGTTGGGATAGTGGCCAATGATAAGCCTAAGCTCATTGCGATAGCGGTAAGAAAAAAGTTTTTTCTCTTCATAATTCAGTCAATTCTCTCAAGAATATAAGTTCAACTCACTGTGTGCCTTTTAAGCTAACGCAATGAGCTTCTATTTGGTTGGTATAAGATTCAATTTTACTGAAGACTATGACTACAGATTATGCGCAAAAGTTCCATCTACAGATAGTAATTAATCACTCTTTTACATCTATTTACACGTAACTTAAGTAAAACTTTAACTTCTATACGCTTGTTAAATAAATCATTAAATTTAATTTAGACAGAAATGTTGTTCAAGATTATTAAACGAATATTTTGCAGTATATGATGCGAATTTGACGGGGAATTTGAGTGAATATAGTCAGAAATCACCAGTAAGTAACACTTACTGGTGATACACAATTAGAAATTACTTTTCTTTCTCTTCGATAGGGCGGAATAAGCCCGATGCGCCATCTGAGTAATCTCTTGGTGGCATTTTTACGGGGACTTGATCGTTATCGGCTTCAGACTCCGTTAGACGATAATTAAACGGGTTATCTTGTGCTGGCATATCTGGCATTAATTCAGATGAACTTTGTGCCATATGTTGGTATAGCTGACGGTAATCACGTGCCATTTTATCCAATAATTCTGCGCTACGCGCAAAATGGCTGACTAATTCTTTACGGTACTCTTCAAGCTCAGTACTTTTTTTGTCTAGCTCAGCTTGCGCTGTTTTTTGTTGGCGAAGTTTTGGATTACCATAGCGGACAACTAATGCACCGATGATAAAACCCACAATCAATCCGATTAATGCATACTCCCAGGTCATGCTGACTCCTTCATTACTTCAATGTTCGCAGAAATTAAGCGTCGTTACCGTTACTATACCTTAAATAATTCAAGTTGCATGTAGGCGTCAAGTAAAGTGTCGCAACATAGTCTAGTTTGGCGGTTAAATGATGGTAAAACCCACAACGCTTGAATCGAGTAATTGTAAAAACAGTTAACAACTTTAAGAGTGGAATCTTAAGGTGAATTTCCTTACTCTATGACGATTCGTTAACCGAAAGTTAAATGATAACTGAATCTGGTTATAATAAAGGCAGTGTATATCAAATAACGGTAAAAAAACCGAAAATTTTTTAAGGATTATTCAGTTAATGTCACCGATGACCCCAAAAATGCGTTATCAACAAGCGCTAGCGGATGGCAATTATCAGCCTGATGACGTACAAAAGCTTGCCGTAGAACGTTTAGATAACATCTATCACCAACTGACGAGTGCTGCTTCAGTTGCGCCAAATGGAAAAAATAACGGTTTTTTTAGCCGATTACTCGGGAAAAGCGCATCAAATAAAACCCTGACTCCCGTTCAAGGTTTGTATATGTGGGGGGGCGTGGGGAGAGGTAAAACATGGTTAATGGACATGTTTTATGAAAGCTTGCCTGGTGATCGTAAACTTAGGCTGCATTTCCATCGCTTTATGAAAAAAGTGCAGGAAGATTTGATGTCCTTGCAGGGGCAGGAAAACCCTCTAGATATCATTGCAGATGAATTTAAAAAACAAACAGATGTATTATGTTTTGATGAATTTTTTGTCTCTGATATTACGGATGCAATGATCCTTGGAACACTGTTAGAGGGGTTGTTTGCCCGAGGGATCACATTGGTTGCGACATCAAATATTATTCCCGATAACTTATATCGCAATGGGTTACAGCGAGCGCGTTTTTTACCTGCCATCGAACAAATTAAAAAATATTGTGATGTGATGAATGTTGATGCCGGGATTGACTATCGCTTACGTACGTTGACGCAAGCTCACCTTTTTTTATCCCCAATTAATGCACAAAATCGCCAGCATCTGGATGACATTTTCGTCAAATTGGCGGGTAAGCCGGGGGAGATAAATCCGGTTTTAGAGGTTAATCACCGTAAAATGCAGGTTCTCCGTTCGGCTGAAGGCGTTTTAGCCGTTGAGTTTAAAGTGCTGTGTGAAGAGCCGCGTAGCCAAAATGACTATATTTACTTATCAAATTGTTACCACACGGTTTTGTTATACGATGTCCCAGTGATGGGCACGAAAGATGAAAACCCTGCGCGGCGTTTTCTTGCGCTGGTGGATGAGTTTTATGAACGTAAAGTGAAATTAGTGATCAATGCAGAAGTCCCGATGGGATCACTATATCAAGGGGAGCTTTTAGCTTTTGAATATCAACGCTGCTTATCACGACTCCAAGAAATGCAAAGTGAGGAATACTTAAAAATTCCACATTTGGCTTAAGCTTTATGGTGACTACAGGTTTTACCGACTGACTAAGCGAAAATGTTTAAATTAAGAACAAGTTGTGTTTGATATTCACACAAACGTAAAAAAAATGCATTTGGGGTCGATTTTTGTTTCTGACTTCTCTATAATCTTGCGACCCCACGTTACAGCGCTATTTTTTATTTCCCAAAAAATAACGCATAATGCCAGTTAGGCTGCTCGAAGGGGTAGGTTTACTGGACAAAGAGTCGTGTGAACCTCAGAAAGCTTATGAACATGAGTGTTCACCAACGTGTAACTTCAATATTGGGTAAGTTTTAATGAAAACTTTTACAGCTAAACCAGAAACCGTAAAACGCGACTGGTACGTTGTTGATGCAGATGGCAAAACTTTAGGCCGTCTTGCAACAGAAATTGCTAGCCGTCTGCGCGGTAAGCATAAAGCGGAATACACTCCGCACGTGGATACTGGTGATTACATCATCGTTCTGAATGCAGAAAAAATTGCTGTTACCGGCAAAAAACGCGAAGACAAAATCTACTATCGCCACACTGGCCATGTAGGTGGAATCAAGCAAGCAACTTTCGAAGAAATGATTGCTCGCAGTCCTGAGCGTGTGCTTGAAATCGCGGTTAAAGGCATGTTGCCAAAAGGACCTCTGGGTCGTGCAATGTACCGTAAACTGAAAGTTTACGCAGGTAATGAGCACAACCACGCGGCTCAACAACCGCAAGTTCTTGACATTTAATCGGGATTATAGCAATGGCTGAAAATCAATACTACGGCACTGGTCGCCGCAAAAGCTCATCTGCTCGTGTCTTTATTAAGCCGGGTAGCGGTAACATCACAATCAATCAGCGTACACTGGAACAGTACTTTGGTCGCGAAACTGCGCGCATGGTCGTTCGTCAGCCGTTAGAATTGGTTGAAATGTTGGAAAAACTGGATCTGTACATCACTGTTAAAGGTGGTGGTATTTCAGGTCAAGCAGGCGCAATCCGTCACGGTATTACTCGTGCACTGATGGCTTATGATGAGACTCTTCGTTCTGATCTGCGTAAAGCTGGTTTCGTTACTCGTGATGCGCGTTCTGTTGAACGTAAGAAAGTGGGTCTGCGTAAAGCACGTCGTCGTCCACAGTTCTCCAAACGTTAATTTGTTGCCTATTAGGCATAAAATTGATGAAAAAACCCGTCTTTTATGGCGGGTTTTTTATTGCCCAAAAATCAGAAAGCTGACGCCTAACGATAATTAAAAAAAGAATTAAATATAATTAGCAGAAAAAGATAATGAATTAGTCTAAAATTTAAAATAATCACTTATTGTTATATAAATTGTCTATCTTTGTCTTATTATTTAGATAACCATGGAGTTAACTTTAAGGTTTATTTTCCTGTAATTTCAGTTAGTTTGGTTTTTATTCTTGTTTTTCTTTTGATTAATCTCTTCTAATGAAATAAATCTATGATTTTTTCTACTAAGCCCCCCTAAGCTGTACAAAATCTGTTAGAATATGCCCCTGTTTTTTTATTTCATCATTTCTCGCCTTTCTGTGCGGGAGGGTTGTGTTGACTTTCAGTATGGATAAATGAAAGAGCAACACAGGGGATTTTAAAATGGGTAACCGGGTAATTAAAAATTAATTACATTTCGTCCATTTTTGTAATTTGGAGGTTTTAATGGCTGTCGCTCCTAACAAACGTTCGGTAATGACATTGTTCTCAGGCCCAACTGACATTTTTAGCCATCAGGTGCGTATCGTCTTGGCAGAAAAAGGGGTTAGCGTTGAAATTGAACATGTTGAACCCGGTCATCCGCCTCAAGATCTCATTGATCTCAACCCTTACCAAAGCGTTCCGACATTGGTTGACCGTGAACTGACTTTATATGATCCGCTAATTATCATGGAATACCTTGATGAGCGTTTCCCTCATCCGCCACTGATGCCTGTTTACCCTGTTGCACGTGGAACGAGCCGCCAATTAATGCATCGCATTGAAAAAGATTGGTATTCTCTGATGCACAAAGTAGAGAAAGGTAGCGCTCAGGAAGCAGATAGCGCTCGTCGTCAATTAACAGAAGAATTAATTGCCGTTTCACCTGTTTTCGCTGAAATGCCATTCTTTATGAGTGATGAATTTAGCTTAGTTGATTGCTACTTAGCACCGCTATTATGGCGTTTACCTGTATTGGGTATCGAGCTAAAACCGGCTAATAGCAAACATTTGCAAATGTATATGCAACGTGTGTTTGAACGTGATGCATTCTTAGCATCCTTGACGGAATTAGAGCGCGAAATGCGTCTGTCAGCAAGAGGCTAACAGTATGATGGAAATGGCAGCAATGTCACCACGTCGCCCTTATCTGTTACGTGCCCACTATGAGTGGTTACTTGATAACGATATGACACCGCATTTGGTGGTTGATGTCACTGTTCCTGCCGTTAACGTTCCAATGGAATTTGCTCGGGATGGACAAATTGTGTTGAATGTTGCGCCACGTGCTGTGGGTAACTTTGAGATTACTAATGACGAAGTCCGTTTTAATGCACGTTTTGGTGGCGTTCCTCGTCAAGTGTATGTCCCAATGGCTGCAATTATGGCTGTGTATGCACGTGAGAATGGCGCAGGAATGATGTTTGAACCTGAGGCAGCATATGATGCGGAGCTCTCTTCCGATTTTAACGATGTGGATGACTCACATGAAGAGGGGATCACATTAGTTCAAGATAGCCCAATAGAAGAGCGTAATGCAGAAGACCCTTCTGATGATGAACCACCAAGGCCACCGAAAGGTAGACCAGCGTTAAGAGTCGTTAAGTAGCAGATCAACGTCATGTTGATGGATAAACAGAGGTGTTCCCCTCTGTTGAAGTAATTGGCAAAGTGGGATAAAAGCGTGCTTTTTCCCACTTTGTGTTATCAGGCGAATATCAATATATTGATTTTCCTAGTCTATTTTTCAAACCTATCTAACCTGCCAGTAAACCTATTCGGTTTGTCAGCAGTCTGAACAGAGGGGCTTCCTTCTGTTTTTTATCTTCTTTAACTCCTTTAAACACCTAAAAAAAGCAAAATACCTTCAGCGGCATTGCGACCATCGGCAATTGCATTGACGACAAGATCGGAGCCTCGAACGGCATCACCTCCGGCAAATATTTTTTCACGGGAGGTTTGGAAAGGAAACGTGCTGCTGCGACTGGCACAAATACGCCCTTGTGAATCGAGTTGTACCAGACTCTCTTCTATCCAAGGTTGTTTATGTGGGTGAAAACCAAAAGCTATGATTACGGCATCGGCTTCAATGATAAAGTCAGAATACGCGATTGGCTCAATTTCATAACGTCCGGCATTAAATCGCCCATTTTGCGTTCGAATAACGGAAATGCCGTTGACATGTTGAAATTCATCCAAAAGAATCTCAGTTGCTTGAAGGTTAAAATAAAACTCAGCACCTTCTTCTTGAGCATGACGAACTTCTTTATCGGAGCCTGGCATACTGAGTTGATCGCGTCTATAAATACAGGCTACTCGTGCCGCACCTTGTCTAATTGCCGTTCGCACACAATCCATTGCGGTATCTCCTCCCCCTAAAACCACCACGTTTTTCCCTTGTAAATTGATATAAGGTTCAAAAGGTAAAGGCGGGAGCTTCATTAAATGGCGTGTATTCGCAATTAAGTAAGGTAGGGCTTCATAGCAGCCATGAGCGCCATTTCTTCGCAATTCACCTTTAATCGCACCATACGCCCCTGTTCCGAGAAAAATTGCGTCATAAGCGTTTTCAAGCGTATTTAGCGGGATATC
Organism: Providencia rettgeri; assembly: GCF_041075285.1. Taxonomy (NCBI): domain Bacteria; kingdom Pseudomonadati; phylum Pseudomonadota; class Gammaproteobacteria; order Enterobacterales; family Morganellaceae; genus Providencia; species Providencia rettgeri. The sequence continues at coordinate 2,779,992 of NZ_CP163512.1, read as the reverse complement.
CTTACCGATATCAACATTAAGTTGAAATTGGATCCCCATTTCAGTAAAAATCTCGCGTCGCTGAACCATTACCTGTTTCTCTAATTTGAATGCAGGTATTCCAAAGGTTAATAAGCCACCAATTTCAGGGTGTTTATCAAATACAGTCACTTGCACCCCGTTGCGCGTTAAAACATCGGCACAGGCAAGACCCGCGGGACCTGCACCCACAATTGCAACACGGAAATTAACAGGGGTGACTCGAGAGAGATCGGGTCGCCAACCCAGAGAGAGTGCCGTGTCATTGATATAACGCTCTATTTGGCCAATCGTGACAGCGCCAAAGGTATCGTTTAATACGCAGGCCATTTCACACAATTTATCCTGTGGACAAATACGACCACAGACCTCGGGTAGGCTATTGGTATGATGGGATAATTCGGCTGCTTCAATAATACGACCTTCCTCTGCTAATTTTAGCCATTTGGGGATGGCGTTATGCAAAGGGCATTTCCATTCACAAAATGGACTCCCACAGGAAAGACATCGACTGGCTTGTTGTTGAGTCTTTTCAACATCATCGGGCTCATAAATCTCGACAAAATGTATTTTTCGAATATCGATCGCTTTTTTGGGCGGTTCATGTCGTGGGAGACCGATAATTTTGGCACTCATGGTATTCCTTACTGAACTGAGTCTGAATTTATATCATGTAGTGAAATCTCAACATTGAGATTTAACGCTAGGCGGCGAACCTCTCGCCTTGCCTAAAATGGCTTTAATTCGAATGAAAAGTAGCAGCCCCTAGAAAATAAGTATAACTTACATTATTGATTTGTTTTTCAATTGATTATGATGAATTACTACTCAAGATACATTTTTACCCGAGCGAAAACAAAGAAAATACCTGATTGTTATTTATCATTAATGATAAAAAATGGCTATTGAATGAGCAGGATCGACATTTTGTATTAATAAACACCCGAATCTGCCTTGTTTGATATATGATTCAAAGAGAATTTTACTAAGGGGTGGTTATGAAAGTACTTCGCGGCCTTGCGCAATACTATGTCGATTTGATGATGAAACTTGGGTTGGTGCGGTTTTCCCTATTATTAGCATCAGCACTTGTTGTACTGGCCATGATAATGCAAATGGCAGTCACGATCTTCTTACGTGGACACGTAGATAGTTTAGATATGGTCGGGTCTATTTTCTTTGGACTTATCATCACCCCGCTTGCCGTTTACTTTCTTTCCGTTGTCGTGGAGCAACTTGAAGAGTCGCGTCAGCGGTTATCACGTATGGTCGATAAACTCGAGGTAATGCGCAAGCGTGATGCTGAATTAAACACACAATTACAAGGTAATATTGAGCAACTCAACCTCGAAATATTGGAACGTGAAAAAGCAGAGCACGCACATTTAGAATTGCTTGAACAACTTAAGCAAGAAATGAAATATCGTGAATTAACCCAAATTGAACTTGAACAGCAATCGGTGCTGTTGCGTTCGTTTCTTGATGCCTCCCCCGACTTAGTTTATTACCGCAACGAAAATAACGAATTTTCAGGGTGTAATAGGGCAATGGAACTTCTGACGGGTAAAAGTGAAAAACACTTAGTTGGTCTGACACCACTAGATATTTATGATGTGGAAATTGCGTCTAAAGTGATGGAAACCGATGAAAAAGTGTTCCGTCATAATGTTTCTTTGACTTATGAACAATGGCTGGTTTACCCCGATGGTAGAAAAGCCTGTTTTGAGCTACGAAAAGTCCCATTCTACGATCGAGTGGGTAAACGTCACGGGCTAATGGGTTTTGGTCGCGATATAACAGAGCGTAAACGCTATCAGGAGGCGTTAGAGAACGCGAGTAGGGAGAAGACCACGTTTATTTCAACCATCAGCCACGAGCTTCGTACGCCCCTTAACGGGATTGTCGGCTTAAGCCGTATCTTGTTAGACACCGATCTTACTTCGGAACAATCTAGCTATTTAAAAACAATTCATGTCAGTGCGGTGACATTAGGTAATATTTTCAATGATGTCATTGAGATGGATAAAATCGAACGTCGTAAAGTCCAGCTAGATAACCAGCCAGTCACATTATCTGAATTTGTGAATGATCTTGAAAATTTAAGTGGCTTATTAGTCCAGCCAAAAGGGCTTAAATTTGTTATGGATGTCTCGCCAGCATTACCGAAAAAAGTCCTAACTGATGGAACGCGCTTACGCCAAATATTGTGGAATTTAATTGGTAATGCCGTTAAGTTTACACAAAAAGGTGAAGTGAAACTAAGTATCTGGCAAGAGCCTGAAAATAAACTGTTTTTTAGGGTTCAAGACAGTGGGATCGGCATTCCTAAAGATGAGTTAGATAAAATTTTTGCTATGTACTATCAAGTAACAGATTCTGCTGGGGGTAAACCTGCAACGGGAACGGGGATTGGGCTTTCTGTATCCCGTCGGTTAGCACAAAATATGGGTGGGGACATCCATGTTGAAAGCCAAATAGGCGAAGGCTCTTCATTTACATTATCAATCTCTGCGCCTGTTGTTGAAGACGATATTGTTGAACTTGAAGAAAGTGATGATGATTTACCCTTACCTGCTCTGCATATTTTATTAGTGGAAGATATTGAGTTAAACGTTGTTGTTGCTTGCTCAGTCTTAGAAAAATTAGGTAACACAGTGGATGTCGCCATGACAGGTAAGGATGCATTATCCATGTTTGCCCCTGGTGAATACGATTTAGTGTTATTGGATATTCAGTTACCAGATATGACCGGCTTGGATATTTCAAAACAGTTGAAACAACAATATGACAAAGAGGATTTACCGCCGCTTATCGCACTGACGGCAAATGTCCTTAAAGATAAAAAAGCGTACTTTGATGCGGGGATGGACGGTGTGTTAAGTAAACCATTATCTGTTCCAGCATTGACTCAAGTTATTGAACAATTCTGGGGGGAGCAGGCTTCATCTAGCGAAGAACAGAAAAATGATAGCCAAGCGTCTACTGTTGATGAGTCAAGGTTAGACTGTGAAATGTTAGAGCAATATATTGAACTGGTAGGCCCTAAATTAATTTATGACGGGCTAGAGGTATTTGAAAAAATGCTACCGGGTTATCTCGCTATTCTCGATTCTAATATGGTGGCAAAGGATCAAAAGGGGATTGTGGAAGAGGCTCACAAGATTAAAGGTGCAGCTGGCTCTGTAGGTTTAAAGAATTTACAGAAAATAGCCCAGCAAATCCAATCTCCTGATTTACCAGCTTGGTGGGACAATGTTCAAGAATGGGTCGATGAATTAAAGCAGGATTGGAAAGGTGATATAGAAACTTTAAGAAACTGGGTTGATGAGCGCACAAAAAAATAACCCCAACCGAAGTTGGGGTGCGCGAATACTGCGCCAACACCAGGGAAATCGTTGATTTGCATGTAGTTTTCATTCTAAGCAAATCACTAAATTAGGTATATCGTGGTAAGGTATAACATCAAGATACCAAAATTTAGCGAATCTGTTACAAGATTCATTAAAATCTGTGATGAAGATTGATGTTTGTCAGCCTTATCGCCTGAGAGATAATTTACTACAAATGGAGGAAGATATGAAATCAATTGCGGTTATTTTAAGTGGCTGTGGTGTTTTTGATGGAAGCGAGATCCATGAGTCAGTGTTAACTATGCTAGCTTTGAGTCAAAATAATGCTGAAGTTCACTTTTTCGCTCCTGATGAGTTTCAACCTACTGTTATAAATCATCTAAATGGAGATGAAAAATCAGAAAAGAGAAATCAATTAGAGGAATCTGCACGTATTACACGTGGTAAAATATCCCCTTTATCCTCAGCAGATGCCTCTAAGCTGGATGCACTCATTATTCCTGGCGGTTTTGGGGCTGCAAAAAATTTATGTGATTTTGCAGTCAAAGGTAGTGAGTGCAAAATTAATAAAGAACTATTAAGTTTAGTTCGTCAAATGCACCAGCAAAAAAAGCCGCTAGGGCTTATGTGTATTGCACCTGTCATGCTGCCAAAAATGTTAAATACATCAGTGAAATTAACTATTGGCGATGATAGTAAAACGATTGCTGAAATAGAAAATATGGGGGGAGAGCACATTAAATGTTCCGTTGATGAGATCGTTGTTGATGAAGTTAACCGAGTTGTAACAACCCCTGCTTATATGCTGGCACAATCAATTTCTGAAGCAAATATAGGGATTAATAAACTCGTTAAGAAAGTATTGGAAATGGCGTGATTATTTGAATGCTAACTATTGTTTCTAAATTGTGGCATGGGTTAAAGAAGATCACAGTTTCATTACTTGTGGTGTGGTTTTGTACTGTGATCATCTTTAAATATATCCCCGTGCCATTCTCTGCTGTGATGGCTGAGCGTCAAATAAGTGCATGGGCAACATTAAATTTTTCTTATGTTTCACGTTCTGATTGGGTTAATGAAAAACAGATCTCTCCGTATATTTATTTAGCGGTTATCGCATCTGAAGATCAAAATTTTCCTCATCACTGGGGGTTTGATCTTGATGCAATTGAGCGTGCTTATAAACATAATGCGAACAATAAACAATCAATCAGAGGAGCATCTACAATCTCTCAGCAGACAGTTAAAAACCTTTGGTTATGGGATGGACGAAGCTGGATCAGAAAAGGGCTTGAGACAGTAATGACTCCTATAATGGAGTTAATGTGGTCAAAACAGAGAATATTGACTATTTATCTTAATATTGCAGAGTTTGGTGATGGGGTTTTTGGGGTGGAAGAGGCTGCAAATAAATTTTTTAATAAGCCTGCTAGCAAGCTTTCTATGAGTGAAGCTGCACTTTTAGCGGCGGTTCTTCCAAATCCACATCGCTACAGTGTAAAATCACCATCTTCTTATGTTTTGAAGCGACAAGCGTGGATATTGAACCAAATGCATCTTTTGGGGGGTAAGAATTTTCTGAAAGTGAATGATATTTTGTCGGAATAAGAAAAAAGCCATAGTTTCTCACTGATGGCTCTTATTCTTATTCGGATATATTATTGTTTATGATTAATTGAGATAAGTGAAAGCCGTCGTAACTCGACGGACGCCGTCAGTTTCACTGGCGATTTTAGCCGCAGCGTCACCTTCTTGCCTTGTTAATATGCCAAGTAAAAAAACTTCGCCATTTTCAGTGATCACTTTTACACTACCGGATTTAACACTGTCACTCGCTAAAATTTTCGATTTTACTTTAGTCGTCAACCATGTGTCCTTTGAGGCAGTACCTAAATCTACGGGCTCACCACTACGCACTTCATTATAAACTGACACAGTGCCATCAACCTTAGAGGCGATTTGTTTTGCTCGTTCAGCCCATGACATATCAGGACTTTGACCAGTTAATAGCACATTACCTTTATAGGCAGTGGCAATAATGCGCGCTTTACCCGTAATTTCTTTATCTTTATTTAGCTGACCACTAACACGAGCTTCTAATGTACCATCATCAACCTGTTGGCCAACAGTTCGTGGATCAGATGCACTTTTTGTGGCAACTGCTGCAGAACCAACAACAGCGGCACCAATACAGCCTTGTAAAAGAATCGTACTGATTACTATGGCAAAAATGGGTATTAATCGCATTTTGTCTCCTTAATCATCCTGATGTGGGAAAAGAGTATTATCTATAAGATCACATAGACAATTTACAGTAAGAAGATGGACTTCTTGAATTCGAACACTGCGCTGTGAAGGAATACGAATTTCAACATCTTGCGGGCCGAGTAATCCCGCGAGCTCACCACCATCATAGCCAGTCAGTGCAACAATGGTCATATCACGGGTGACCGCAGCTTCAACAGCCTTAATAATGTCGCTGCTATTACCATGAGTCGAAATAGCCATTAAAACATCACCATGCTGCCCCAACGCTCTAACCTGTTTCGCGTAAATTTCAGTAGGTTGCTTACTGCCTGAGATAGCGGTAAGGACCGCGTTATCGGTATTAAGTGCAAGCGCAGGAAGGCTCGGGCGCTCAGTTTCAAATCGGTGGATCATGCTAGCAGCAAAACGTTGTGCAGTAGCAGCAGATGCTCCATTGCCACAACATAAAATTTTGTTGCCATTAAGTAAAGACTGAACCATCATCATGGCAGCTCTAGAAATCGCATCGGGCAGCGCTTCAGCAGCTGCAATTTGAGTTTGAATACTTTCGGTAAAACAAACTTTTATTCTATCAAGCACTGGTTTTTTCCTGTAAAAATTTACCCGTCATTCTTCGCGCCGTCGCTGTGTTGACTGCAATCGCTAACCCTAATCACATACTTTTGTATGCTCATAGGGATTAGCTCATTTGTCGCCTTGCGACAACACGAATAATTTAGGGTAAACCCGTCATGTTCGCGCCGTCGCTGTGTTGACTGCAATCGCTAACCCTAATCACATACTTTTGTATGCTCATAGGGATTAGCTCATTTGTCGCCTTGCGACAACACGAATAATTTAGGGTAAACCCATCTGTTCGCGCCGTCGCTGTGTTGACTGCAATCGCTAACCCTAATCACATACTTTTGTATGCTCATAGGGATTAGCTCATTTGTCGCCTTGCGACAACACGAATAATTTAGGGTAAACCCGTCTGTTCGCGCCGTCGCTGTGTTGACTGCAATCGCTAACCCTAATCACATACTTTTGTATGCTCATAGGGATTAGCTCATTTGTCGCCTTGCGACAACACGAATAATTTAGGGTAAACCCGTCTGTTCGCGCCGTCGCTGTGTTGACTGCAATCGCTCATTCTAATTGTAGGCTTTTGTTTGTTTAGAAAAGCACAATAGCGTCTGGACGAATGTTAGCCTTCATTATTAAAGGCATTTTGTATCCATTCGAAGCGGTTCCCTGTAACGGCACAAATATCAAATCGACAGGCACTGGTTTCGAAACTTTCTTGCCGTTGTGCAAGCCAAATTTTGGCAGCAGCTAATAATTTCCTACGCTTGTGCCAGTTTACTGATAAAAGTGCATCACCGTAATCACAATTTTTGCGAAATCGTACCTCAACAAATACCCAATTTATTTGGTCACGCATAATGAGGTCGATTTCTCCACCTCGATTTTTGGCATTGCGCTCAATAAGGGTCAGCCCCTGCTTTTTCAGGAACCGGAGGGCTTGATTTTCGTAATATCGACCTGTTAACCATTTTAAGGATTTTTGAACCGTTTTCATGACGTCCTTGTCTGAAAAAAACCATCATCCCTGATGGCTTATTCTGTGTTTTACTCAGCAGGTACAACTTGCCCTTGTTTAAACTGTAACCATGGTAATTCACGATACACCACACAGTTTGCTTGGGTACTTAGCGTTCCTGATGCACCATTAATTCTTAGCTGTCCAGCCTGTTGCAGTTTGTCGTAGTTATTAGCTAACGACCATGCATCAATACCCATTGCATACAAACGGAATAATGAATAATCATGACTGAGTTTTTGTTGTGCTTGTTTACGTAGACTGTTATTTGCACCTGCAAGCAACGGGATCTCGCTAAATTTTACACCATCCATTTCAAAACGATAGTCTGCGCCAGAACCGGCTTGGTTGCTACGAGAGCTAGTGTAAAGTGCGGGGCGAGAGCGAGAGCTAATAGCCATTTCGATCATCGGTTTAATCAGGGTAAGCTCATCGCGAGTCGCAACAATATAAACCGAGTCAATTGAACCCGTTACATTGCCTAACGGGTTCCCTGTATTAACAGGCGTCCCGGTCATTTGAATACCTACACCACGGTTAATGGACTCTTTTAAAGCGGGCACTGAACCGAACGTTTGCATTAAAACGGTTGAGCCACCTTTGGACTCCCACCCTTGTGCGAAGGCTTTAGCGATCCTGTCCCCAAATGCGTTAGCAGGCACTAAGACTAATGGCATTTGTTTGCCTTGCGCCCTTATATAAGCAGCGGCATTTTGAGCCTCATCTTCAGGGGAAAGGGAAAAATAGCAAAGATTTGGGCGCGGTTGTAACTGATTGGCGTCCAATTCATTCAACGCTAGCACACTAATAGGTGCTCCCATTTGCGCAATAGCTTGAACATCATTTTTCAACAATGGACCAACGACAAGGTTAAAGCCTTCACTTTTCGCTTGTTCCAGCAATTGGGGCATTTGCTTGCCAGTTGTATCAAACACTTTTATGGTTTGTGTATTAACAGGTGTGGCATCAATACGTAAACTGGAAGTGACGAGTTCGGTGTCAGCAGGAGAGCCACCTGCCGTTTTAGCAACCTCTGCGTAAATTTGGTCTAGTATATCGTTGCCGCTATTTGTCGGCGGTGTGGGTCTTGCGGAAGTTGCGGTACTTTGAGGGATACCTTTTTGTGCATCCATAAACCCTTGCATGATGGCTTGACCAAATACTTGACCTTGTCCGCTCATTGGGAGGAATAAGGCAATCTTCGGACTACCACCGACACGAGGTAACATCGCTTGAATAAGCTGAGTTGGCGCTAATGCAGCGCCCGGGTTGTTACTGTAGCGCATTTTCCAATCATTAAAGCCAGCACGTAGGGCATCTGGGTCATCTTGGTTATTTTGATAAATATCGAGAAGATCAACCCAGCCTTGGAGAATATTTTCCTCTGCGCCAACTCCGTGAATCTGTTCTGGCGTCAATTGTGTTAACATCTTCCATAATCCATCGATGTTAGCTTGACGTTCAGCCGAAGTGGTTAATAAGGGCTCTTGGCTAATGTAGGCACGAAGCGCTTCCAAAGATGGTTTGCCTTGCGCCGCATCAATGATAGCTTGGTAGCTGCTGGCGTCGGACGTACTTTGCTCAGGTGTTTTTTGGGTGGAAGGAAAATAATCTGAGACAATTTGGCACCCTGAGAGTGCAAATGTTGACAGCATTGCTGTGCAGATTAACCCTTTTTTCAAATGCAAAAAAATTGAAGGACGCATACTGTATCCAATGGTGTATTTTTCAATTGCTTAATTTTAAACCGGCTATTCGGATGAAACAATGAACCAACCTAATCAAGCTGTGGTTATGGCATCCACGCTGTATATCGTCCCAACACCGATTGGGAATATGGGCGACATCACACAACGCGCTCTGGATGTTCTTAAACATGTTGACCTTATTGCGGCAGAGGACACTCGGCATTCGGGGATCTTATTACAACATTTCGCGATAAATGCACGACTGTTTGCTCTGCATGATCATAATGAACAGCAAAAGGCAGATCAATTAATTAGCAGACTTCACCAAGGTGATAGTATCGCATTAGTCTCAGATGCAGGTACACCTTTAATTAACGATCCCGGCTACCATTTGGTTAATCGTTGCCGTGAAGCAGGCATTCGTGTTGTTCCTTTACCGGGGGCTTGCGCAGCAATTACGGCATTGTCAGCCGCTGGTTTACCATCAGACCGTTTTTGTTATGAAGGTTTTTTACCTGCAAAAACAAAAGGTCGGAAAGATGTTTTACAATCACTCGAACAAGAAACACGCACGTTGATTTTCTATGAATCAACCCACCGCCTGTTAGACAGTTTAGCAGATATGGTGGAAGTCTGGGGACCGGAACGTCATGTTGTTTTAGCCCGTGAACTGACTAAAACCTGGGAGTCTATTGAGGGGCGTCCGGTGGGGGAGTTGTTGGCTTGGGTGAAAGAAGATGAAAACCGCCATCGCGGTGAGATGGTGTTGATTGTTGAAGGTTATAAAAAGCCTGAAGACGATTCTGCGATTTCACCGGATGTTATTCGTACGCTCAATTTACTGCAAAAAGAATTACCGCCTAAAAAAGCGGCGGCGATCACCGCGGAAATTTACGGCTTAAAGAAAAATATGCTGTATAAACTGATGTTAGATAATCAAGATGATGAATGATTATTAGGCAAATAGCGTCACCAAAGGTGTTAGCAGTGAATTGCCTGTCCAGAAAGTCTGTACAAGCAGTGGCAAAGTCCCTATAATTCGCCGCGGAGTTGGCCAGACAACCGCTGCTTTATCGTAGTCCCTTCGGGAGACGGGTAAAGGGGAGGAAAGTCCGGGCTCCATAGGGCAGGGTGCCAGATAACGTCTGGGAGGCGCGAGCCTACGACTAGTGCAACAGAGAGCAAACCGCCGATGGCCTGTTTACAGGATCAGGTAAGGGTGAAAGGGTGCGGTAAGAGCGCACCGCGCGACTGGCAACAGTTCGTGGCACGGTAAACTCCACCCGGAGCAAGACCAAATAGGGGTTCATATGGTGCGGCCCGCATTGAACTCGGGTAGGTTGCTGGAGCCAGTGCGCAAGTGCTGGCCTAGATGAATGGTTGTCCAAGACAGAACCCGGCTTATCGGCCAACTCCCTTTTTTCGTCATACTTCGAGCTGTGCCTGTGTTGGCGTCATTCGTCAACCCTAGTCACATACTTGTGTATGCTCCTAGGGATTTCCTCATTTTGCCGCCTTGGCACAACTCGAATTATTTAGAAAAAATTTTTTCTTCATATTTCGCGCCGTACCTTTGTTGGCTGCGTTCAGCCATGCGGGTTACATACTTGTGTATGCTCCCTTTTTTCTTCATATTTCGCGCCGTACCTTTGTTGGCTGCGTTCAGCCACACGGGTCACATACTTGTGTATGCTCCCCGTGATGCCTTCACTTTGCCGCCTCGGTACAACACGAACTATTTTGAAAAAATTGTAGAGTAATAGAAAATGCTTTTCTAACTTCTAACTTCTAACTTCTTGTCAACATACGAGTAGAACGAGTTTTACTCAACTCAATAACGTAACAACCCTCTGATGCAAATCAATACGCGCTCTAAATATGTAAATACAATAGTGGTATTTATAATGCATGTTAAAGGGATGTGTGTACATGATAAAGAAACCTCGTATAAGGTACCAACGCCGTCCTGGTACGGTTGGGGGTAAGCTGCCTTGGAATGATTGGCGAAATGCATCAACTTGGCGCAAAGTTGTCCAAATAATTCTGCTGGTGATTAACCTGTACATTGGTGTCACTTTCTATTTATGGGTTCGTTATTACGAAACGGGAGGGGAAACGCTATATCTTCCACGTCCAGGCGGTATTGAAGGTTGGCTGCCTATTGCTGGGTTAATGAATCTAAAGTACACCATCGAAACGAGCAGTTTTCCGCCCATTCATGCGGCATCAATGTTTTTGTTAGTGGCTTTTATTCTGATTAGCTTACTGCTGAAAAAGTCTTTTTGTTCATGGATGTGCCCAATAGGGACCATATCGGAGTTTACGGGAAAGGTAGGACAAAAACTGTTTCGTTATCAAAACCCCATTAATTTACCTAAATGGTTGGATATCCCTTTGCGAGGCTTAAAATATTTGCTGCTAAGCTTCTTCCTTTATATTGCTTTCTCTATGTCAGCGCAGATGATCCAATACTTTATGATGTCACCTTATGGGATCATCATTGATGTTAAAATGCTGGATTTCTTTCGTTATATCAGCCAGTTTACGCTGTTCAGCGTGGCTATTTTGGTGGTTACTAGCCTATTTATTCGCCATGCTTGGTGCCGTTATCTGTGCCCTTATGGCGCATTGTTGGGGCTTTTTTCACTACTTTCACCCGTTAAAATCCGCCGAAATGTAGACAGTTGCATTGATTGTGGAAAATGTGCAAAAAACTGCCCATCCCGTATTCCAGTCGATAAACTTATCAAGGTTAGAACGGTAGAGTGTACGGGGTGCATGACATGCGTGGAGTCTTGCCCTGTTTCGTCAACACTGGATTTTTCACTGCAAGTGCCAACCCAAAAACGCCAATTTCCGTTATCGGGCTGGGTCATGGCTATTTTGACCTTGGCGATTTTATTTATCATGATTGGGATAGCTGCGCTTTTCGGGGTATGGGATACCCCTGTACCGGATTATTATTGGTTTCATATCATACCGAATGCAGCAACAATAGGTCATTAATACCCAGTAAAAAAGCCCCACTGCATACTGGATGAGTGGGGTATTTGTTGTTTTGTCATTTTCACAATGACTTATATTATAACGCTCGCTTATATTTATTTTCTTGTATATTGCTTACTACCGCATCAATTAACCGCTTGCTTAACCATCTGCAATAATTGACGCACATCTTCTGGGCGTGTATTTCCCGTATCTTTATCAATGATCGAACTATAAATGTGAGGAATGATTTTCTTTACACCTGCATCAAGGGCAATTTGTAAAATCTCAGCAAAATTGTCTAAATCAATGCCGCCTGTCGGTTCTAAAGAAAAGTCGAATTTCGCACAGGCGTTAGCAATGGCTTTATATTCTTCAATATAGGTTAATCCTTTCATATTAAAGAATTTGACAGAATCCGCCCCCATATCTTTCAACATCATAATTGCGGTTTCGATAGGGACAATACCGTCAGGGGCTTGGGAGCTTAATGGACCTGTAGATATTTTTACCATCCCAACCGTGCCCGTTGGCGAAATTAGCGCATTCACAAACGTTTCATTTTGACCAAGTAAAGCACGACTGATTGGTGCGCCCGTAAACACTTGGTTAACGTGCTGTGGTTGAATTTCCCTTGAAATCAACGAAACCATCGTAGATTGATTCGGATCGCCCGCACCAAGACCCACAGATAACGCATTGTCAGTTTCTTTGGCATAAATGCGCATATCGGCGATAGCACTGTCTAAATCAGGGTAGTTTTTTGATAACACACCGACAACAACAAAGGTTTCTGCGGCGGCATAGATATCTTTGGCATTTTGGTGGCTGCCTGCCAATACATTTAAACAAACACGGTCACGATAAAAATTCGGTGACAATTTCATTTTAAATTCCTTCTACTAACAAACGAATATTCTGTGAAATGATATCAAGCTGCTCAGTGCTAACGCTGCGAATGTCTGCCTCAACTTTTCCTTCATTGGCTTTATATTCACGGAAGTAGATAGCGGTATCGCCTTGTTTTAAGTCAGCCATAATCTGATAGGTTGTTTTACCAATCACTTTTTCATCAAAGCTGATTTCTGTACGGGCAATATCACGTCCAGCTGCGTCCCAGACGACTTGCGCTGAAATCCCCTTAATAGCATTTAACTCGCTGATAAATTTTGCCATTCGAGTGACCATCTGTGCGCCAGTTTCCTTTTGTGCCGTCAAATATTGTTCGATGGCAAGGGTTAAGCCCAAAATACCTTCTTTACCCACTTTCATGGCACGACCAATACCTTGGCTCTGACGTTTAACCCATTCAACGTACTGTTTTTTCCCCACAACTAAGCCACTGGTCGGCCCTTCAATCGCTTTTGCTCCGCTGTAGATCACGATATCGCCACCCGCTTGGTAATAGGTGGTTAACTCTTCCTCAGCGGCGGCATCGACAATCAATGGTAATTGGTGGTCATGAGCCACGTTGGCAGCTTGCTCAACCGTTAACATGCTTTTTTGCACGGTATGATGTGATTTTATATACAAAATTGCAGCGGTATTTGGGGTGATTTTGGCGGCAAGTTGGGCTGCGCTGCACTCATTTGCAAAGCCTGCTTCAATCACTTTTCCGCCACCTAAAGAGACCATGGTGTCGACAGGAGCACCAAAGTTGACGTTATGGCCTTTCGGTAAAATAATTTCGCGGGGAACGATTTTTTCCGATGAGTGTAAGTTAAGTAATAAATCATCATCGTCCTGCACAATCACACCTGCAACCGCTTGGGCGATACCTGCCGATGCGCAAGATACCACGACAGCAGCTTCGACATTCAGCAAATTGGCGATATACTCACCTGTTTTGTTGACTAAGTCTTTAATTTCAAAATAATTATTGAGCCCATAAGCGACACGTTCGATAACTTCAGGCGTCGGTGTTGATACGCCCAATATAGTCATGCGGCCAGATGCATTAATAACGTGTTTTAATTGGTATTTCTCATAAATTGATTGCATATTCAGATCCGCCTTGTGCATGAATAATGTGTTTACCACCCACGATGGCGGCAATAGGAACAAAGCGGTGTGTGCCTACGCGATGTTCGCCTTCTGCGTCAGTGAGCTCAGTGTGTTCTTCTTTAAGATCAAACAGTGTAATGTCTGCATCGAAACCGGGTCTTAAATACCCTTTCGCTGGCAGTGATAAAAAGTTGGCGGCTTTTTCCGTGACGCAACGTAAAATTTGCTCTGCGCTAAAGCCCATGCACAGAAATTTGGTCATCACAAATGCTAGACTGTAAACGGGACCATTTACCCGATTACGATGGTAAATATCGGAGCTGATAATGTCAGGGTAAGTCCCTATCCGCATCGCTTGCTCAGCGACTTTAAAACTAAAGCTTTCACCACCATGACCAACATCTAAAATCACGCCACGGGCCAGTGCACGAGCAATAGACGGCTTAAGATAACCATCATCGCCTAATATTTTGTTTGGTTTACCATTAAAACAGTGGGTGATGATGTCACCGCGGGTTAGCAAATTGGCCACTTCATCAATATCAGGTGGGTTATTACCGATATGTACCATTAATGGCAGATGGTGTTTTTTCTGCATTTCTTTGGCTTTAATTAGCGGTGCGATGCCATTTTCACCGACAACGCTTTTACTCATACGCGCTTTCATCCCAACGACAAAGCCTTGATGGCGTTCAATGGCCTCTTGGAAACATGCTTCGTTGATGTTGCTCATATCAGACAATTCATTTTGTGCGATGATGCCAATGCGTGAAATATTCAATAAAGAAAAGACGTTGGTTTTAGATTTTTTCGTTAATTGATAAAATCTGTCAATATCATCAGCGCCAACACTGCCCGCATCAACCAGTGAGGTAACACCACCAGCGGCACCTGCGAGATCCGGTTCATCGAAGTAAATGGGGGACTCGGCGAAACAATGGGCGTGAGAATCTATCCATCCAGCGCTAACGTAAACTTTTCCGCCGAGATCAATAATTTTTTCAGCTTGCTGGTTGTGTGATACATCTGAGCCAGAGGCTTCGATTTTTCCATCTTTGATAAGAATATCAATGAGTTTTCCATCGATAAGTTTGGCTTGTTTTATGATTAAGGAATACATAGTCACCTCCTTTCATATTTGTCATACCATGCTCGTCATACTTCAAACCGCAGCGTTGTTGGCTGATCGATGTTCCTAGGAGCCCACTGACTTACCGTTTAACTGCACTTTGAATTATTTCGAGTCTGATTTTAGTTTATGCGAGCCAGTGACCCGGAGCATATGCCCCGGGATCATAGGATTAAGCGACAATTGGGAAGAAATAACCGAGTAACATTGCGCCTAAAATTGCCCCGCCAGCAACGGGTTTTTGCCATACGTAAAAGATCAGAGCTCCAATCAGTGAACCGATCCCGATTGGAATGGATGCGGCCATTGCGGCTAAGATAATGAGCGGGCCTAAGAATCGACCTGATGTATTACCCGCCCCCATCATGACGTCAGCGCCAAAAGTTGAGTTGGCTTGAGCAATCGTGAATTTACGTGCAAAAACAATTAGTAAGCCGATTAATGCCCCAAGGAATAAGCCCGTCAGTAACGAGATCCAGAAGTTAGTGACTAAAATATCCCAACCTGCCGCGAGGAATAGGGCAGGAACGCCAAGACCAATACCCGTTTGCAGTGCGCCACCAATATCCAAAATCCCCACCAAGGAACCTTCGATAATCCGAGCAAATAAGAAGCTCGCCCCAAATGCAGCTACTGCGCCGTAAACCCCTGTGTCGAGCCCTGCACGTAACATAGCGACGAACGCGACTTCGTTAAATGCCCCGAACCCATAGACCACATACATATGGGTACCCGCAAAGATCCCTGCGGAGAGCAGCCCAACAAAGATGGGGAATGACCATTCTGCGTACCAAAAATCGTTTTTATTAATTTCAGTTGTCATGATTATTTCCCGCTCAGCAGTCCGTGGACGTATTCAAGCCACAATGGTTTGTCTAAGTTGAAGGAGGTGATCATCTTCAGGTCAAATTCGCGGAAGAAGCCACTTAGAACGAATAACAGAACGACAGTGATCATCATGGTGCGTGTGATGCGGTTCCAGCCGTTGTCATCAACGCCTTTACCAATCAAGATGCCTAATACTAAACCTGGGATAGCATTGCCCATAATTAGTTGAGCACAACCGCCGAACAGTGTTGCCCAGAAACCTGAACGACGCCCTGCATCCATCGCGGCTAACCAGAAAATGACAGGCATCACGGTATTTACCAGTAAGTTTGCGGCAGGAACGAGAACATTAATTGCGGTAGTTTGCAGTGCCGCAGGTACCGCTGATGCCGTGGTATTTAAGAATGCCACCACGATAGCCCCGATGATGGCACAAGCAATGGCCATTTTTTTCGGGTTGTGCAGGGTTTCTGCCACATTACGGTTTTTGGTTAGAAGTGCCGCGGCACCCCAGTTAGGAATGATTCGATGGTCAACGTCTTGCGTGAACGCACCCGCAGCAACCGATGATGCCCATGCGTTAAAGAAGAAACCTAAGCCGAATGAGAAGTGAGATGCGGGATCACCTTCACAAGCGTTAAGTTCGCCTAATGTACGAAATGCCCCCATGCCTTGTACCGTCGGTGCGTGGAACATACGTGCCGCGCCTGCGCCTAAACCGAAGCCGCAGAGTCCACCGATAATGAGGGACATGCCCAATATTTCTAAAAAAGATGCAGTTTCACTCATGGAATTAACTCCAGACCTGATTGCTATTATTGTTCTGTAAATGGTATTTCGTTGACAGAAAGTAAGGTGACATCCAGCGAAACGTCGAGTACAACACGGAAATGTTCACGTTTGCGTGGCAAAAAGATGAAAAGAAATTTTTCTGTCCGCGAGTGCGAGTGAGCACTAACAACTTCAACATCCTTTGGCTCTATACGTAGGATGATGTCTGTGCTGTTTTTCAGTACGGTTTTTTGAATCGAATTTAAGGCGTCCGCAATGGCTTTTTGCTTGGTATCGCCTTGCCCTGTCACCCGTACTGTCGTTTCGATCGATTTTTTCATTAAGCGTTGCCGTATTTTTTATTAAATGCTTTAACTAAGCGCTCGCCTAACTCTTCCTTGTCCATAAAACCGAAACCTAATACATTGCAACCCTCTGCAATGGCGGTTTCCCCCTCTTCAATAGAGCGCATCCCATAACGAGCTTTATAACCATATTTGGTTTGAGCGGTGATAGCACCAGCACCACCACTGCCACAAAAGGAAATTCCAAGGTCAGCTTGCTCTGCGTTCATCACATCACCGAGTTTCATATCTGCTGCGACCCCCGGTACAACAATGGCTTTACCGCCAGCCGCTTCAACACCTGCCGCCACTTTTTGCCCTTTACCTAAACGATCCCCGATCACAACAACCATCTGTTTCATATAAATATTCTCCAATCCTACAACGTAATAAATTAATTATTTGAACGAGCGACTTCAAAGTGAACAGAGAGCAAATACGTCTCTTCTGGTGCTAGCCCTGGGAGCGTATCGACAACACGCTGAGCTAATTCAATCGAGTGTTGAGATATTTCATCAAATAGACTGATATCAACCTCCGGTAATGCTTCGCCTGTTTTCGCTCTCGCTACCATGGCACGTAGATGAGACGCCAGCATTTGTTGTTGTACATCTGTGGTATAGCAGTCCTCTTGCTTGAGCCAGTCAGTAATCACTGCCAGCAGTTTTTGTGTGACCTCATCGATATCAAGGTCGTGCTCTAACATTTTAAAAACGACAACTGATTCACTCATAACTATTTAAAATCCAAAGTAATATTGCTAGTTAGACTACTCTGTTCCTTCATGTCTTATACATTAGACGCTTATGGGGTATTTTTGCAGGCAGTGAATTTCCACTTCGAAGTGGAAATAATATGGAAATAAATATAGGTTAAGATAGGTTGTTTTTTGCACTATTTGGAAAACAAGTGGAAAAATTGACATGAGTCAATCATCGATAAACGATTAAATAAACGGGTGCTGGAGATTAAACGTATTTAAATCAATGGAATATAAATTTTTGTTGATAACTGGAAATGGAAAATGCACTTGGAAATATAAGTGGAAATAACAAGTTAGAGGTGACTAACTTTGTGGATTATGGTTTCCACTTAGCCATTTAGTGTGTAAAACGCACGAATAAAATAGGTAAAAGATTTCGTAGAGTTGTGGTTAGGATCACGTAAAAACGTGCAACTGCCACTTTTCCACCTTAAAGTGGAAGTTGCACGAGTACTAAAGTACCCTTGCTAAGCTGTCTTTAGCGATCACTTGGAATTCATTGAAGTTTTTGACGCTAACAAGGCGGCGTGTCGTTTTTTCCTTCACAAAGGTGACAAACAGATCGTAAATCGCCATCGCTTCTTCATAGTCTGCCTTGCTGATGGCAAGCAGAAAAATCACATAGGCATTTTCTTTACTCTCTTTATTCCATTCAATACCTTTGGGGGCAATAATCGTTGCGACAACCGTTTTGTTGGCTAATAAGCCTAATGAGTGAGGTAAGGCGATGCCTTCACCTAGCAGGGTTGAAACGATGGATTCACGCTCCTGCAACGATGGATAAAATTCGGCAGTGACGTAACCTTCTTGTTGTAATTTATGGCAAACCGTTTGGAACAGTGCTTCTTGGCTTACTTTTTCATTAATCACCATAAAAAATCGCTCGTCAAAAAAACGCTCGATAATGTAAGGGCGCGTTTGATCTACCATGGCAAGTCGCCCAACTTGCTCTAATTGGTAAGGGGTTGGAAACGGTGCGATTTTGATAACAGGCTTATTTTTCTCAGAAATTCGCACCGTTGTGATCACAAAATCTTCACTGACTTCACTGAGTGATTCATACTCTTGTAAAGTGAGCCCTCGGCTAAATTTTAATTGAGGAAATTCTCGCATGATTTTAGACTCGACCACACGAAATGTTGAGTTCCCCGCGTCTGTGACAACCAACACCTCAGTTTGGCGAATAGAACCTGCGCCATAATTACGTTCGAGGCTAACACCAATGTGTACAGCAAGATAACCCAGTTCATCCTCGCTGATGGGGTGAGGAAGTAATTGCTTACTTGCACTGGTTAGTGCGCTGAGCGTGACATCATAGGCGAACGGATAATATTGTTTAATATCAGACAATAACGGATTTGGGGTCGAAATATGATACTGCAAACGAGTGATCAACGCTGCCAGATGGGTGTTGAGATCTTTTTTGAGCTTTTCATCATTTCGTAAGTCATAGTTATATAACTCATTAATATAATTCAATATATGCTCTGATAGTTCGTTATGACTGCCACTTTTTTGCGTGGCAGTGTCTTGGTGGCTAATGCGTTGAGCAATAATTTGATCATGCAAATAGCTGAGTTCTGCATGAGAGAGGTCATTACCCAGGAAATAAATGAGCCCTTTTGAAATTTCATCACAGGCTTTGCGGATCACTTCTTCTGCTTCATCACTTTTCACGGAAGTGGTGAGTTCATGGCCTCGGGTAATGCGTAAAATAGTGACAGCGCAATTAAAAACAAGGTAAAGATGACCTTCATTGCTAATGCGAATATCAAAGCGATTCATACTGTTATGCAGTACTTTATCGATATAGGTTAAATCTAAATTATCGAGGCTATCTGGGCGAAACGTGGTTAAATCAGGGGTGATTTGCTCTGAATAACGACGCCATAAGGTTTCTGTCATACAGGCTCGGATCGCCCATTCGCTGCCATTTAGGCGGATACCTTGATGGGGAATACTTTCCAGTGTAATTTGGTATTTTTGCAGTTGTTCTCTGACTGTCCCCATATCTTGTTGGAGGGTGCCACGGCTCACAAACCACTCTTCTGCGATGTCGTCCAACTTAACAGGAAGCGATAACATCAATAATTTCAATAGTAAAGCATCGATGCGTTCTTTGCTGGTGCGGGGGATGGCGCTCTCTTCTTCGCTGTGTTGTGTGAACGTGGCAAATAGCGCTTCATCTTCAACTTTTAAACGGTAACCACGCCCTCGTTCATACACAATATGTGCATGGTATTCTTGAATCAACTCATTGATTTCATTGATATCAGAACGGATTGTCCGCGTTGAAACAGAAAAACGCTTAGCAAGCTCATCTTGAGGAACGACCTCATTGAGTATCTGGGCGAAAATTTGATTATGCCGTTGTTGAGTGAATAGCGCCACGAAAACACCTTTAAAATCAAAACGAAAAGCCATTAAGCAGAAAAACAACTGTTTTTCTCACTCACTAATGGCTGGACTCTATCACAGGCTTGTCAATACGTAGGATATGTAAATGATTAAATTTGCGAATAAGTTCGCAAATTTTCCCTCCGACTTGGGGCTGTTTATCTTTTATGGTCAATTTTTATTCGAATTAAAGTCACTTTAGGCAAGGAGAGAGGTTCGCCGCCGAGTGAACCGGGCAGGAGCCTCTCAACGCAGCATTAAATGGGTGAAACGTGCTTTAATCGAACCCGTAGGGCAGCCTTTAGGGACAATAGTTGATTCCAATCGTCGTCAGTTAGCACGACAGATATATTTATCTATTATTTGGATTGTTTTTTGAACTTTTTTAGCGCTAAAAATCAGCAACAAAGGTAAACAGCCCTTTGGCAAAATACGCGGAGTTTTGATTAACGATTATAAAAAAGCGATAAACTTAGTGCTGTTCTCCGAGATCAATTAGCAAACCGCGAAAATCTTTATCAGCGGTGATTTCAACGACATCTTCATCTTGTAAAAACACCCCGTCATTACAACTCATGGCTAAACTTTCACCGTGTTTATTACGTAAAGTAGCTCCGCCATGTATTGATTGTAAAAAGGCATTTGGACCTTTTATGGACATCATTGATGATGTTTTGGGTGCTAAGTGAATATGGTTTATCCAAATTTGTTGACGTAACTGGATGCTGTTTTTTTCACCATCTGGAGATGCCACAAGGCAGTTTTCATCTTTAGAAATCGTCACTTTTTGCAAAGGTAATGATTCTTGTTGTGGGCATGCATTTAACCAGAGTTGTAAACGCGTTAATGGCGTATGAGGGCAGATATTCTGCTCGCTATAACTCAGGTCTGGGCGGGGTGAAAAACGCACGCAATCGCCTTCATTTGCATCAACGGTATTCCCTAAACTATCACGGTATTGCGCATGACCTTTTAGGATGATATTTAAGATATCGACATGGGGATACATTCTTGGCTGTAATGAGTTATGCGGCGCTATAACCTCTTGATTCAGCACTCTTAATGTTTTGAAACCCATAAAATCAGGATCAAAATAGTGGCCGAAAGAAAAAGCATAGCGAGCTTGTAGCCAACCATAGTCTGCTTTTCCGCAATGGTTAACGGGTCTTAAGGTCATCATAATGGTTAACCCTCATTCAAATAATAAATTAATAATCTATTGTTATAATAAATAGCTGGACGTTGAATTGTTAGCCAGTTAATCTGTTTTCCTTATTCAAATTTCCTGAAAGAGATACATCATGAGTAAAGAGAGAGCATTAACGCTTGAATCATTAAGGGTGATGGATGCAATCGACCGACGTGGCAGTTTTGCAGCGGCAGCAGAAGAGTTAGGTCGGGTACCATCTGCGCTAAGCTATACTATGCAAAAGTTAGAAGAAGAGCTCGATGTCATTTTGTTTGACCGTTCAGGACATAGAACTAAATTTACCAATGTCGGCAGAATGTTGCTTGATAGAGGCCGTATTTTACTTGAAGCGGCAGATAAGCTTACATCTGATGCTGAAGCGCTAGCAAAAGGCTGGGAAACGCATTTAACGATTGTCTGTGAGGCGTTGGTTCCTGTTCAATCATTATTTCCGTTAGTGGAGCGATTAGCGGAAAAATCAGAAACTCAGTTATCTTTGATAACGGAAGTGTTAGCCGGGGCGTGGGAGCGCCTTGAAAGTGGTAAAGCGGATATTGTGATTGCCCCAGATATGCACTTTCGTTCATCTTCCGAAATTAACTCGAAACCGTTATACACGGTTAATCATATTTATGTGGCAAGTCCCGATCACCCAATCCATCAAGAGCCTGAACCGCTTTCTGATGCAACTAGGGTGAAATATCGTGGAATTGCGGTAGCAGATACCGCGCGTGAACGCCCTGTGATCACCGTACAACTGTTGGATAAGCAGCAGCGTTTGACGGTATCAAGTATTGAAGATAAGCGTAATGCACTGTTAGCAGGGCTCGGTGTGGCGACAATGCCATACCCGCTGGTGGAACAAGATATTCGTGAAGGGCGTCTGAAGGTCGTGGGAGCGGAGTTTAGCCATGAGACGACAATTATTATGGCGTGGCGCAGAGATAGTATGGGGGAGGCGAAGTCGTGGTGTCTGCGTGAGATCCCCAAACTATTTCGTTCATAACTTCGTCATACTTCGCACTGTAGCTTTGTTGGCATCGCTCCCTAACCCTAGTCACATACTCATGTATGCTCCTAGGGATTAGCAAGCTTGCCGCCTTGCTACAGCACGAATTATTTAGAAGTTAATATAAGTTCTGGGCCAGCATTGTTGCCTACAACTCAAACTATTTAGCGTTTACGTGTAGAGTTTAGTGGCTGAGATTCAAGCCTTTATTTTGGACAAAAAAAATACCTCCCGAGGGAGGTATTAAATTGAATAACCAAATGAATATGAATCAAAAATCAATAAGGGTGACATGAAACGTGTATTACCATTTTTTGCCGAGTAAATGATCAATACTGAATTTACCTGGGCCTGTGACTGCTAACAGTAAGAAACCGCCAGCGATAGTAAAGTTCTTCATAAACATTAAGCTGTTTGGTGCCACACTAAAGTCAGTGTGGAACAGTAATGCGGTTAATACGGTAAAGCCTGCGGTGAACAAGGCAACTGTACGGGTTAAAAAACCAAACAGAACTGCTAATCCGCCACCTAATTCCAATAAAATGGTTAAAGGCAATAAGAAACCAGGAACCCCCATGGCTTGCATATATTGTTGAGTACCTGCATAGGCATCACCGAGTTTTCCATATCCAGCGACAATAAACAGGACTGGCATCATGATACGAGCCAATAATATCGCACCACTTTCTAAATTTTTCATCGAAATACTCCAGATTAATAAGTCATTAAATGTAAGTTAATTGCGATATATGTCGCTTTATAAGGTGTTTTTCAGCACAAATTGGCTAGAAAACATTTGATGGGCTTATAGTAACGACTCACTCATTCAATAAAAAGCAAAGGTTATTCACAAACATAGACAAAAAAATTGAATGAACTTATTAGGGGAGTAAAAAATCGCAGAATAAATTATTTATCTTATTGAATAATAAAATATTATGCGATTTTTAAGTGTGGTGGCTATTTCTTACTGGGTTGAATTGCGCTTTGAATTGAACGAACTATGCCCCAAATCGTGATGGCTTTTTGGCCCAATAGTAGAATTTTTCGTGGTTTACGAAGGGAATAAATTGACAGTAAGCCTGTTGCGGCAATTACGAAGGGGCGAAAGGCCATCACTGTTTGCCAAGCCCGGTCATAAGGTGCGGTAGTGTTTAGCCAATCAGTTGAGGTTTCAGCAAGCGCTTGGCGCTGGCGCTCAATTTTTTTGATTAACCGCTGCTTTCTGGCTGTCAGTAATTGTTGCTTATTTGGCTTCATCATCCTTTCTCCCTAAGGCGTTGGCATCTTGAGCCAACTGCTCTCGGGTTGCGCCTAATAAGGTTGATTGTTTTGCTTTTTTTAGCGCCCAAACAGCAAAAATAATAGCAAGCAGGATTAACGCCCCTGTTGTTATCGCCAGTGCTTGGTAGCGGTAGACTGGGTCAACAGACCAAAAGATCAAACCAATTAAACACATCAACCCAAATGCGGTGAACAATAAGGCTAAGCCAGCTAATAATAGAAGCTGGATAAGATTGAGTTTTTCTTCTTCTAACTCAACGGCAATTAACTCAAGGCGAGTTTGCACAATGCCGACAGAAATATTGGCAATGCGCCGTAAAGTTTCAAGGACCCCTTTACCGGGGCCCTGACGTTGCTGGTTTGGTTCCATAAGCAATTAACGTTTAGCGAGCAACACGCCAAGAACAACACCCACTGCGGCACCAATACCAACGCCTGTCCATGGGTTTTCTTTTACGTAGTTATCTGCACGCCCAGCAATTTCTTTAGTTTGCTCGGTGAGCCTTTCGGTTGTTTGACCGAGTTTTGCGCGCGATGAGCACAATGCTTCTTGTGCTTTCGATTTTAAACTTTCAATCTCTTCTTTCGATTTTTCGCTGGTATCACTAAGCATCGCTTCCAGAGAATCAGCCAAAGCGCGTAGCTCTGCACGTAGTTCGTCTGATGAATGATTCGATGACATATACAACCTCCTATCAATAGAAAAAGCGCATTCGTAGTATTAACAATAGCGACTTTTACATTAAGTGCAATCAAATATTCAGTGTGATTGTGCGAAATAAACAAAAAATGACAAATAAAAATCGATATAAAATTACCGTATAATTAATTGGTTAAGGATATTTGTTCGGTAAAATAAATGAAAAGGTAAAAATGGGTAAAAGTGAAAGTGCGGGAACAAGGTGCTCCCGCAAATTGAATTAGTTTGCTTTCTTGCCTGACAGTTTTTTCTTTACCACGACAGCGATGCTGCCGACCAAACCGATAACTAACAGACAGACAGGGATCAGCATCAGTACATTCATAATATGATGTTCATATTGCTGGAAAATGGGACTCTTACCAAAACCGTAACCAATAGCGGTTAAAATTAGTACCCAAAGCAAGCCGCTTAACCAGTTAAAAACTTGAAAACGACCATTTTTCAAGCCAGCTAAACCTGCGATAGTCGGCAACAGTGTTCTTACGAAAGCGAGAAAACGACCAATTAACAATGCAGCAAGACCATGGCGGTGGAATAAGCCATGCGCCCGTTGGTGGTAATGTTCTGGAAGATGTGCGAGCCAGCCCTTGACTATCGTTGTATTACCTAACCAGCGCCCTTGTATATACCCCACCCAGCAGCCTAAGCTTGCGCCAGCCGTTAAAATCACGATGGTGAGTGGATAGCTCAAGGTGCCTTTTGCAATCAGGACGCCCACTAAAATCAATAAACTATCACCAGGTAGAAATGCGGCCGGTAATACCCCATTTTCAAGAAACAGAATAGCAAACAGCATAAGGTAGATAGCCCACATCAAAGATGGGTTAGAGAGTGTGACATAATCTTGGTGCCAAAGGGCAAAAAAAAGTTCTTTAACTAATTCCATTAATGTTTCCTAAACGGCAATAACAGCAACAAACTTGTTGTTGGGCAGGGAGAAATGGATTAAGTGAATACCTAAGTGAAAGTGTTGTTTCCTCAGGCTGTTAGTGTAAAGCACGCTCACTTTAACAAAACCGAAAATAACTAAACAGCAAATTTTAAGCATATTTTTAGAATTCATTTAAGTTGAGCGCTATTTTTACAATTAATCCCCCTAATTGTAACAAGGTAAAATAGCTAAAAACGCACTTTAGGAGGGGCTTTTAGCTAGAAACTGTAAAAGTTTGCTGTTAATTTATCTTTTCACGAAAAAAAACAGCGTTAAATCTAATAACGCTAATTATTGCATTTTAAGATTATTTACCGTATGTTATCCCCATAGCAAAGGGGAGTAACTTCTTTTTGTCGGTTTATCGTCATTACGGTGTACACATTACACCCGGTAGCCGAGCACCACAGTACCTGTTTTCGGGTTAATTGTGTTGTAAGTGAGACCTTGCCAGAAGGCGAGGTTTGCTCATAATTTACAACCAATAGATAACTCCTTGAGGTTAAAGAATTTTAAGCGGCTGATGTCTTCTGGATATCAGCCGTTTTTTGTTTTTTAAGGGATAGGAAAATGCACTCAGTCGGTAACCCTGTTTTATGGGGTAGTTTTGCAACTATTATTTTACTCATGTTACTTATCGATTTGTTTTGGCAGGGGAAACACAAAGGCCAAGCCATGTCGATGAAGCAAGCTGCGGCTTGGAGTATTGTGTGGGTGACGCTTTCACTGATTTTTGCTGCTGGTTTTTGGTGGTATCTCAATAACAACGTAGGTCGTGAGTTTGCTGATAGCCAAACAATGGCATTTTTGACTGGCTACCTATTGGAAAAAGCGTTGGCAGTCGATAACGTCTTTGTGTGGTTGATGCTATTTAATTATTTTGCGATCCCGGCTAGTTTACAACGTCGCGTGTTAGTTTATGGCGTGCTAGGTGCTATCGTATTAAGAACCATCATGATTTTCGCTGGTAGTTGGTTGGTCACGCAGTTTAGTTGGATTTTATATGTCTTTGGCTTATTTTTACTGTTTACTGGTCTTAAAATGGCTTTTGCTAAAGAAGATGATTCACCGATTAATGATAAACCCTTAGTGAAGTGGGTGCGTTCACACCTTCCCATGACGGATGAACTGCATGGTGAAAAATTCTTTATTAAGCGCAACGGAGTGTTGTTTGCAACACCATTAATCTTAGTGCTGATCTTAGTTGAAATCAGTGATGTCATCTTTGCGGTGGATAGTATTCCAGCTATTTTCGCAGTAACCACGGACCCGTTTATTGTCTTAACGTCTAATTTATTTGCTATTTTAGGGTTACGTGCCATGTATTTCTTGCTGTCCGATGTCGCAGAGAAGTTCTCAATGTTAAAATATGGCTTAGCCGTCATTTTAAGCTTTATTGGTATAAAAATGTTACTTATCGATATTTACCATATCCCAACAGCGATCTCATTAGGGACGATTGCAACAATATTAGTGGTGACATTAATCATTAATTCAATTGTTAACAAGCGCAACGAAGTAAAAAGCAAATAGCCTCCTGTGAAACTTAAATCCCTTACTGATGAAGTAGGGGATTTTTATTTTAACCCTCTGAAAAGGCTCAATCATTCTCCTCTATTCCATTCTACTATAAGAAACAAAATTCTATTGCGATCACAGTTATGTAAAATATTTGTTAAGAAAAAACAATCATTGTGTATATTTTGAATAATAGCCTTTTCACAAGGTATTTATTCCTTATACTGGCTCTGCAAACACATTTAATTCCTAATAAAGATAAATAATATAGGTCTACTATGGATACAAATAAAACAGGGTTATGGCGAGTGATCACTCACGGTAGTTTGGTCAAGCAGATACTGATTGGCTTAGTTGCTGGTATTTTATTGGCATGGTTATGGCCATCGGCAGCAAAGAATGTGGGCTTGTTAGGTCACTTATTCGTCAGTGCATTAAAAGCGGTTGCGCCAGTGTTGGTGTGGGTATTGGTAATGTCGTCCATTGCTAACCATCGCCAAGGGCAAAAAACCAGTATTAAACCGATTTTGGTTCTGTATATTTTAGGGACATTCTTCGCGGCATTAGTGGCGGTTATCGCCTCATTTATATTCCCATCAACACTTGCTTTAGCGGGTAGTGAAACAGAAATGAACCCACCCGGTAACATTGCAGAAGTACTGAGTGGCTTATTAAATAATGTCTTTACAAATCCAGTTGATGCGCTGATCAACGGTAATTATATTGGTATATTAGCGTGGGCTATCGGGTTAGGTATTGCATTTCGTCATGGGAGTGATACGACAAAAACGCTGTTACTTGATTTTTCTAATGGTGTGACTCAATTAGTTAAAGTTATTATCCGATTAGCACCTTTAGGTATTTTTGGCTTAGTTTCATCAACGATTGCAACAACAGGCTTTGACGCGTTAAAAGGTTATATCCACGTATTAGCCGTTTTATTAGGTTGTATGATTATTGTTGCTCTGGTTGTTAACCCGCTGATTGTATATTGGAAATTAAAACGTAACCCCTACCCATTGGTGTTTGCGTGTTTACGTGAGAGTGGTGTTACGGCATTCTTTACCCGTAGTTCTGCTGCGAATATCCCAGTCAATATGGCGATGTGTCGTCGCATGAACCTCCATGAAGACACATACTCAGTTTCTATTCCATTAGGTGCAGCAATTAACATGGCAGGTGCAGCAGTCACGATTACTGTCTTAACGCTAGCCGCAGTTCACACAAAAGGTATTCCGGTAGATATCCCGACAGCATTATTGCTAAGTGTCGTGGCTTCAGTGTGTGCATGTGGCGCATCAGGGGTAGCGGGTGGTTCATTATTATTAATTCCATTAGCGTGTAACATGTTTGGTATTCCGAATGATGTTGCAATGCAAGTGGTGGCAGTCGGTGTTATGATTGGCGTACTGCAAGATTCAGCGGAAACTGCCGTGAACTCTTCCACTGATGTTTTATTTACCGCTGCGGTCTGTTTAGCTGAAGATGAGAAACTGGCGAATTCAGACGCTCAGTTATCCCATCATGACTAATATGTTAGTGAAATAAACAAAAAGGGCAGAAAAACATTCTGCCTTGAGGTTGTTGACAAAGCGGGAAAAAGCGTGGTTTTTCCCACTTTGTGTTATCAGGCGAAAATCAATGTATTGATTTTCCTTGTTTATTTTCAAAACCTATCCAACCTGCCGCCAAACATGTTATGTTTGTCAGCAGTCTGAGGGCAGAAAAACATTCTGCCTTTTTTGTTGTTATTGGTTTGACTAAAACTCATTACG
The DNA here is from genome assembly GCF_041075285.1 of Providencia rettgeri. Taxonomy (NCBI): domain Bacteria; kingdom Pseudomonadati; phylum Pseudomonadota; class Gammaproteobacteria; order Enterobacterales; family Morganellaceae; genus Providencia; species Providencia rettgeri. The sequence continues at coordinate 2,751,456 of NZ_CP163512.1, read as the reverse complement.
TAAGCGGCGATAGCCTTCAACTAGCTGAATATTGGTTGCTGCGACGTCCTCTGAAAATTGTAATGATGCGTGGTCAACTTGTTGGAATGTGGATAAGTCGCTGTGCAAGTTAACATGCATGCAAGAAGGAATATATAAAGCAGGGGGAAGCGTTAGCCCATCAACCACCGCATTGTAGCGGATCACACAGTTTTCACCAATCACGCAGTTGAATAACACACTATTAAAACCAATAAACACCCGCTGTGCAATTTCACAAGGGCCGTGGACAATAGCACGATGAGCGATAGAGGTGTGTGACCCAATACGGACACCAGCACCACTTTTAGAGTGAATGACCACACCATCTTGAATATTTGAGTGCGATCCTATCAATATTGGAGACATATCCCCTTCTTCATTAAGCTCATCGGCGCGGATCACGGCATAAGGTCCCACATACACGTAATCTTCAATTATCACTTTGCCACAGATAATGGCGGTTGGATCTATGTAGGCCTTTTCAGACACGATAGGCACATGGCCTGATGGGTTTTTACGCAGCATGATGATCTCGCTTCCAGTGTGTGCGCACAACCGCATTGTGCGCATGTAAGCTTTCTTGGTGGTCTATCTCAACGGTGATTTCGTTAAACTGGCATTGATGGCTAAACGCCTCGATCAATCTTCTTGCTGCATCCTCACAGAACATTAAATTTTGCCCATTAGCAATAGCAAAAGCTTGCTCATCACTGCGTTTCACCACGGTTTGAACTGAGGTGCAAAGAATATTTTCTATTCGGTTAATCAGTTCAATAATCGGGAGTTTTTTCTCTGCAATTTTTAACATTGCAGTGACCCACGCCCAACTTCTTTGGCTATGTGGTGTGGCGGGTAACCCGTGTTTTATCAGCCAATCAAGGACTTGGCTTTGTGGTAATAACGGTGCTTGGTTATCAAAATCGAGTGCAAATTGCTGCTGCATGACTTGGGCACAAAGGGCAGCAGAGCTAGGGCAGGTTGAGGAGTAAGGCACGCCAACCTTTAATTTTATCTTGAATGAGTTTTGTAAATTCGCTTCTACTTCAAAAGGGTAGGCTTTCCAACCAAACTGATTAGAAATTAAAGAGCGCCGGGAGATCAAAATGTCACCATAAATACGTAAATGAGCTTTTGATGAAGTTTGAGCGTGGGAGGATAAAATCTGCTCCAATGTTTGCTTTAGTAAATCCGCCGTTAATTCCCTTTGTGTGAGCCCATCTAGTGATAGATAAAGGCGAGACATATGAATGCCTTTTTGCCCTTGGAGATCAATACCAATATCGACGCTTGCATTGACTGGGCGACCTGCTAATTCCACAGGTAAAGCGATCCCCGTCATACCTACCCAATCAAGCCCAATTTGGCTATGTGTATCACTTTGTACTTGCGCGTCAGCGAGTGGTGTGGTGAATGTTTCGGTGGTTGTTGACATAGAGCCTCGATAAATCAAATAATAAAAGATATGTTATAACATAACATTTTATATTCTTAAAGTGAGGCCGATAAATAAAGAGTATGGGGGTTGTTGAATTGGAAATTGCTTTTCCCCTCTCGATGAATGAATTTGATCAAGAGGGAAACAGAAAGATTAAAGCTGATAAGCGATTTTCATGCCTTGCTCAATAGCCCTACGAGCATCTAATTCAGCCGCTACATCGGCACCACCGATGACATGAGCATCAATTCCATATTCAGCAAGTTGAATTTTTAACGGTCGATAAGGTTCTTGCCCTGCACATAACACCACGTTATCGACAGGCAAACATTGCATTTTATCTTGGTAACGAATATGCAAGCCATCATCATCGACACGCATATATTCCACGCCATTAAGCATTTTCACACCACGCTTCATCAGTGACAGGCGATGAATCCAACCGGTTGTTTTCCCAAGACCTGCACCAACTTTGCTGTTTTTTCGTTGCAATAAGTAGAGCTGGCGAGCCGATCCAACACCATTTTTCTTCTCAGGGTAAATGCCCCCTTTTGAACGAATTGTCGGGTCAATATTCCACTCTTTATTAAATAGCGAAGTGTCTAAACTGCTGCTTTTGCCTTCTTGTGTTAATAGCTCAGCCACGTCAAAACCAATGCCTCCTGCGCCAATAATGGCCACATTTTTACCTACTACTTGTTGCTGAGTAATCACATCAATATAGGAAACCACTTTGTGGTGGTCCGCTCCCTCAAGCTGAATTTTGCGTGGAGTGACGCCAGTGGCAATAATAACTTCATCAAAACCTGAAAGGCCTTGTACATCCGCTTGTTGTTCAAGGCGAACATCTACATTCAGCAGTTGTAACTGACGACAAAAATAACGGATCGTTTCATGGAACTCTTCTTTGCCCGGAATTTGTTTCGCTAAATTAAATTGCCCACCAATTTGATTCGATTTTTCGAATAAGGTGACTTTATGACCACGTTTTGCCGCATAAATCGCACAGGAAAGCCCTGCCGGACCAGCACCGACGATGGCAACCGATTTACTCTTAGGGGCTTTTTCATTGGGGTAGTCCATTTCCCTGACTGCCTGCGGATTAACTAGGCAACTGGCAAGTTTCCCACTAAAAATTAAATCAAGGCAAGCTTGGTTACAGCCAATACAGGTATTTATTTCATCAGCACGGTTTTCGGCTGCTTTTCGAACAAAAGCTTCATCCGCAAGGAATGGTCGTGCCATTGACACCATATCTGCTTGCCTATTGGCTAGAATTTGTTCGGCAACAAATGGGTCATTGATACGATTTGTGGTAATTAACGGAATATTTACTTTGCCCATTAATTTTTGAGTAACCCAACTAAACGCATGACGGGGCACTTGTGTTGCAATGGTGGGGACTCGGGCTTCATGCCAGCCAATGCCTGTGTTGATCATACAAGCACCCGCTTTTTCGATTTCTTTCGCAAGGTATTCAATTTCTTCCCAAGTTGAGCCGTCTTCCACCAAATCTAACATCGACAGCCGATACACAATAATAAAGTTAGCGCCAACAGCTTCACGAATCCGCCGCACAATTTCAATGGGAAAACGAATGCGGTTTGTGTAGCTACCACCCCATTCATCGTTTCTATGATTAGTGCGTTTAGCAATAAATTGATTAATTAAATAACCTTCAGAGCCCATTACTTCGACGCCATCGTAACCAGCTTGTTGAGCTAATTTTGCCGTATTCACAAAATCATCAATGGTTTTATGAACATCATCTGCGCAGAGCGCTTTTGGAGCAAATGGAATAATTTCGGCCTGAATAGCACTTGGCGCCACTAATAATGGATGTAATCCATATCGTCCAGCATGCAATATTTGAAGGGCAATTTTCCCCTCAGCTTGGTGCACGGCATCTGTAATCGTTTGATGAAATGGCAGTTGGCTAGCGTGATTCAATACCGCACCATTGGCGGTTAGGGCACCTTCAGGACTAGGGGCTATCCCCCCAGTAATAATCAGGCTAACACCGTTTTCAGCGCGCAAACGGTAAAAATGGGCAAGTCGCTCGCTCCCTTCAGGGTGTTCTTCGAGCCCAGTATGCATTGAGCCCATTAATATCCGGTTTTTGAGTACTGTATGCCCCAAATCAAGGGGGGTAAAAAGGTGTGGAAAATTGCGCATATGATGCTCCCATTCGGGATTTATTTAACAGGTCTGATGAGTTAACTGTAACGTAATGGCGCTGTAAATTGGTAAAGATGTTAAAATTTTGTGATTTTTATCATATGTTTTCGGTTAAATTGCTAAGTTAATACAGTTAAATACAGCCTTTTTATTTTTATGTCATAAAAACAGATTAAAAAAGTAGAGACACATCGCAAAAGAGCGACACAGGGGAAACCATGATGAAAGAGATATGCCAAGCTATTACTTTAGAAGGTGAATGCGTTCGCCTTGAACCTTTATCTCACCAATATGATGCAGAGCTTGCGGCGATTATCCGTCGTGATGGGTTACATAACTTATGGTATGCCTTAGTCCCCGATCCTGATGATTTTTCCCAAGACGTTGAAAGTCGCCTAGTGCGTTTTGCGCAAAAAGAGTGCTTGCCATTTGTGGTGATCGATAAGCGCACGGGTAAGCCCGTTGGGATCACTTCGTATAATAAAGTGGATAATGCCGTTCAGCGTGTTGAGGTGGGAGCAACTTGGTATGGTATTGAAGTTCAGCGCACGGCGATTAATACAGAAGCCAAATATTTGTTGTTAAAACATGCCTTTGAAACGTTAGGATGTGTGGCGGTGGAGTTTAGAACGCACTTTTTAAACCATCAGAGCCGTAAAGCGATTGAGCGTTTAGGGGCAAAACTCGATGGCATATTACGCAATCATATGAAAGCCAAAACGGGTGAGCTGCGTGATAGCTGCGTTTATAGCATTATTGCGCCTGAATGGCCTGCCATCAAACACCACTTAGAGTGGCAAATGGTAAAACCACGCTAGCCAATAATTGGAGATCACTTGAACGGTGGGCTTTCAGACTGCTGACAAACATAACATGTTTGGCGGCAGGTTGGATAGTTTTTGAACATAAACAAGAAAAGTCAACATGTTGATTTTCGCCTAATAACACAAAGTGGGAAAAACCACGTTTTTATCCCACTTTGTCAACAGCCCCAAAGCCCACTTAACGGTGGGCTTTAGGGTCAATTATAGATATTCATGCATAGGTTTGGTCATATAGACATTATTTGGCATTTTTTCTGTAGTGGTATAACCCGCAGGGCTATTAATCAGTGCTGGAATACGGTTAACCAAGTTTGCACAAGTTAACTCAACGGTAGCAGGGTTATTAACTTCAATGGAAGTATCAGGTTCACCAATTAACTGCCAACTGTTTTTATCGCATTCATCAGCGGTTAAGATTTTACCGATGCACTCTGTTTCGAGCGTCACACCTTCGGCAGTCTCTGTGATAACGACTGCGGATAAACCGAGAACATCGCCTTTTTTCACTGTCATTTTCAGTGTGTCAGAATAAATATCCGCTTGTGCAATTTGTGGAACACAGCGCTGAGTTTGGTTAGTGATTGTTAAGCCAAGACGGCTGCATAGCCAGCCATTTTGTGTCCACATATAAGGTGGTGCATATTCGCCACTTTCAATTTTTTGGGAAATGACTTCATAGGGCAAGTCATTGTAATTACCGATTTGCTGGTTAAACTCGTCGACTGTGAGCCCTGCGCCGTGCCCGATGGCTAACGCTATCCCATAATCCTCTACGTTATAGCAGCTTGAACCTTTGATTTTCACCAATTTGTGCATTGACCCCGCTAAGGTATCGATGAGCACACCCCAATACATATCGGGGTAGCCGCTTCCTGCTAAGGTACAATTGTTTGCTTTAGCTAATGTATCAAGTTTTTGCGTAATTTCGGGGGATGAATTCCATGGGTAAAGGGCTTCTTCACCGGTAGAGATGGCATTAACGCCATGGCGTGCAAACAGTGAGAATGCCTCTTCTAAATCAGCCATGGTACTGAGTGTTGCAATAATTCCGACATCGGGTTTTAAGGTTTCAAGGGTGGTATCTGCTTCGTGAAGAGGCTGCACTTTCACCCCAGTCAGCGTGGTACCCGCGATCTCGCCGATATCTTTACCAATGACTGCATCGTTGATATCAAAAGCCGCCACAACTTCAGCGCCATGCTCTTGCAAGTAACGGATTAAAAATTTGCCCATTTTTCCGCAACCATATTGAACTGCACGTACTTTTTTCATCATCTTTGTCCTATATGCGAATTATCTATAGGTCATATTGTGAGATCTAGATTATAAAATTATTGTTCTATATCAATTATTTGGATAAAGGATGTTTAATAAAATGGATTGCTGTTATGTGAGGGTTTATAGGGAAAATTTGCTATAGGGCAGAAAAAATACAAATAAAATAGATAAAAATCAAAATAAGCAAATTTGGCAATCACTGGCAAAAAGGCAATATCAAGAGTTGATTAATAAGCTGAGTGAATTCTATTGCATTGAAATATAAGTTCGATAACGACTTTGCACACAATTTCACCATACGGTTTTGAAACACTAGACCTACGATAAAACTGCACGTATAATCCATCCCACTTCGGCCCCTTAGCTCAGTTGGTTAGAGCAGTCGACTCATAATCGATTGGTCACTGGTTCAAGTCCAGTAGGGGCCACCAAATTTATCAAGGCGTTAGGTGATTTTCATCTAACGCCTTTTTGTTTTTGCTTGATTTTGGGTCAGGTAATGGGTCAGGTAAGGTTTTGGGTCAGAATGGCTCAAGTTATCTAATTCAATACATCCACGCTGACTTCTTCAGTAGACATAATCCGATCCGTTTCGTCTTCCCTAGAAATTACCAGTACACCTGCATCATTTTTGGATAGATTGACAATGCCCGTATTGTAATCCAAATAAATGTATTGGCTTTTATTCGTTTTTGTATTGACGACCCGATAGTCATTGATAAATTCTACGCCATACTGTGGATCAGTTAGTACATTATCGTCAGTAATCAGTAGAGTGTGATCATTCAGTTTATCGATCAAGCGTGCGTTATGGGGAACGGGTTTAGTGTGGATGCCCAATGCGTCGATATTTAATGGGTCTAGATATATCACGGTATTCGCGAAGACATTAAAAGACACTAGTACACTGATTATCAGTAACATGATTTTTTTCATTTTAACCTCAATATTTTTCGTGTTAACTCACAACTTAATTTGTTGTGAATATTTTATTTTTACATTTTAAATATCAATTTTTACGCTTATCGTTAGGAAAGCAGTGATGTTCACCTGAAGGCGAGTTCTTAAAAGATGGAGAGCGACCATTTCAATTAGAAATGCGTGCTCTGTCTAGATCCTTACGTCGAGGGTATGAAAACGTAAAGAATAAATCAATTGAAGAGATGGCGTTATCAGTGAGGGATCAAGCTATTGATGGTGTGACTGGGTTAGTCGAAAATGTTGGGTTGGGTTTGGAGCGATTATCTAAAGCATGGTTGCATAGTAAATTATCAACAACAACAAGGTATAACCCTATTTTTGATAGAGATGCTGAGGCTATACATCTTTTGTTTTATGCTAAAAATCCATTTGAAATAATTGAAGTTGCAGCAAGCATAATTTCAGAATATATCTATGAAAACTTGGATAAAAGTCAAATTGAATCTTTAAATAAATTTTTGGTAAAAAATGAAAATATAGTAAATAACGATATAGGAAGAGAGCGGTTTAATGAATTCGCATATTTTAAATTAGCAAATGAAATTCCCTCTATGGTTGAAAATTCTATAGTTAAAAAAATGATAATATCAGCTTTGATATATTTAATTGCTAGAAGAGCATTTTTTAATTTGAATATTTTCAAACGAAAAGAAAAGTTAAAAACAAAGCCATCTTTGTCAAAAGGGTATGTTGATTTGTTTTTAATATTAACAAGCTCTTATGGGATAATAGAGAAGTTAGATGGAGCATCGAAAAGACTAAAAGTTATCAGCCCAGATTTATATAGCCGGTTAGATAAGGAAAAATTATCTTTAACTTATTTCTTTTTTGAGAAGGAAGTAAGCCCAATACTAACTATTCTAGGAAGTAAAGGCTTGCATGATAGTTATGAACTATTACAGGCCTTTAAGTACCTAAAAAATAATTAATTTGCTATGCTATAACCAGATGTCCCTGCCGTATGGTGACTACAAGTTATATCTCTATATTGAACGAGTATAGATTCTTCTGGTTGAGATTCATTGTTGTTTATACAATGAGGGTAGCGAGTCGAATAGTCAACAATAGATGCTTTATTTAACATAATAGAATAATATTGCTCAAGTTTTCCATGCTGTGATGTTCGGTAAAAATCGAATGTTAACTTAAGAACTTCATTATTAGATATGGAGCTCAATAATAGTGGTGATGATTTATCGATACATTTAATAAATTCGATGGGTTGATGGGATAAATTTTGTCCTCTTGTAATTGAACTATTATATTCAATCACAAAAATTTGGTCTTCTTTTCCTTGTTGGTATCTGTTTCCTATCGAGTCAATAGTTCCGCATCCTTTTGATATTAAACCTTGTTTTTCACCTTCAATTGATAAATATATTAAGTTGCTCATATTTTCCTATATTTTTTTGTTGGCATGTTAAAAATATTGTTGAGTATCTTAGCGTGAATATATAAGATAAATCAAATTTTATTACTAGGCTGGGTGGTGTTATGTTTCATAAAAAAATATTTTTAGCCATGACCTTAATGTCAGTGCTAGGTTTTAATTTCAGAGCCTACTCTTCAAATGAGAGTATGAATTTTAAAATATTAAAACACTCTATTGCCAGCTTTCAATTTAGCATGGCAAATATTTTTTTTAATGATAAAAATTATTTTGACGCTAAAAGGTATTATTTATATTCATCTGAAAATGATAATTCAGATGCCACTGCATATATTGGATTTCTTTATGAAGAAGGCCTGGGAGTAGAAAAAAGTTATGATGAAGCTATGAGTTGGTACTTAAAAGCATCAAAGCAATCTAATGGTTTAGCTCAAAATAATATTGGCTCATTGTATGACTATGGTTTTGGAGTAAAGCAAGATTACAAAAAAGCAATGGAATGGTATAAAAAGTCTGATAAGAATGGATACGAAAAGGCATCCAATAATATTGGGTATTTATATCAGAATGGACTAGGTGTTGACATTAATTATAGAAAAGCAATGGAATGGTATTTGAAGTCAGCAGCGAAAAATAATGCGGGAGCTATGTATAATATCGGATATTTATACGAAAAAGGATTAGGAGTTCCTATGGATATTAATAAAGCTAAAGAATGGTATAATAAAGCAAGTAAACTAGGGCTAGAAATTGCTAAGTTTAGATTAAATTTGCTAGAGAGAAAATATTAGAGTGAATTCAAATAGATTATTTTTTTGTGTTTATCTAAGTTGAATTGATTGGTAGCGTAAACGCACTATTTACATGATTATTTAAAAGGATATATATGTAAGTAAAAGATGATTTTTTAAAAAAGTAGATGAAAATGCTAAAGCTATGCAAGCTAGTGAAGATGCTTTCAAGAAGGATGTTTTTGAGTTTCAAAGAGATACTGAACTATTGCTTCACGAAATTAAAAGTTGGTTTGATGGCTCATCTATAATAGTTAAATTAAAATCAACGAGAATTTATACTGATGGGGTAGGTATTGAAGTATCATCCTTACATCTTTCAAATATTAAGAAAACTTTAGAGATTATTCCTGAAGGACTTTATTATTTTGGGATTAAAGGATGCTTAAATGTATCCATATTTAATCCAGATAGTTCTCTGAAATCTTCAAAGTTTTCATTACATTGGAAAGATGGAGTTAGTAAGTTTAATGGTTGGACGATCGCATATGAGGTCGATAAAAACTCAACCCAACGCATTGAATTTAACCAAGAAAATTTCTTTGGAATGATCGGGTTGTTCGCCTAAAAAGCAAATTATTTTAGATCTTCAAGATAAGAGTTATCTATTAAGATAACTCTTATCTTTTACAGTGTGCTACATGACTTATTTATCTATTTATCGTTGATGATATTTCTGTGAAGAACGATGATTTAATGCACTGTGGGAATGCCATTCATTATAATTATTTTTAGTATTGACTATGACCTATCGTACTATAATCGGAACTGTAATGTTCATAATAGTCATTGGCTAGATAATTTAGTCGTCCCATCACCACGTTATAATCATCGGTAAAGGATAAGACATCTCGATTTAAGCAGTAGCGACAGTTTTCAGGGTAGTTAACTAATGCTCTGTATCGTTAGTAGGGTCTAAATCACTCTAGTTAAACGGTAATTGTAAAATCAAATAGATAAATGGGTTTTTACAAACAGCTAGCCCTACTCACAGTCATTTCTGGCTATAACCTATACTCCGTGAATTAGCGCTATAGTGCTTCGAGTAGTCTTTTGCTAAGTAGTTCATCCGTTGTACTAATGTAGCGTAATCAGCTTCAAATGTGGGGGATTTTTGGTTTAACCAATACGCACAGTTGTCAGGATATTCAACTAAGGTTCCTTTATCTATGATAGGGTCTAATTCGAGCTGTAACGCACTGTACCACGCGGATGTTATCATTGTACGCAAGGGTAGGTTTATTGAGGTCATAATCGCCTAGTTCATAGTGGGCGTCTTTATTGAAGATTAACACACAGTGGTAATGATGATGTTCCGAACTAACTTGCTCTTTTGCCCAGGCATAACGTAACCGGTTAAGGTGGGTTCGTTTCCCTGAAGTGGTCAATAAAATTTGGGGTAATCATTTTTGGGTTAGGGGATATTTTGCTGATACGGTGGGGGGTAATGAAGCCATCATTAGGCGTAATGTAAGGCATCAGGATAAAGTTGATCAAGAGCTCGACCAACAAATAGAATTGTTGGAGGAGTAATAAAGAATATAGCCCCCTTATAGGGGGGCAATTTAAAGCCACCTCTTTTAGAGTGGTATTTTACTGAAGTTACTTTAATTCAAAACGTTGCAAGTCCTTACTCACAGTGACAGGACCGGCATATTGTTTTCTGACTTCCTTGATCCAAACCTCATCGGTAATCGACGGATCATCAGCAGGGACAAGGTGGGTAAGTACCAGGTGTTTTACATTAGCCTCTTTGGCAATTTTCCCCACCTCTTCAGCAGTCGTGTGATGAGAAATAATGGCTTTAGCGAGGGTTGAGCCATTACCAATTCGCTTCGCTAACTTTTCAACGCCAGAAACGAGCACCACTTCACTGATTAAATAATCAGCATTTTTCGAAAATTCAATAATTTGTTTATTATCAATCATATCACCCGTAATCACGACGGTTTTGCCTGATGACTGAATTTTATAGGCGAGGGCTTCATCGGAATTAAAGGGAGGATGAGGAACAAATAACGCGCTGATTTTAACACCGTCTTTATCGACAACAACACCTTCAGAAATATCTTTTGCTGTCACCATATGGCGTAAATCAGGCTTGCCTTCATCTTTAACGCGTAAATCAATATCTCGCTTAAAAGTATCCCAGACACCTTTCGTCATACTTTCTGTGCCTACAGGACCGTACACCGTAATATTGTGATTAAGCCCGCTATTCCATGCATTGAGTAGTAACGCCGGATAATCCGCAACATGGTCACTATGAAGGTGGGTTATAAAGATGGAATCAATATTTTTGAGTGGAGTTTTAGATTGCACGAGACGCAAAGTTGCACCGTACCCTGCGTCAAAAAGATAGGTTTTGTTCCCTTTAATCAATGCGGTCGATTGGGGTAATCGCGCTTCATTAAGTATCGATGGGCCTCCTTTCGTTCCAAGGGTAATTATTTCATCGGCATTTGCTAACGAGTTTAAACCGAATAATGCCAACGCGAAAGATAGGGAGACTGACAGTAATTTAATTTTCAAAATAGCACCTCTTTTTATTATTAATGATCTTACACTGGTATTAAAGAATGGTTATCTAATTTGATATGTTGCTAAATAATTAATATATGAATGAGTTTACTTTTGTTTGCATAAGGTGGCTATCGTTCTTTAGGGTTAATTTTATTACTTTTAAATTTTATTTAATAATAACAATTGGTTATTATTTTTTTTGAAAAGTAAATGATAATAGGCTCTTTTGTTTTTTTTAATTAAAACAGCGATGTTGATTAAAAGTATAATTTAAATTGAATATAAAATTTACTATAATTACTTCTATTAACTGTATTTATTTAAAATAAAATTAATAAGCCAATTTGGTGGTTTAATTCCCCATATTTTCTTATGTATATCCCACCTTTTTTTGATCTCAAGTGAAGTTTTTTTTATTTGATAGCGGGAAAATACCGTCTATTGAAATAAGAGGGTGTGCAAGTGAGCAACGGAATACAGCTTCGGGTTAAAGGTAAAGTGCAAGGGGTTGGCTTTCGTCCCTATGTTTGGCAATTGGCACATCAACAGCAACTGAATGGCGATGTGTGTAATGATGGTGAAGGGGTGCTGATCCGCTTACTCGCCGATGCCAATGTTGCGGAATTTAGTCAATTATTACAGCAACATTGCCCTCCATTAGCCCACATTGACAGTATTCAATCACAACCATGCCAATGGGATATTTTGCCGAATGAATTTACTATTCGCCGTAGCGGTGAAGGGAAGATGGATACGCAAGTGATCCCTGATGCAGCGACCTGTGAAGCTTGCCAGCAGGAACTTTTTGACCCGACAAACCGTCGTTTCCACTATCCATTTGCCAATTGCACGCATTGTGGTCCGCGGTTTACGATTATTCGCCATATGCCTTATGACCGACCAAATACGGCGATGGCTGATTTTCCATTATGTCCTGAGTGTTTGGCTGAATATCAATCCCCAGCAGATAGGCGTTTCCATGCGCAGCCTAATGCGTGCGCCGTGTGTGGGCCAGAAATCAAGTTTTGTGATGCTACAGGGCAGAGAGTTGCGATAAAGGCGCAGGCATTAATTTGCGCATCGCAATCTTTATTAACAGGTAAAATTATCGCTATCAAAGGATTAGGCGGTTTTCATCTTGCCTGTGATGCGACGGATGATCTTGCGGTGCAAGCGTTACGGATACGTAAACATCGTCCAACAAAACCTTTTGCCGTGATGCTCCCCTCTTTAGATTGGTTAAAAAATCAAGGCGTTCATATTAGTGATGGGTTAGCGTCACTATTAAAAAGCCCCGCAGCACCAATTGTATTAATTAAACAGTGGCAAAACAGTGGATTGAGTCCGCTTATCGCCCCTCATTTGACTGAGTTGGGTATTATGCTGCCTTCAAATCCCTTACAGCATTTACTGATGGCGGAAGTGAAAAGGCCGTTAATCATGACATCAGGGAATGCCTCGGGGAAACCGCCAGTTCTCACGGAGCAAAATGCTTTCGCAGACTTAGCGAATATTGCCGATTTTTATCTAACCCATAATCGCGATATTGTGCAACGTGCCGATGATTCTTTAGTTCGCTACCACCAAGGTGCAGCTGAAATGTTGCGCCGTGCTCGTGGATATGTACCGGATTCTGTCGATTTGCCAGCGGGTTTTGATAATTCACCATCGATATTAGGGGTGGGCGCAGATCTAAAAAACACCTTCTGCTTACTGCGTGATAAAAGCGCGGTATTAAGCCAGCACCTTGGTGATTTGGATGACTTAGATATTTTTGAGCAATACCAAAGTGCCATCGATTTGTTTGGATCAATTTATCGCTTTACGCCAACAGCGTTGGTTGGGGATATGCACCCAAACTATGTCAGTCATCGTTTTGCTAAGCAGCTATCTGCTCAGTTGAATATTCCATTTATACAAGTCCAGCACCATCATGCTCATATTGCCGCAGTAATGGTAGAACATGGATTACCCCAAGCGACCAATAAAGTGATTGGCTTAGCCCTTGATGGATTAGGTTATGGGGATGCTCAACGTCTTTGGGGAGGAGAATGTTTGCTGGTGGACTATGCATCCAGTCAATATTTGGGAGGGTTACCCGCAGTTGCCTTGCCTGGTGGTGAAATGGCTGCGAGACAGCCTTGGCGTAACTTGCTTGCCCACTGGTTACAGTTTGTTCCCGATTGGCAACAACACACAGAGGCAGCACAACTCCTTGAACTTCCTTGGCAGGGGTTAGAAAAGGCTATCGAGCGAAGGATTAATTGCCCAATGGCATCCTCCACTGGGCGCTTATTTGATGCAGTCGCGGCTGCCCTTGGCATTTGTACGGCACAAACCAGTTGGGAGGGCGAAGCGGCGTGCCAGCTGGAAGCATTAGCGATGAGCTCTGAGGTTTTGGCTCACCCAGTAACCATGCCGTTAGTCGGACAACACCTTGATTTATCAACATTTTGGCGTGAATGGCTTGCATATCAAGCACCGAAAGCGCAACGGGCCCATGCGTTTCATGTTGCATTAGCCGATGGGTTTGCAGCACTCGCTAGAAACTGTGCTCAACACTATGGTATAGGGCAAATTGTGTTATCGGGGGGCGTAATGCACAATAAATTATTACGAAATTTATTAATTAATAAGTTAAATGAATTTGAGGTATTAACGGCAAGGCAATTTCCCATGGGGGATGGTGGATTAGCATTAGGACAGGTCGCAATTGCCTCAGCAAAATTAAAGCATTAGCTAACAATAGAACTTGTTAAGGCGTTAGAATGTAGAGCAAGCTGACTTGCCAATATTTAAAATTATAATTCAATATTTTTTTGATATTGATTCTTATTTAACTAATTTGTTTTTATATAAAGAAATTAGTTATTAATAATACCCTAAATTCGCTTAATTAAAATAATATGAGTTAATGGGTTTTTCTATCTCAATGATAGAAAAGGGAATTTATATTTAAATTAATGTGATATATAGCGCATTATTGAATAATAAATAGTTTGGTTTTATATAAATTTCATTTTTATCATCTACTAACTGAATCGATTTTTCTAGCAATTATAGAAAAAAGATAAAATTTCTTATTTCCTCTTGATGAAGATCAAATGATTAAAAATCGGTAGGAATAGGATCCTACTTTATATTTATGCACCAGGTTAATTAAATAAGAATTTATTTCATTAGGCTCAGTTTTGTTACCAATTCGAATAGCAATGGTACAAGCATAAGGCGTAGAAATATTCAGCACGCCGGGGCTTGTAGTATCTCTAACTCGAAGATAATCAACAAAATTTGTTTAATGAATAGGTTCTAAGCCACCCATAATAATAGGAAGAAAGAATGATAGGAGATAACGCTATTAATTCTCCTCACGGCATTAATCGCCGTGATTTTATGAAGTTATGTACAGCGTTGGCAGCAACGATGGGGCTAAGCGGGAAAGCAGCGGCCCAAATTGCTGAATCTATTAGCGACCCAGCTCGTCCGCCTGTCATCTGGATTGGCGCTCAAGAGTGTACGGGTTGTACTGAGTCCTTGCTGTGTTCCACTCACCCAACTCTCGAAAACTTAATTCTGGATACAATTTCACTGGAATACCATGAGGTGTTATCTGCCGCTTTTGGTGAGCAAGTTGAACAGAATAAACACAATGCAATTGAGAAATATAAAGGAAAATATGTTCTTGTCGTCGATGGTTCTATCCCTTTGAAAGACAACGGAATTTATTGCATGGTTGCCGGAAAACCGATTGTTGAGCATATCCGTGAGGTAGCTGAACACGCTGCGGCAGTGATTGCGATCGGTTCTTGTGCATCTTGGGGGGGAGTTGCCGCTGCGGGGGATAATCCAACTGGTGCTGTCGGATTAAACCAAGTTGTCAAAGATAAACCCGTTATTAATATCCCAGGTTGTCCACCCAATCCGCATAACTTCCTTGCGACTGTCTCACACTTAATTACCTTTAATCGTCCACCAAAGCTGGACAGTAAAAACCGACCAATGTTTGCCTATGGTCGATTAATTCACGAGCACTGTGAGCGTCGCCCACACTTTGACGCGGGGCGCTTTGCTAAAGAGTTTGGCGATGATGGGCATCGTCAAGGCTGGTGCTTATACCACCTTGGTTGTAAAGGGCCTGAAACATACGGTAATTGTTCAACATTGCAGTTCTGTGATGTTGGGGGCGTATGGCCGGTGGCGATTGGTCATCCTTGTTATGGCTGTAATGAAGAAAATATTGGTTTTCACAAAGGCATTCACCAACTCGCCAGTGTGGAAAACCCGACACCACGTGTGAATAAGCCCGATTTAAATAACCGTGAAGGTGGCCAAATATCATCAACAGCAGTTGGATTAATTGGGGGGGTTGTGGGATTAGTGGCTGGGGTAAGTGTGATGGCGGTACGTGAATTAGGTCGCCAAAAACGCCAACAAGACACTGACTCACGGGGAGAATAACCGTGAATAGACGAAATTTCCTTAAACTCTCCGCAGGGGGAGCGCTCCTTGCGAGCAGCTCACCGAGTTTGGCGGGAGCGGAAAACCGACCGCCAATTCCGAACTCCCTTGGTATGCTGTATGACTCAACTTTATGTGTCGGGTGTCAGGCCTGCGTAACAAAATGCCAAGATATTAACCATCCAGAGCGAAATCCTGTTGGTGAGCAAACATGGTCAAACAACGACAAGCTTACACCTTACACCAATAATATTATTCAGGTCTGGAGCAGTGGCACTGGCGTGAATAAAGATCAGGAAAAAGACGGTTACGCCTATATCAAAAAGCAATGTATGCATTGTGTTGATCCAAACTGTGTCTCCGTTTGCCCTGTTCAAGCGCTAAAAAAAGACCCGAAAACGGGCATCGTTCACTACGATGCCAGCGTGTGTACGGGATGCCGTTACTGCATGGTTGCCTGCCCGTTCAATATTCCAAAATATGCTTACGATGATAAGTTTGGTGCTATTCATAAGTGTGAGTTATGTAACCAAAAAGGTGTTGAACGTTTAGATAAAGGCGGCTTACCGGGCTGTGTGGAAGTGTGTCCAACGGGGGCAGTGATTTTCGGGACGCGGGAAGAGCTGCTTGCAGAGGCGAAAAAACGTTTAACACTCAAAGTGGGGGATGAATATGGCTACCCACGTCAAACTCTACATGCGAATGATCCAAATGTGACCAAAGTGCCGAAATATGAAAATCATGTATATGGCGAGCTTGAAGGGGGCGGAACACAGGTCATTGTTCTCTCTGGTGTGCCTTATCAACACCTTGGATTGCCTGAATTAGAGCAACTTTCAACAGGGGCTCGTTCAGAATATGTACAGCACACGCTGTACAAAGGCATGGTGTTACCGTTAGCGGCGCTAGCAGGGCTGAGTTTCTTGGTCTATCGCAATACCAAGAATGACAAACACGAAGGAGATGACTCAAATGACGACGCATCATAAAGAAAAGCCGCTAGGCGGGCGTTTAGTCAGTTGGCCAATTATGGTCTTTGGGCCATTGGTGTTGATTTGCGTCATTCTGATTATCAAACGTCTGGTTTTTGGCTTAGGTTCCGTATCCGATCTTAATGGTGGATACCCATGGGGGATCTGGATCGCCTTTGATTTGCTGATAGGCACAGGATTTGCCTGTGGCGGTTGGGCGTTGGCTTGGGCAGTGTATGTCTTTAACCGTGGAGAATATCACCCATTGGTTCGCCCTGCATTACTTGCCAGTTTATTCGGTTACTCGCTCGGTGGTCTATCCATCACTATCGACGTGGGGCGTTACTGGAACTTACCCTACTTCTACATTCCGGGGTTCTTTAACACCAACTCGGTGCTATTCGAAACCGCCGTGTGTATGACGATTTACATTGGTGTCATGGCATTGGAATTTGCCCCTGCACTGTGTGAACGATTTGGTTGGAAGGTTTCGTTAAAACGCTTAAATAAAGTGATGTTCTTTATCATCGCTCTTGGTGCGTTACTGCCAATGATGCACCAATCATCAATGGGATCATTAATGATTTCAGCAGGGTATAAAGTTCATCCTATTTGGCAAAGTTATGAAATGCTGCCTCTACTTTCATTGTTGACCGCCTTTATTATGGGCTTCTCGATAGTTATTTTCGAGGGGTCACTACTGCAAGCCGCCTTAAAAGGGCAAGGGGCAGATGAACGACCGCTATTTGTACGGCTAACACACATTCTGCAAGTACTCTTAGTGTTGTTCTTAGCCTGCCGATTTGGCGAGTTGATTTATCGCGACAAGCTGCACTACATCTTTAATGGCGACTTCTACGCCATGATGTTCTGGATAGAAACCGTATTAATGGTGATCCCACTGATTATTTTCCGTATCTCTTCACTGAGGAATGATTCACGGTGGTTATATGCCAGCGGCCTAAGTATGTTAATCGGCGCGGCAATGTGGCGGATGAGTTACTCCCTTGTCGCATTCAATCCGGGGGGCGGTTATGACTACTTCCCAACATCAGAAGAGCTTTTAATTTCAATGGGTTTTGTGGCACTTGAGGTCTGCGCATATATCTTGTTGATCCGCCTATTACCCGTTATTCCAGCATTGAAAAAAACAAACATGAGCCATTCAGAGGCCCGAGGTAAAGCATGAGCCAACGTATAACAATAGATCCAGTCACTCGTATCGAAGGTCACTTACGCATTGATTGTGAAATTGAAGATGGGAAAGTCACCAAGGCTTGGGCTTCAGGCACCATGTGGCGCGGTATGGAAGAGATCGTCAAAGGAAAAGATCCTCGGGATGCTTGGATGATCATGCAGCGTATTTGTGGTGTCTGTACCACGGTACACGGTATTGTGTCTGTGCGTACCATTGAAAGTGCGTTGAATATTGATGTGCCAGTTAATGCGCAATATATCCGTAATATGATTTTAGCAGCGCATACCATTCAAGATCATATCGTTCATTTTTATCAACTATCAGCACTAGACTGGGTAGATATCACGTCTGCTTTAAATGCAGATCCCAACAAAGCTGCGGAAATCCTCAAAGGCATTTCAACGTGGCCACTTAATAGCGCGGAAGAGTTTACCCGCGTACAAGATAAAATTAAAAAATTGGTCGCGAGTGGGCAACTCGGGATTTTTGCCAATGGTTACTGGGGACATCCAGCGATGAAACTGTCGCCAGAAGTGAACCTGATTGCCGTGGCGCACTATCTACAAGCTCTTGAATGCCAACGAGATGCAAATCGTATTGTTGCACTATTAGGGGGGAAAACCCCGCATATTCAAAACCTAGCAGTAGGTGGTGTAGCGAACCCAATCAACCTTGATGGCATCGGGGTACTAAACCTTGAGCGCTTGATGTATGTAAAATCCTTTATCGACCGCTTAGGGGATTTTATTGAGCAAGTGTACAAAATTGATGCAGCGGTGATTGCAGCGGGTTATCCAGAATGGTTAGAAGTCGGACAAGGGGCGAAACACTATATGTGTATGCCAGAAATGCCGATGGATGGTAAAAATGGCAGTTTCTTATTACCGGGAGGCTACCTCGAAAACAGTGATTTCAGTACCTACCGCCCAATTACCAGCCATATGGATGAGTATTTGATTAATGGTATCAAAGAAAGTAGTAAGCACGCTTGGTACAAAGAAAATGAACCGCAAGCTCCGTGGGAAGGCACCACCAACCCTGACTACACGGGGTGGGACGATGACGGTAAATACTCTTGGGTAAAAGCACCGACCTTCTACGATAAAACCGTTGAAGTGGGGCCGTTAGCTGACTTACTGTGCAAACTGGCGGCGAAACACGAGCCAACAGAAAAACACTTTAACGATGTGGTGAATTTGTACCAAACATTGACTGGCAACAGCATTGGTATCGATCAGCTCCATTCCACATTAGGTCGGATTATCGGGCGTAGTGTGCGTTGTTGTGTGCTGAATGAGACATTGTCAATTCAGTGGCAAGCATTGGTGGATAACATCGGTAAAGGCGACTTTACCACTTTTGTAAAACCAAATTTTCCAGAAAACGCCACCATCAAAGGGGTTGGATTTGGGGAAGTGCCACGAGGCTTGCTTTCACACTGGGTGGTTATCAAAGATGGTAAAATTGAAAACTACCAAGCTGTTGTGCCATCGACATGGAACTCTGGACCACGTAATTTCAATGACGAACCGGGTCCTTATGAGCAAGCGTTGGTGGGAACGCCAATTGCTGACCCAACCAAACCGCTGGAAGTGGTCAGAACCATTCACTCATTTGACCCTTGCATGTCTTGTGCCGTGCACATTGTGGATCCTGAAGGCGGGGAAGTCACTAAGGTTAAGGTGTTGTAATGCGGATATTAGTCTTAGGCGTTGGCAATATTTTGCTGAGCGACGAAGGAATTGGCGTACGCATTGTCGAAGCGTTGGAAGAACGTTACCACCTGCCTGACTGTGTGGAGGTACTGGATGGAGGTACCGCAGGGATGGAACTGATCGGCCCGATGGCCGATCGTGACCACTTGATCATTGCGGATGTGGTGCTATCGAGCCAACAACCCGGTTCGTTATTAGTACTGCGTGATGACGAAGTGCCTGCGCTGTTCACCCGTAAAATTTCCCCTCATCAACTAGGTTTATCTGATGTGCTATCTGCGTTGCATTTAACGGATGAGTTTCCTCAGCGTTTGACCTTAGTGGGAGTGGTGCCTGAGTCCCTAGAGCCGCACATCGGTTTAACGGCAACGGGGCAAGCGGCATTAGAGCCTGCTTTGCAAAAAGTGGTAGAGGTGCTGCGTAGTGAAGGTTTGGAAATTATAGCGAAAGAAGAGTGTTCACATGCCTGATGACATTAAAGGTTATCAAAGCAACCCACGGTCTCTAGTCGAGGCCGCATTCCAGCGGGTGGCGGAGCAATCGATGCATGATTTATCTTTCCTCCACCCTGCGATGCCGGTTTATGCCAGTGAGTTTGCTTTATTTGAAAATCAATGGGTTGGTACTGTTATTACCCCGTGGATGCTCAGTGCGTTGATTTTACCGGGACCGGATCAATATTGGCAGCACCGTACCGTTGGTGACAAAGTTGGTTTGATTTTACCGTATGGGGAAATGACCTTTACGGTAGGAGAATTGGCAGGCCTGACGCAATATTTTGCTTGTTCTTTGATGTCACCATTAGACAAAAGTTTAAGCCCTGAGCAAGGTATTCACCTTGCGGATGATTGTCGCCGTATTGTGTTGTCCTTACCTGTTAGCGATCCGAATGTCCCTCAGTCGCCAGCGCGCCGTGCGTTATTTGCGCGTCACTTGAAGGAGGCATAATGCATGAAGTTTCATTGTGCCAAAGCACACTCGATATTATTGAGGAACAGGCGAAACAAAACGCCGTGAAAAAAGTCACGGCAGTTTGGTTAGAAATGGGGGCACTTTCCTGTGTGGAGGAAAGTGCGTTTCGTTTCTGTTTTGATATTGCTTGTCGCGGCACTGTCGCACAAGGTTGCCAATTGCATATGGTGCATCGCCCAGCACAAGCGTGGTGCTGGGATTGCTGTGAAACGGTGGAAATTGATAGCCATCAATCGGTTTGTCCACAATGCCAAAGCGCTAACCTAAAAGTGGAAAGTGGCGATAGCTTGCGCATCAAAGAATTAGAAGTCGAATAGTTTTCAAAGTGACTTTGAGGTGTATCAACCTTGTGATTTTGATTATGTATTAATCTGATTTAACTATTTAGCGGTTGGGAGTGAAATTTATGTGTAGTACGTGTGGATGCGCATCGGGAGAGCGCAGAATCGAAGGCGATGAGCACAGCCATCATCACCATGACCATCATCACGACCATGACCATCACCACGGCCATGAGCACCACCACCACGATCATGACAATGCACATGACCATCATCATGGGCACGATCATCACCACGATCACGACCATCATGATCATGAAAACCAAGGCCAAACCGTCATTATCCATCATCATTATTACCATCAAGGTGATGTGCATAACCATTATCACCAATATGAGCCCGCGCCTGTTGACGGTAAATCCAAAAAACACAAACACAAACATAAGCATAAACACGTGTATGCAATGGCTGAAAATAGCTTCAAACCCGCGGGGGAGCACCATGATCTAGACTACGGTCATGGAGAGGCGGGCACGCATGCACCGGGGATCAGCCAAAAACGCATGCTGCAAATTGAGATGGATGTGTTAGATAAAAACAACCATCTAGCGGAACATAATCGCCAAGCATTTACAGAAAAGAACATTTTAGCGTTAAACCTTGTTTCCAGTCCTGGCTCTGGGAAAACCACCTTATTGACGGAAACCTTGCTGCGTCTGCGCGATAAAATTAATTGCGCAGTGGTAGAAGGGGATCAGCAAACCACCAACGATGCCCAGCGCATTCGTGAAACGGGCGTACCCGCTATCCAAGTGAATACGGGGAAAGGTTGCCATTTGGATGCACAGATGGTGCACGATGCGGTTTCCCGCTTAGGTTTAGATGATAACAGCTTGTTATTTATTGAAAATGTGGGAAACCTAGTTTGTCCTGCGAGCTTCGATTTAGGTGAGCGCCACAAAGTTGCGGTGTTGTCAGTGACCGAAGGGGAAGACAAACCGTTAAAATACCCGCATATGTTTGCAGCGGCAGACATTATGTTACTGAATAAAATCGACTTATTGCCATACCTGCATTTTGATGTAGACGCTTGTATTGCCAATGCCAAACAAGTCAATCCAAACATCCAAGTGATCAAAGTTTCTGCAACGCAAGGCGATGGTATGGACGCATGGCTAGCATGGCTGGAGACTCAGCTATGTGCCTAGGCATTCCAGGAAAAATTGTTGCAGTAGGTGAGGATATTCACCAACTGGCACAAGTGGATGTTTGTGGTGTCAAACGGGACGTCAACATTGGTCTGATTTGTGAAGGGGAAACCTCGGAATTATTAGGCCAATGGGTGCTTGTTCATGTCGGTTTTGCCATGAGCATTATCAATGAAGAAGAAGCGCGGTTGACATTAGATGCCTTGGCGGCAATGAGCCAACTTGACCATGAGGTCGGTGATTTCAGCGGGTTAAATGCGGGGACAACAGATGCAGTATGTCGATGAGTTTCGCGACCCTGCTTTAGCTAACGTCTTATTGGCGAATATTCGCCAACGTGTGAATGAAATTCCACGGGCTAAGCAGCGCCCATTACAGTTAATGGAAGTGTGTGGCGGGCACACCCACGCTATTTTTAAATTTGGTATTGACCAGCTTTTACCGCCAGAAATCGAATTTGTCCATGGACCAGGTTGCCCTGTTTGTGTGTTGCCAATGGGGCGTATTGATGGTTGCATTGAAATTGCCGAGCAACCCAATGTGATTTTTTGTACTTACGGCGATGCAATGCGTGTTCCTGGCAAAAAGGGCTCCTTGCTTGATGCAAAACGCCGTGGGGCTGATGTGCGGATTGTCTATTCCCCCTTAGATGCTCTCGCGATAGCAGAGCAACAACCGGATAAACAAATCGTTTTCTTTGGTTTGGGGTTTGAAACCACCATGCCGAGTACGGCTATTACCTTGCAACAAGCCAAGCACCGCCAACTGAACAATTTCACGGTATTTTGCCAACACATTACCATCATCCCAACGTTAAAAAGCCTATTAGAACAGCCGGATGTGCGTATCGACGGGTTTTTAGCACCAGGACATGTCAGTATGGTAATAGGGGCACAGCCTTACCAATTTATTACCGAAGACTTCCACAAACCGTTGGTAGTGACAGGTTTTGAGCCGTTAGATATTTTACAGTCTTTATCCATGCTCGTTAGCCAAATAGCGCAAGGGCGTTGTGAGGTAGAAAACCAATATAAGCGCATTGTGGCTGACCAAGGTAACAGCTTGGCACTCAAGGCATTAGCGGAAGTGTTTGAGTTAAAAGCAACCAGCGAATGGCGCGGTTTAGGGGAAATAGCAGGCTCAGGTGTACAACTCAGCGCCGCTTACCACTCCTTTGATGCCGAACGCCGGTTTCACGTGCAACCTCACCAAGTGGCGGATGATCCACAAGCAAGATGTGGTGATGTGCTAACCGGGCGCTGCAAACCAAATGAATGCCCATTATTTGGTACTCGCTGTACACCGCAAACCGCCTTTGGTGCCTTGATGGTATCATCGGAGGGGGCGTGTGCGGCTTATTATCAATATCGTCGGGAGGCATAGATGAGCAATGATGCGAACAATGTGGTATTGATGGCTCACGGCAGTGGTGGGCAAGCCATGCAACAGTTAATCGAACAGCTATTTTTAAAGGCATTTGCCAACCAAGCGCTTAACGAGCGGGAAGACCAAGCGCGTCTTTCGCTGGCGGAACTCACCTCTTTAGGGGATCGCCTTGCATTCAGTACCGACAGTTATGTGATAGACCCGATTTTTTTCCCAGGTGGAAATATTGGCAAATTAGCGGTTTGTGGCACAGTAAATGACGTTGCCGTCAGTGGTGCAGTACCGAAATATTTGTCTTGCGGGTTTATTTTAGAAGAAGGCTTTTCGTTAGCCGAACTTGCTACCATTGTCGAATCGATGGCCACAACCGCAGCTGCTGCTGGGGTAGAGATTGTCACAGGTGACACCAAAGTGGTGCAGCGTGGGGCCGCAGACAAAGTGTTTATCAACACAGCGGGAATCGGCGTGATCCCAAGTGAGATCAGTTGGGGCGCTCAGCAAATCCAAGCGGGTGATAAGGTGATCGTTAGCGGCACCTTGGGTGATCACGGGGCGACTATCCTAAACTTACGTGAGCAACTTGGTTTAGAAGCGCAGCTCAGCAGCGATTGCGCAGTATTGGCACCGTTGATTGAACCACTGCGTAATATTGACGGCGTGCGTGCATTACGGGATGCCACACGTGGCGGAGTGACGGCGATTTTGCATGAATTCGCACAGGCGAGCGGCTGCGGAATGGCTATCAACGAGGCGGATTTACCCGTTGCGTCTGCGGTTAGGGGCGTATGCGAATTACTCGGTCTTGAACCATTAAATTTTGCCAACGAGGGCAAATTGGTTATCGTGGTAAAACCTGAAGCAGAAAGCGCAGTGCTTGCCGCATTGCGTAGCCATCCACTCGGTAAAAATGCCGCAACCATTGGCTGCGTGACAGACAATAAGCAGGTAAAACTGGTGGGGATTTTTGGCACTTCAAGGCTGTTGGATCTACCGCACAGCGAACCATTACCGCGAATTTGTTGATGTTGTTTATTGGTTTGACAAATAAGAAGGGCAACTGCGCGTTGCAATAGACGTTATCGACGAAACACCATTTTTAATTCAATTATTGATAAATAAGGGCCTTTGCCCTTATTTTCAGACTGCTGACAAACATAACATGTTTGGCGGCAGGTTGGATAGGTTTTGAAAATAAACAAGGAAAATCAATATATTGATTTTCACCTGATAACACAAAGTGGGAAAAACCACGCTTTTCCCCGCTTTGTCAACAACCTCAATAAGGGCCTTTGCCCTTATTTTTTTGCTCACAGTCACATTGAGGATGATTCTGTATTTTTCCAATAAAAAATAAATGTTAACCTAACGCAAATCAATTGGTTTTTTATCCTTATATATTTGTAATATTGGATATATATTGTGTTTTGCTGAGGGAAACACTATGAGTTTGATGAAAGGGAAAGTCATCCATAACCGTTACCAACTTGCCGTGGCTGACTGCACTACGGAGCTTGATGTAGAGTCTTTTACTGGCAGTGAAGCCATCAGTGAAACCTATCGTTATCAAGTTACCTTTACTTCCCCTCAATTGAACTTGCAAGCTGGGCAGTTTTTGCGTCGTACAGCAACGTTGTCTTTTTCATCACCAACGATCCCACTTATGCGACTTGCCACTATCACTGAGCCACATAAACGCGTGCATGGCGTGATCACTCACTTTGAGCGACTTTCAGGCTCGCGGGACGAAGCGCTATACCAAATTGTTATTGAGCCTTTTGTCGCGCTGTTGCGCAATCAAATGCGTTCCCACCGCTTTTTTCTCAATAAATCGGTACCACAAGTGGTTGAAAGCATTTTACGTGAGCATCAATTGTACGGTTGGCAGTTTGAGTTTCATTTACAGCGTAAGTACCCCAAGCGGGAACAACTCAACCAAATCAATGAAAGTGACTGGCAATTTATTGAACGCATTCTCAGTGAAGTCGGGATTTTTTATTCATTTGCTTTGCAGCCAGACACCAAAACGGAAGTTGTGCACTTTGGCGATAGTCAGCGTGCTTATATTTATGGTGCCAAGTTACCCTTCAATAGCCCTTCAGGGATGTTCGATGGAGGCGTAGAAAGCGTTTGGGGGCTATCAGCCCATCAGCAAATTGTCGAAAAAAGCGTTACCGCCAAAGACTATGACCATCGCCAAGCGATGTTAACCTTAAAATCTATTGAATCGGATGTCAGTCGTGGTGATGACGATAAAATTAATTATGGGGATGTGTACCATTACCGTCCCCGCCATGTTGAACGTGGTGATAAATACCACCCAGAAACTGAAACAGCCCATTTTTGGTCACGCTTAGATCATGAACGATTTTTGGTGCGCCAAATCCAATTAAAGGGCAAAAGTAATTCCCCCACACTCGTACCATTAAGCGTACTGACAATCACCGAAGAGAGCGCAACATCCACGTTGCCAACAGATTTTCAATCGCAAATTGTCCTTAGTCACTTACACTTTTCGGCGAGTCGTAGTAGCGCATTAGTCATCAAGTTTGAGGCGGTACCATACACCGAAGCCCTGTGTTGGCGGCCAGCGCTCAAGCCGCGCCCCGTGATGGCGGGTACCTTGATGGCGCGGGTCACCAGCGTGGTGGATAATGATATTTATGCCAACCAAGACGAACACGGTTTTTATTGGGTGAAGTTTGATGCTGACCTTGATAAAAAAGAGACAGGCTACGAAAGCATGCCGGTGCGCCTTGCTAAACCGTATGCGGGGGACACCTATGGGATGCATTTCCCGTTAATTCAAGGGACGGAAGTGGCGATAGCCTTTCATGGCGGCGACCCAGACCGCCCGTATATCGCCCATGCGTTGCATGACTCTCTTCGCCCTGACCTTATCACTCAGCGTAATCGTACCCGCAACGTTATTCGTACGCCGACGAATAATAAGCTGCGCATGGAAGATCTGCGCGGGCAAGAACACATCAAGCTCAGCACAGAATATGGCGGCAAATCACAACTTAACTTGGGGCACTTAGTCAATCAAGGGCGAGAAAAACGCGGTGACGGCTTTGAGTTGCGTACTGACAGTTGGGGGGCTATTCGCGCAGGTAAAGGGTTGTTTATTAGTACGGATTTACGGACAAAAGCGGCGTCTGAGCAGCTTGATATGCGCGAAGCTAAACAGCAATTAGAGGATGCCCTGAATTTAGTGGGATCATTGCGAGAAGCCGCTGAAGTGGCTAAAGCAGAACTTGCAGATTTAACCGCTCAGCAAGCCTTATTAACGCAGTCTATCAATGAATTACAACATGCAGCGATATTGCTCAGTGCCCCCGCAGGCATCGCGCTGACATCCCCGAAGACGGTGCAAGCGAACAGCGGTGAAAACCTCACATTCACCGCCCAAAAGCAGGGGGATATTTCAGTGGGTAAAAATATCACCTTAGCCGCTGGGCAAGGGGTGAGTGTCTTTGCTCAAAGCAAGGGAATTAAAGCGTTTGCAGCCAAAGGCAAGGTTGAAGTGCAAGCACAAAGTGATGAAATGCACTTAACGTCCCTAAAAGATTTGACCGTCACCAGCACGGGTGGGAAAACCATTATCGCTGCTAAAGATGAACTATTACTGACCTGCGGCGGCGCATATATCCGTTTAAAAGACGGCCAAATCGAATACGGCAGTCCGGGCAATCAAACGGTTAAAGCGACGAATTGGGTAGTGGATGGCCCACAATCGATGGATGTCACACACCCACAATTTCCGCAATCGCTACCAAAACAAACCTTACGTTTTCAATTAAGTGCCTCCCCACAAAGCCCAATGAAAGTACGGGCATTTGAGCCATACGAATTGTATGCCGATGGCGCGCTGATTTTGAAAGGCGTCAGTGATGCGGCGGGGAATATTGAACTTGACCATAAAATCTCCACAGAGCGTTATCAATTATATTTGCTCAGTGGCGATCGCTATGACATCACAATCCCATCTCCAGTTGATGAAGAAGAAAAAGATATCCCACCTGCCAATCTGGGGTTTAGAACCAGTGCACCAAGCCAAGACCGAGAGAGCACACGGATAGGCAATGCATGGGGTGAAAATCTCGCGCAATTTTTAACTGCATTTAGAAAGGATAACTAATATGTCAATTGGCAATTGGGCACGTTTTCCCTTTGGTATTGAACCGCCAGTCTCCGCGACGCCGCCGATGATTGATATCCCTGTATCTAGTTGCATGGGGGCTTATGCGACACCGAGTTGGATACCTGAGAAAACAAAATACCCGATGAGCTTGTTTGTATATGCACCTTTGGTGAATGGGCAACAAACCTTTGCCGCCGTGGCGGAAGCGATTCGAAAAGCGAAAAAAAGCATTGAGATTATTACTTGGGGTTTTCAGCCCTCCATGTATTTTGAACGTAACCTTGATGCCCGAAAAGGCCAATGAAGGCGTTAAAGTTCGCGTGCTTGTGTGGTTTGATGAGCTCGGCAATTTAGGGGAAACCAGTTTACCCGGTTGGCGCTCATCCCCCCATTTTACGCCAAGGCAAAAAGTTGAACTCCCAAGAGAAAAGGCTATCGCGGCAGGTGCTAAATTAGGTTACGAGTCCGAAAAGCAATATCAATTTGATAAAGACTGGTTGCACCGCGCTGAAAATCACCTTATTGACAATTTGTCAGTACGTCCCCGTTCAATGGCGATCAATAACCCCACCTCTCGCTTAACGAAAGTTGCCGAGTTAACCAAACACCAATTTGGCAGTGATGATATTGAGGCGAGTTTACGTGCGGTAGCCCTTGCCTTGGTGCCAACACATCACCAAAAAGCGGTGTTAATTGACTATGAAGCTCCTGAGTTAGCAATAGGGTTTGTCATGGGGCATAACATGCATTCCCAATATTGGGATGACAATAAACACAGCATAACACGATATGAAAATCAATCATGGTTAGGCCGTGATGGGCCGACAGCGTGGCAAGATACATCTAACTGCATTTATGGTGAGGTTCTGTGCGATCTGAATGATAATTTTGTGACGGCTTGGAAAGGAACAGAAGGTTTTTTTACTCGCCATAGCGAGGGTATTCAGCTTACGGAACAACGTAAAGCGCTTCTACGGTGTCACTATACGCCAACACCTGAACATCGGAATACCCTCAATGAACGTTATCGTTTTTTAGCCGAAAACCCGCTAGTACCCACTGCGGGCAAAATTTGTCGCACCCAACCCGAATATGATGAATACGATATTTTGACGTCTTATGACCATGGGATTAAACATGCACGTAATTATATCTATTTTGAAAACCAGTATTTTCGCCTTTCATCCATAGGGACGAGTTTGCGTGACATGGTCGAAGCGCGGAATAAAGCGTTTGCACAAGCCGCAGCAACGGACCCTAAACTGCAAGGGCAGGAACTCCCACCGTTTTATTTATTTGTGGTGACGAATTCAACCGCCAAGGCTGAGATTGGTGACTCTAATCATGTGGGCGGTTATCAAACCTACAAAATGCTGGAAACCTTAGGGCGCCGTGATTTGATGCGAGAATACGCATCCTATCGAGACACGGTGGATAATGTGATGGCGGCGACGCAAAATGGCAGAGTATTTGCTCCTGTCGATGTGGTGGAGCCTAACGATATTCAAGAAGAAAACATTGAGGGGTTTAAACGTATCATCTGTACGCTAGTTTCCCCAGATTCGAACCAGTGGCAATCTGTGTATGTGCACAGTAAATTAACCTTGGTGGATGACACCTTTTTAATTCAAGGCTCCGCCAATATTAACTTACGCAGTATGGCATTTGATAGCGAGATAGCGGTGATCCTGCAAGATACAGATAGTGCCCCCATTGTCAAACCGCTGAGAGAAAAACTGTGGGGGTTGCATAAGGGGACGGGGAGTGTTTTTAGTGATTTAACAACGGAATTTAAAGATTGGAAAAAAAGAATAGATGACAATTTCGGTTTTAAAAAAGATAAAAAATTGCCCCAAGGCGCACTGATCCCTTTTGAGGATAAAACCATCGGGTTACAAAATTCGGATTAACTTATGACACTAATTAAATACGGCTTAATGATTTGTAGCTTAGTCCTAGTGGTTAGCTGCAAGCCTATAGAAGAAAAAGAGACCATGATGACTCAAAAAACAGTCCCCGATTTAACCTTTACCTGTGTGTATGAAAAAGACACCTTGCCCCCTATTGACCCCGAAGCAGACGTTTGGTTTAAGCAAGCTCGAGAGCTAGAAAAAGTGAATAAATATCAAAGAGATTACGCCAAAATAGGTGAACTTTATCGTCAAGCTGCCGAGCGAAATCATCCTAAAGCGATGCTGAACTTAAGTAACTTAATTAGCTATGGCAAAGTGCCGCCAATCGAGGGGAAAGGCCCCGCCCAAGAGGTATGGGATATTCTACAACACATGGCACAACTGAATATCAGTTACGGTTATTACCAAATGGGGCACTATTTTGATATCGGATATGGGGTGATTGCGGATCGCACCAAAGCGTTAGCATATTTTCGCCAAGCGGCCGATTTAGGCAGCCCAGAAGCGCAATATGTTATTGGGGATATTTTTGTTTCTCAACGTTTATCAGATAACGATAACCCTGCCTATCGACCCGAAATAGGCAAAAAAATGTTAGATTGTGCCGCTCAACAAGGGAATGGAGAGGCCGCATATCGATTAGCAAGTTATTTAAGAAATGTAGAAGAGGATTTTAATCGTGCTTTAACATATTATCAATTATCAACAAAAAATGGGTATCGACATGCAGCTTCGACTCTAAGTGAAGCATTCAACCCTATGACCACACCAAAAGATTTTGACTATCTTAAAGTTAAGCCAGATTCCGAGCGCTCAGTCCGTTATGCTGCTATTATCAAAGAAATGGATGCCACTGACGAAACAGCCAAATTCCCCGATATCGATAAAATTGTTCCTCTCCCGCCCGCCGAGCTTCCTGAATGGGATGGTACTTTTGAATATAAACAACAGGCTGCGGAGCAATAACGATAATGACTTTGCCCTTTTTATCTCATCCTCAATCCGTTGCTCGTAATATCTTAACGTGCGGTATGTTGGTTCTTAGTACGCTGATGCTAAGTGCTTGCAACCCGACAGATAAAAAGGCAGCGCTACCGCTCCCAAAAACAGTCCCCGATTTAACCTTTACCTGTGTGTATGAAAAGGACACCTTGCCCCCCGTTGACCCCGAAGCGGATATTTGGTTTAAGCAAGCCCGTGAGCTGGAAAAAGTGAATAAGTATCAACGAGATTACGCCAAAATAGGTGAGCTTTATCGTCAAGCTGCCGAGCGAAACCATCCTAAAGCGATGCTGAACCTCAGCAACTTAATCAGTTATGGTAAAGTGCCGCCAATCGAGGGGAAAGGCCCTGCCCAAGAGGTATGGGATATTCTGCAAAAAATGGCACAATTGAATATCAGTTACGGTTATTACCAGATGGGGCATTATTTAGATACTGGCTATGGGGTGATAGCGGATCGCACCAAAGCGTTAGCGTATTTTCGCCAAGCTGCAGATTTAGGCAGCCCTGAAGCCCAATATGTCATCGGGAGGATTTTTATTGCTCAACGCTTATCAGATAATGATAACCCTGCCTATCGCCCTGAGATTGGCAAAAAAATGTTAGATTGCGCCGCCCAACAAGGTCATGGGGAGGCTGCCAACCGGTTAGCGAGCTATTCATTTAACGTCGAAAAAAAAGTTGATATTATGCTAGCATATTATCAACTGGCCGCTAAAAACGGCTATAGACCTGCCGCATCAACATTAGAAAATGCTTTCAAGCCTGGTGTAAAGGAAAGTTCTCCTTTCTACCTACCAGTAAAAGCAGATCCAGAACGTTCTGCGCGTTATAATGCTATTAGACTGGAAATTAGAAATAATCCCGATGCTCGCTTCCCCGATATTGACAAAATCGTTCCGCTTCCCCCCGCTGAGTTGCCTGAATGGGATGGCACCTTTGAATATAAACAACAGGCTGCGGAGCAATAACGATAATGACTTTGCCCTTTTTATCTCATCCTCAATCCGTTGCTCGTAATATCTTAACGTGTGGTATGTTGGTTCTTAGTACGCTGATGCTAAGTGCTTGCAACCCGACAGATAAAAAGGCAGCGCTACCGCTCCCAAAAACAGCGCCCGATTTAACCTTTACCTGTGTGTATGAAAAGGACACCTTGCCCGCTGTTGATCCGCAAGCGGATATTTGGTTTAAGCAAGCTCGAGAGCTAGAAAAAGTGAATAAATACCAGCGGGATTACGCCAAAATAGGTGAACTTTATCGTCAAGCTGCCGAGCGAAATCATCCTAAAGCGATGCTGAACCTCAGCAACTTAATCAGTTATGGTAAAGTGCCGCCAATCGAGGGGAAAGGCCCTGCCCAAGAGGTCTGGGATATTCTGCAAAAAATGGCACAATTGAACATCAGTTACGGTTATTACCAGATGGGGCATTACTTAGATACTGGCTATGGGGTAATTGCGGATCGCACCAAAGCGTTAGCGTATTTTCGCCAAGCGGCCGATTTAGGCAGCCCTGAGGGGCAGTATGTTATTGGGAAGATTTTTATTGCTCAACGCTTATCAGATAACGATAACCCTGCCTATCGACCCGAAATAGGCAAAAAAATGTTAGATTGTGCCGCTCAACAAGGGAATGGAGAGGCCGCATATCGATTAGCAAGTTATTTAAGAAATGTAGAAGAGGATTTTAATCGTGCTTTAACATATTATCAATTATCAACAAAAAATGGGTATCGACATGCAGCTTCGACTCTAAGTGAAGCATTCAACCCTATGACCACACCAAAAGATTTTGACTATCTTAAAGTTAAGCCAGATTCCGAGCGCTCAGTCCGTTATGCTGCTATTATCAAAGAAATGGATGCCACTGACGAAACAGCCAAATTCCCCGATATCGATAAAATTGTTCCTCTCCCGCCCGCCGAGCTTCCTAAATGGGATGGTACTTTTGAATATAAAAAACAATGTGATAACCAATAAGAGGAATTTAAAATGAGAGCGCTTGTTCGCTTAGGAGACAAAACAACACATGGTGGAGAAGTGATTTCTGCATCGGGGTCTGTGATGTATGGTAAGCCCATTGCATTAGTGGGGGATAAGGTCAATTGTCCAAAAAAAGGGCATGGTACCAATGCCATTTTACCCGGCTCAACACGTATTATGATCTCAGGGCGTCAAGTGGCACTTAATGGTTTTTACACCGAATGTGGCTGTAGGTTAATTGCCAGCTTATCATCATCAGGTGAACAATCATGATGAGTTGGAAAATGCCTTCCCTAGAAAACCCTCTAGAGTATCAAACACCACGATGGAGCCTCTGGCTATTTTGCATGATTATCGCGGGGGGGATCGGCTTTAGCATTGGTATTTATTTATTATCGAGTGAACTACTGCCTGATACCGCAGATAACACAGTGACCATGATCTTATTCACTGGCAGCCCTGTATTGTTAATTTTCTTAGTCTGTTATTTCATTGAGACAGTAACCTATTATAAATGTAAGTATTCTAGTGAAATATTGGAGCAGACAAAGCGTAAATGGCGTAGTTGGGCGGGAAAACATGTTGGGGTATTAACGCATTTTCGATTAACACAACTTGATGAAAGCCAGCAAAGCAGACTGAAGTTAACCCCACACCTCCCGAATAAAGATAACCGGTTAGCACTTAATTCATTGAAATCACTTTCTGTCTGGGAAAAACAAGAAAAGGTAGTTCAACAATTATTAGAGCCCATCGCTGCGTATTACCATCAATACCGTCTCAATCAGGATATCACCTTATATTGGCAAGCTGAAAATGATAATGAGGATTGGCAGGAGTACATCCAACAAGCTGCTTCTCGCCTATTACTACCGATTAAATCAATTGAAAAATTGCCTTATGACTCATTCAGTGAATGGTTTTTAACATTATACGATAATACCTTTAACTCAGAATTGTACGCTGTCTTAGCTTTTCAGTTAGCGCCATCAGCGAGTGAAGAAGCTGGCAGTTTATTATTAGCGCCACAATGCATTTATCACCCCCTAGGAACTCCGGTTAAAGCCAAATTATTGAGGCCAATTTCTACGGATAGAGACACTTTCTCTGAAGCATTGGCTGCACAGTGTGACTTTCAATCTTCTGGTGAGCAGCTAGTCGGGGTTTGGCACTGTGGCGTGAGGGATAATGAGAAAGGAAAATTTGTCGAAAACTATGCGAGGCAGGGGATAACACAGTTATCTGAACATTTTTATGACATTGACGCATTATTAGGCCAAGGAGGCATAGCGCGTCATGTAGTGGCGCTGTCGCTGGTTTGTGAGTCTCCTCATCATCAGCTCATTGTATATGGTGATAAAAATAGGTACTTATTACAGCAATTGCAGAATATTGCATAGTTTTTACAGCAGCAGTGTAGGTTTTCATCATGGAGGCATCCTATTTGTGGGAAGAGCACACACCTATTTGAAAACCTACACGGCAGGGAGGGGGGCTAACGCCTCAACATGCCTTTATCGATAATAAACTCGATAATAGTTTCCAAACCCACTTGTTTCTTTAAGTTAGTAAAAACATAGGGTTTTACTGGGCGCATTCTGGCGGTATCGGCTTCCATCACCTCCAGTGATGCTCCTACATACGGCGCGAGGTCGATTTTATTGATCACCAGTAAATCGGAATGGGTAATACCCGGGCCGCCTTTACGGGGGATTTTTTCCCCTTCCGCCACGTCAATCACATAAATGGTTAAGTCCGCCAGCTCTGGGCTGAATGTGGCGCTCAGGTTATCGCCGCCACTTTCCACAAACACGATATCCAGATTTTTGTGGCGCATCGCCAGCTCTTCAACAGCCGCAAGATTCATGGATGCATCTTCACGAATAGCTGTGTGTGGGCAGCCGCCCGTTTCAACCCCGATAATGCGGTCGGCGTCTAATGCCTCGGCACGAGTGAGGATTTTGGCATCTTCTTGGGTGTAAATATCATTGGTTACGACGGCAATTTGGTAGGTATCACGCATCGCTTTACATAACACTTCTAATAGGGCGGTTTTTCCTGAACCAACAGGGCCACCGACACCAATTCGCAGGGGTTGGTTATATTCTTGCATTGTCTATTTTCTCATGAACGAAAAAGTCGAGTGTATTGGGTTTCATGCCGACTGCTGGCAATGATTTGTGCAGGTGTAAAACTACCGATATCCTCCACTGAGCGCGTGGCTGATTGCGCCACAATTTCAGGAACGTATTCGGCAAGGGTAAACAAAATATGCTGCCCCGCACTTTGACCCAGTGGGATAAGTTTCACGCCAGACATCACGGTGTTTTCTAGCCAGCCCCAAGTGTAAGCCGTGCACAGCTTTTCAAGGTCAATATCCCAATGAGTGGCGGCAAGGGCAAAAGCCATTAATTGTGTTTTTTTTACGCACGCTAATGTCGTGGCATCAAGCTCAATTGACAGTTGGGGTAGTAAGCGGGCAAATGCAATGCCTCGCTGGCGCTCCTCTTGGCGAAGTTCCTTGGTTTCACGGCTGGCAATCATAAAGTCACACCAATAAGCCACTTGCTGCCAATCGGAACGTGAAAGATTGGCGTGAATTTGGCGTAGAACAGGGAGTTCCAATGTTGCGATTGCGTGAGTCATTTGTGCCGTTAGCCAGCTAGCAAGGGTTTCGGGTGTCGTCACCCAGCCTTTTTCTATTGCCCATTCCAACCCTTGGGAATAAGTAAATGACCCCACTGGTAAGGATGGGCTGACTAATTGGTATAAACGCAAATCCGCTAACATCGATACACTCCCAAGATCTGATTAGTGATGGTGATCATCGTGGTGATGATGATGGTGATGTCCCCCCGATGATCCGCCGTATGCCCCCGGTTCAGGTTGATATTTTTCCAAACCCACGCAGACGGTTGCGCCTAATCCACGCGCCATATCATCTAAAACATGATCGTGAAAATAACGGCACCAGCCTGCTTCAATTTGCAAAGGCACATGGCGGTTACCTAAGTGGTAGCAAACCCGTGCCAGTAATAGAGGATCGTCGCTGTAAACGGTGGAAACTTGCTCTTTTGCGGCGATCACCGTGACCAGTTCACCGTCTTCTGTCGCTAAAAGATCCCCTTCTTTTAAAATGGTACCACGGGGTAAAAATAACCCTGCGTCTTGCCCATCACTTAAGGTGACTTTTAAACGGCTTTTAGTGCGCTCATCCATGGTTAAGCACAAAGATAATGCAGTTTCTACCGGCTGTTCTGGTGAAACAACTTTAATAAATTTTTTCATTTTCTGGTTCTTAATGGGGTCAGAATAAAAAGTAACGTTGTGCCATTGGCAACTCAGTGGCTGGCTCACATACCAATGGAACGCCATCGGCCTTCACAATATAGGTTTGAGGGTCGAGCTCAATATGTGGCACATAGCTATTGTGGATCATGGATGCCTTGCTAATATTACGGCAACCTTCAACACGACCAATTAAGCTTTGTAAGCCAAGCTTTTCGGGGACGCCAGCATCGATTCCTGCTTTTGACATAAAAATCATCGACGTCTGGTATTTAGCTTTACCTAGTGCGCCAAACATAGGGCGGTAGTGTACAGGCTGAGGTGTTGGAATTGCCGCGTTGATATCCCCCATTGGCGCATAGGCCACAAGGCCACCTTTTATGATAAGTGCTGGTTTGATACCAAAAAAGGCCGGATCCCATAGGACAATATCCGCTAATTTACCTTTCTCTATCGACCCAACTTCATGAGCAATACCATGGGCTAAGGCTGGGTTGATGGTATATTTCGCGACATAACGTTTAATGCGGTTATTGTCACTGTCTGGGGTATCACCAGCCATCGTACCGCGCTGCAATTTCATTTTATGGGCACATTGCCATGTGCGCATAATCACTTCGCCCACGCGTCCCATGGCTTGGGAATCTGAGGACATAACGGAAATTGCGCCCATGTCATGCAGAATATCTTCTGCGGCAATGGTCTCACGACGAATGCGCGATTCAGCAAAAGCCACATCTTCAGGAATTGATGGGTCAAGGTGATGGCACACCATCAACATATCCAGATGTTCGTCCACTGTATTGATGGTGTATGGCATTGTTGGGTTAGTCGAGGCCGGTAAAATATTGGGCTCCCCAACGGATTTGATCACGTCAGGGGCATGGCCACCACCTGCACCTTCTGTGTGGAACACGTGGATCACACGTCCCGCGATGGCTTTTACTGTTTCTTCGTAGAAGCCGCCTTCGTTTAGCGTGTCGGAGTGGATGGCTACTTGCACGTCCATTTCATCGGCGACATTCAAGCAGTTGTGGATCGCCATCGGGGTTGCCCCCCAGTCTTCGTGAATTTTTAGGCCAATCGCCCCTGCGGTAATTTGTTCACGAATGGCTTCGGGCTGGCTAACACACCCTTTACCAAATAGCCCCACGTTAATGGGCAGTTCATCCACGGCCTCTAACATGCGGTACATATTCCAAATACCGGGAGTGACCGTGGTGGCGTTAGTACCAGCAACTGGACCTGTTCCACCGCCAATAAAGGTGGTGATCCCAGAAACTAACCCTTCTTCGGCTTGTTGTGGGCAAATAAAGTGGATGTGGGTATCGACACCTCCAGCGGTGACAATTTTTCCTTCACCCGCGACCACTTCCGTTCCGGGACCAATCACGATATCGACATTCGGTTGTACGTCAGGGTTACCCGCTTTACCAATCCCCGCGATACGGCCATTTTTGATGCCAATATCTGCTTTGACGATCCCCCAATGGTCTAAAATAATGGCATTGGTGATCAGCACATCGACGCATTGGTCGCTGGTCACTTGGCTTTGACCCATACCGTCGCGAATCACTTTGCCGCCGCCAAATTTGACTTCTTCCCCATAAGTGGTGAAGTCTTTTTCTATTTCCAAAAACAGTTCTGTATCCGCTAAACGTACGCGATCCCCTTGAGTTGGACCAAACATATCAGCATACGCTTGCCGTGAGATTGTCTTCATGGTTATTTCTCACTCTCTAATTTACCCATGACTTTGCCATGGAAACCGTAAATTTCCCGTTTACCACTAAATGCCACCAACTCAACAGTGCGGCTTTGACCGGGTTCAAAACGTACCGCCATGCCCGCAGGGATGTTTAAACGAAAACCGAGCGTGCCGTCGCGTTCAAATTTCAGGAAGTCATTCACTTCATAAAAATGGTAATGGGAACCGACTTGGATCGGTCTATCACCATGATTCGCCACTTGAATGGTTTTGGTTTCACGACCCGCGTTCAGCTCGATGTCACCTAACGCCTGATTGACTTTAATTTCACCGGGGATCATATTGCCACCTATACAATTGGGTCGTGAATGGATACCAGTTTTGTACCATCAGGGAATGTGCATTCCACTTGAATGTCTTTGATCATTTCAGGCACGCCTTCCATGACTTGATCTGCACTGAGCACCGTTCTGCCTTCGTTCATTAATTGGGCGACAGTTTTCCCATCGCGTGCTCCTTCCATAATGGCGCAGCTTATCAGGGCAACAGCTTCAGGATAATTCAGTTTTAATCCACGAGCTAAGCGCCTTTCAGCAACAAGGCCTGCGGTAAAAAGCAATAACTTGTCTTTTTCTCTTGGGGTGAGTTCCATTTTTGCTCCTAAAACGAAAAATTTATGTTGCCCAAATGCGGGGAAGTTCAGGGCAATAACCTAGCCAATACTGCCGAGTGGTTTGCCAAATATGGGCAAAGCAAGCCATCATCGGCTCAGTTTGAGTCCCTAATAATCGCAATACTAAAATGCCATCCACATCCGTTACCCCATACTCAATAGGGCTCTCTGTTGGGGGTAAAAACGTATTGAAATACTGTTGAATTTGCGCTTTTAATTCATCATTAGCCGGGTAAATATACATCGATCCCATCATTGGAAACTCTCCCATGACGGCTGATTGTTTCTGTGTGCCATCGATAAATAGGGATTCAGTGAGCGTGAGTGTATTATCAATATAAAAATTAAAGCGCCCACGTATATCGCCATTGTCAAACCACTCTCCTAAAACAGGACGACCTAAGCACTGTATTTCCCAACCGATAAATTTTGACGACGCGGCGACTCGGATATGAGTTTCGAGGCGAACCTGCGCATCAGGGAAAAAAATATTTTCTTGGGGTAGCCATTCTAAAAAACCATCGGCGGCGACGGTTAAATTCTGTATTTGATGTGCGACGCCGCCTGCACTTCGATAAAATTTGCTGGCACCAGGGGTGGTGATCAGTGAATGCGCGTTTGGCTGCACGTCAATATTAATCAGTAGCTTATCTCCACCCACCACACCACCTGGGGGGTGAAGTAAATAGGTGTGAGCAACTCCTTGCTCAGGGTAAAATGGCCTTTGCACCATTAAAGGACCGATATGGTGCTTATCGGTTAGGCGCGTGACACCCCGTTTGAGTTCATAGCGTAAAAAGATTTCAGCTAACCAACCTGATCCTGAAAACTCAGACATACTTTCTCCTGCAAATCAGGCAATGAATAATACGCGCTAATCCTTTACCAAACGGTTTAGGTTTTAGCCAGTATAAGCTATGCAAGTAGGGTAGGGTGTGAATGAACACAAAAAAATAATTATCTACGATAACGGGTTTAGCTTTGTATTCTTCTGCCGCGCGATTTTACACCTTGTATCGAAAATTACCTTTCAATTAAATAGCATTTTATTTAGAAAAACGCACAATGCATAAAATAACAGTAAAAAATGAACGGATCTCTATATTGCGATTTTAGCTTAACAGGACTATATTCTGAGCCGCATTCAAGCGAGCTTGCAGAAGCTATCAACTGGCATGATTAGTTGCTATTTATCTGAATAGCTGTATTTCTGTTTGCCTATCAGCCCGCTTTTTCTAGCGGATGATTTCTGACTTTGACCAAAGTTTATTGAGATTATGGAATATAAATATTTTCTTTCATCAAGCCAAATGGTGTTAAAAGCGTTTTACATTGAAAGCGCAATGATAGCCATGCTACAAGGGGCGAAAGGGAATATAGTGATTAATGGCCAATCCATTGATATTCAGTCTGGTTTGACATTAATTATGCCAAAATACAGCCAAATTTCATGCAATATTGAATGCGCACATAATCAATCGATTGAGTTGCATACATTATCGATTACGGATCCCGAATTAGAATCCGTTTTCTTATTATTAAAAACACTGATGAAGTCAGGGGCGCCACTGACAAGTCATATTCCCGCGTTTCATGTGATAACCCCTGAAACAGTTAGCGATAATTTCAGTTTACTTCAACAATGCTTGCCATTAAAAAAACAAAGCCAGTCCCAAGAAGCATTGTTAATGAAGCAAAGCCTGTACTTTATTTTAATGGCGATATACCAAGCGGGCGTGGATATTCTCAATATTTTTCGTTTTAACTATGATGAGCCGAAAAACCAAGCCATTACCCATTTAATTACCCAAGAACCCCAGAAAAAATGGCATTTAGAGGATGTGGCGAAGGCATTATTTACTACGCCATCCACTTTGCGTAGGCACCTTAGCCGAGAAGGGGTATCGTTCCGCCAATTATTATTGGATGTGAGAATGGGCATGGCACTGAATTATTTAACGTTTTCAAATTATTCTGTGTTTCAAATTAGCCACCGTTGTGGGTTTGGTAGTAATGCCTATTTCTGCGATGTATTTAAGAAAAAATACGCCATGACGCCATCGCAATTTCGGCTGCAATCAAGACGCTCTAATGACCCGTCTTTTATTACCGATTTATCCTCAAATGCAATGCCCACTGAATTTGATAAAAAAGCGAAAGAGCAGAATTGACTTTTTGATTTATTAAGACAAATCAAAGAGAGGCTGAGTTTTTACCAATTATTCATTAAATTTGAAGTTCTATTGATATAGCACCTAGAAAGAGTAGTTTAAAATTTAATATAACTAAACCTTGCTACTCTACGCACAGTGAATATCTCACCAATAGCGGCAATTAATCGTCATCAAAACTATTAACTGCCTGATGATGTTTCATTTTTATTCAGTGATAAAAATAAAACCACACTATCGAGGGATGTATGATTAAAAAAATGATCGCGGCCATGTGTTTAATGGGACTGACATTATCATCACAAGCCGCAGAACCGGCTCACTCACAAACATTACGTCTAGCCATTGGTGCCGAACCTACCGAAGGTTTTGACCCGATGCTCGGGTGGAGCCATGGCAGTTATCTTCTGTTACACAGCCCATTACTCAAACAAAAAGCCGACCTTTCATGGCACAGCTACATGCTGGAAAACTACCAACATAATGCCGATGGGAAGGAGTGGACATTAACACTAAAAAAAGGCTTAAAATTTTCAGATGGTTCACCGTTAACCGCAAAAGATGTGGTGTTTACCTACAATAATGCCGCTGCAAGCGGGGGAAAAGTGGATATGGGGAACTTTGCAAAAGCAGAGGAAATCGACCCATTAACCGTCAAAATGACCTTATCTTCCCCGCAAAGTACCTTTATTAATGTGTTGGGCTCTTTAGGGATTGTTTGTGCGGATAAATACGATGCAAAAACCTATGCACATAACCCCATTGGCGCGGGACCATATCGCTTAGTGGCTTTTCAGCCGGGGCAACAATTAATTGTTGAGCAAAACCCATACTATGCCGGACCGAAAAATGACTTCAATAAAATGGTTTTCGTCTTCCTTGATGAAGATGCAGCATTTGCTGCGGCGCAAAGTAACCAATTGGAAATTGTCCGTATTCCGGCAGCCGTGGCTGCCAATGCTAATAATGTCAACAATATGAAATTAGTGGAGCGTTATAGCGTAGAAAATCGCGGTATCTCTTTCCCTATCCCACCTGCGGGAGGAAAAGATGCGCAGGGTAACCCTGTGGGGAATGATATTACCTCTGATATTGCGGTACGTAAGGCAATTAACTACGCTTTTGACCGTAAATTATTAGCGGCATCTGTGCTTGAAGGTTTTGCTGTCCCCGCTTATACCGGCGTAGCTGGGTTACCGTGGAATAACCCTGATTCAGCCTTTAAAGATGGCGATATTGAAAAAGCGAAAGCTATTTTAGAAGAGGCCGGCTGGAAACTGAATAAAGATGGCTTGCGTGAAAAAGACGGTAAAGTGGCAAAATTGACGCTATGGTATGCCAGTGGCGATACCACGCGCCGTGATTTAGCCCAAGCTATACGCTCAAGCTTAAAACCTATTGGTATTGAAATGGATTTAAAGTCAGGCAGTTGGGAAACTGTTGAGCGCCATATGCATGCCAATCCTACTTTGTTTGGCTGGGGCAGCTTAGACCCAATGGAAATTGTCCATAATTACAGTAGCAAAGCCGCAGGAGTGGGTTTCTATAACCCTGGTTATTATCAGAATGCGGCGGTAGATGAATTAATTGAGGAAGCATTACGCCAACCAGACCAAGATGCAGCTATCCCATTATGGCAAAAAGTGGATTGGAATGGCACAACAGGGGTAGGCATTAAAGGGGATGCAGCTTGGGCTTGGTTAATGAATTTGCAGCATATTTATTTATTGAATAACTGTGTGGATTTAGGCACCAGCGCGCCAGAAATTCACGGCTCTTGGTCAGTATTAAATAATGTTGATGAATGGGCATGGACCTGCCAGTAATGCGAACCGCACTCGGGCTTTTATTGCGTTTTATCTGTTTGTTGACCGTGACGGCAGCGGGGATCTTTATCCTGTTAAGCTACTCACCCATCGACCCAATAAAAGCCTATATTGGTAATGATTTATTGCATGTCCCCCCTGAACAGTATGCATTGATTGCGGCTCGGTGGGGGCTTGACCAGCCTCTATGGGTGCAATTTTGGCGCTGGTTTTCACAAATATTACAAGGGGATATGGGCTATTCCATGTTGTACAACACCCCTGTTGTACAAGTGATAGCGGATCGTCTTGTTCCCTCGTTAGCGCTGCTTATCTGTTCTTGGCTTTTTTCGGGGATAGTGGGTTTTGCGCTAGGCTTAGTGGCGGGGCGTTATCTCAACCGCTGGCCAGATAAACTTATTTCAACCCTCAGTTATCTTTTAGCATCTATCCCGGTTTTCTGGGTTGGATTACTGCTGCTTTCATTATTTGCTGTATCATTGCAATGGGCGCCGATTTGCTGCGCATGGCCGATTGGTTTAGATGAAGATACAGCCACATTGTCCCAAAAACTCCACCATCTTATATTACCAGTGATCGCATTAGGAATGCTGGGGGTGGGGAATATTGCCCTGCACACTCGTGCAAAAGTGATGGAAGTCATGAATAGCGAATTTATTCATTACGCCCAAGCGCAGGGGGATAAAGGTTGGTCGATGATAGGTTTTCATGTGCTTAAACATGCCATTACCCCGGCCATTTGTTTGCAATTTGCGTCTGTCGGGGAGTTGCTTAGTGGGGCGCTACTTGCGGAAAAAGTGTTTGCGTATCCAGGGCTGGGGCAAGCGACGATTGATGCAGGGTTGCGGGGAGATATACCATTGTTGATGGGCATTGTGATGCTGTGTGCCACCTTGATTTTTTTCAGTAACACTATCGCTGATACCTTACTGAAAAAGGTGAACAAGGGAGTGATGAGAGACGCATGACTTACAACCCGAATCGCGCCTTAATTAAATTAATCATCTCGCTCACCTTATTGGTTATTTTAGCGGGTTATGCCGTGTGGTTGTCATCAATGGATATTGAGATGAACCTGTTAGATAGGCGGCTTGCCCCCTCTTGGGCACACTTATTTGGCACAGATAATTTAGGCCGTGACCTTTTCGACAGAACGTTTCAGGGGGTGGCGACCAGCTTACAAATTGGCTTGATTGCTGCGATATCCAGTGGCTTTATTGCCTTGGTGATGGCGGGGTTATCTTCCGTGAGTAAAGTAATGGATTACGCTGTGCGCGGTGTGATCGATGCGCTATTGGCATTGCCGCATCTTTTGCTGCTGGTATTGATTTGCTTTACGTTAGGCGGTGGAAAAATGGGGGTGATCTGGGCCGTCGCCCTTACCCATTGGCCTAAACTGACCCTTATTTTGCGTGCCGAGCTACTGAGATTGAAGCAAGCAGATTACATTATGTTGTCCCAACGAATTGGCAATAGTGCAATTTACCGCTGGCGTTACCATTATTTACCGATGATCCTACCGCAGTGGATGGTAGGCACTTTATTGATGTTTCCGCATGCGGTACTCCATAGTGCGGCACTGAGTTTTCTCGGATTTGGCTTATCGCCACATGAACCATCTTTAGGCATTTTATTGTCTGATGCATTACGCTATCTCAGTACTGGGGCATGGTGGTTAGTGGTTTTCCCCGGTGTTGCCCTGATGGGGTTGGTATTATTATTTGACCAGTTTGCAAAAGCCGCCGCTCAACTGTGGCTGAAGGGGGCAACATGTTGAGTTTAGAGAACCTCACGATTGATGTAGCGAAATTTCGTTGGTTAGGTCGCAAACAATGGTCACCGTTACTGCAAGATATTACCCTTGATGTTCAGCCGGGGGAAATGGTGGCGCTGGTGGGAGGAAGCGGAGAAGGAAAAAGCTTGTTATTACAAAGTGTTCTTGGCTTGCTACCGGATAATATGCGTTGCCAAGGGGACATCCGGCTAAATGGTAATGCGCTGACGGAGAAAAACAAACCACAGCACCGTGGTAACGCTTTATGCTATATCCCTCAAGGCGTTAGTGCGCTAAATCCCTTAATTCAAATAGGCCCTCAGCTTGAGCGGGCGGCAGTACTGAGTGGTCAGCACATTAAAATGCATGATGTGGCGCGCCATCTTCAACAATATAATTTGCAAGAAAGTTTGGTGAGTCGCTATCCTAGCCAACTGTCAGGCGGCATGGCAAAGCGGGTATTAGCCAGCAGTGCCACGTTATCACGAGCAGAATATA
Organism: Providencia rettgeri; assembly: GCF_041075285.1. NCBI lineage: Bacteria > Pseudomonadati > Pseudomonadota > Gammaproteobacteria > Enterobacterales > Morganellaceae > Providencia > Providencia rettgeri. The sequence goes on along the minus strand of NZ_CP163512.1, from coordinate 2,706,868 downwards.
TCCTAGCGGATGAAATTTCGTCTTGGTTGGATGATGAACATGCGTTGCAATTGCTTGAGAATATGAAATCCCTTTGCCGTGATGGACGCGGAATTTTATGGGTTACTCACGATTTATCGATGGCGGTACGCTTTGCTGACCGCATCGCGTTACTGCGTAATGGTGCGCTAGAAGAGGTATTGAGTAGCCAAACTTTAAAGCAAGGTGGCGGGGGAACATGGCTGCAATCCTTATGGAATGCATTGCCAGAACATCAATTTATGGCAATGAAATGAGTAATATCGAACCGATTTTAGTGGTTAAAAACCTACGCATTGAGCAAGGGGGAAAAGTCCTGTGGCAAGACTTTGATTTTTCCCTGGCACCTAATGAGCGCCTTGGTATCTCTGCCCCCAGTGGTTTTGGTAAAACAACCCTTGGCCGGGTTTTAGCCCAGTGGCAAGTCCCCACAGGTGGCACTATTTTATTTGCAGGAAAACACCTCCCGAAACAAGGTTATTGCCCAATCCAGCTTGTTCCTCAGCACCCTGAAAAAAGCTTTAACCCTTACCGCTCCGTAGGCGCGAGCTTACGCGATGCATGGCAACCCGATGCAGATTGGTTAGAACGGTTTTCCATTCAACCGCAATGGTTAGCGCGGCGGCCAAACGAGTTATCTGGGGGAGAATTGGCGCGGATCGCCTTATTACGAGCCCTTGACCCACGAACACAAATTTTAATCGCCGATGAAATTACCGCCCAATTGGATGCACACTTACAAAAGAATATCTGGCAACAGCTTATTCAACTGTCTGAAGAACGCCCGTTAGGGATGATTATTTTTAGCCATAACAAGGCGTTACTTGAAAAGGTATGTACATCAGTTATGACTTTAGACAGTACAATTACCGCCACATTATAGACAGCGGTTAAACAAGTAAGCATGATGAGACGCTTTCTGGCAAATTTAAGGCTCGGATGATGCAGACAACGATATCAAACAAGTCATTCATATTTGGACGATAACCAGTATCGTATATTTTGAGGGGCAACTTATCTTGCTGATTTTTCAATAAAAAAGAAGTTACCGTTTTTATTGAAAGAAATTATATTGATTAATTTATTATATTAAAAATAAACGAACTGGAAATAACGTATTTTGTTTATTGTTTAATTCACTAAAAATCTTATTGGTGTGTTGCTAACCCATTTAAAATTTCAATATGCAACTTTCTCTTTTCATCGCACGAGTTTCTAAAGCAAAGTTTTTATAATTAATAAAACATTTAAATCTGAAATGCTATTCCAAATAGACATCCTTTTTTACAATAGAATAACTATCCGAAATTTAATTCCAATAATATTGGTCAAATCCAACTTATTTCTTGTTTTTGGCAAAGGGCAGGGAAACCATCTTATTAGTCGTGCTATTACTGAGGTTACAGAAAGGGCAAGGCCTGCGGCGTATTAGTTTAATAACGTGGGGCACAGCCCTATTGATCCGCCACAACCTTAACGACAAAGCATGAAAATAAATAATTGTCTTCAATTCTACGTATTAATACGCATAAATCAGACCTAACACAAATATTCTTTTATTTTACAATATAATGATAATAATTCTTATATCTAACATGATTATCAGTTACTATTGCGAATAATTTTTCATCGATATAGTTCGCGATGATTTAGTCATGTCTCGTTATTGGTTTTGGCGCTGATAACAATAGTATTAATAATGATATTTAAAGGTTTTGACCGAATGAAAATAAAACATCTTTTTATGCTTTCCCCTTGCTTGTTGCCTTTTATTTCTCCCTCGGTGTTTGCCACCGATAACAAAGAAGAAAAAATCACTGTTTCTGCAACTCGCGGTTATAAAACGGTTTCAGAAATGGCGCAAACCACCTGGGTGATTGACAACGCTGAAATTGAGCAACAGGCAGAAGGTGGAAAAGAGTTAAAAGATATTTTATCTCAGTTAATTCCCGGTATGAGCGTGAGTGGCCAAGGGCGTACAAACTATGGCATGAATATGCGTGGACGCTCAATGATAGTGATGGTCGATGGAGTACGCCTCAATTCCTCTCGTAGTGATAGTCGCCAATTAGATTCTATTGATCCGTTTAATATTAACCACATTGAAGTTATTTCGGGCGCAACGGCGATGTACGGTGGGGGCAGTAGCGGTGGTTTAATTAATATTGTGACGAAAAAAGGCCAAGAAGAAAAACAAGTTTCCCTGCAATTAGGTGGAAAAACAGGTTTTAATAACGGTAAAGATCACGATGAAAATGTCGCTGCGGCGGTAAGTGGAGGCAATGAAAATGCACATGGTCGTGTTGCTGTAGCGTACCAACGTTATGGTGGTTGGTATGATGGCAAAGGTGATGCGATTAATATTGATAATACCCAAACAGGGTTACAATTTTCCGATCGTCTTGATGTGATGGCATCAGGGACAATCAAAGTTAATGAAACACAGCAGGTTCAAGCAACTTATCAGCACTATAAAAGTGAATCCGACGGTAAGCACGGCCTGTATTTAGGAAAAGATTTTTCTGCGGTGAAGGGGGAGGGGAAGGCTTATAACAGTGGTAAATTAAGTTCAGATCGTTTACCGGGAACAGAGCGTAACCTGCTTAATTTGCAATATTCAAATGCCGATATGTTTGGGCAAGATTTTGTTGCGCAGGCTTACTACCGTGATGAATCACAAAAATATTACCCATTCCCAACTCTCACAGACAACGATGTGACGAGTATCAGTTCATCAGATCAAAAAACCAATTTCTATGGCACTAAGCTGACATTTAATAGCCAACCCCTTGATGAACTGACGTTAACTTATGGTGTGGATGCGGAGCATGAACAATTTCGTGCAAACCAAATGTTTTTTGATTTGGAGCGCGCGAAACAATCAGGGGGAATGGATCTTACCAAAGCGTTCCAAATAGGCCGTTATCCAAGTTATACCACCACGAACATGGCGACATTCTTACAAAGCAGCTATGACATCACGCCGATGTTCACCTTAAGCGGTGGTGTACGGTACCAATATACGGAAAATAAAGTGGATGATTTTGTTGGCTATGCACAGCAAGAAGCCATTGCGAACGGCAAGGGAAAATCTGCAGATGCGGTGCCTGGTGGGAAAACAGATTATAACAATTTACTGTTTAATGCAGGGCTATTAGTTAACCTAACGGAAGAGCAACAAACCTGGTTTAATTTCTCTCAAGGCTTTGAAATTCCTGACATTGCTAAATATTATGGCACAGGTGATTATGCAAAGACCCCAGATGCTAATGGTCATTATCACCTGAAAAAAAGCGTTAATATTAACGATACTAAAGTTAAAGGGATTAAGGTTAACTCCTTTGAATTAGGTTGGCGTTACACTGGTGAGAACTTGCGTACCCAAGTTGCCACTTACTATTCCTTATCTGATAGAAGCTACGGTATTAATAAAGATGACATGACCATCTATATGAAGACCGACAAACGCCGCATTTATGGGGTAGAAGGGGCCATTGATTACTTCTTTGACGATTCAGACTGGAACGTAGGGAGTAACTTTAACCTGCAAAAGTCAGAAACCAAAGTCGATGGACACTGGGAAAAATGGAGTGTTGACTTTGCAAGCCCATCGAAAGTTAACGTTTATGTGGGGTGGGAGCCGAATGATTGGTCACTGCGTTTACAGAGCCAGCAAACATTTGACCTAACAGATGCTGCGGGTAAAAAACTGGATGGTTATAATACCGTTGATTTATTAGGTAGTTACATGCTTCCAGTGGGTAAAGTGAGCTTTGCTGTTGAAAACTTACTGGATAAAAACTACTCCACCATTTGGGGACAGCGAGCACAGAATTTATACAGCCCCAAATACGGTGCGGCAGACCTGTATGACTACAAAGGTCGTGGCAGAACCTTTGCGCTTAATTACAGCGTGACATTCTAATTTGTTGTATTAGCCGATGAGACAAAGCCACGTAATAGTGGCTTTATTCATACCGAATTCGTTTAAAATTAAGGTAGATGATATCCCATGAAATTATTTCTCACAGGATTACTATGCTTACTAAGCTTTTGGGGGCAGGCGAAAACACCAACAGTGATCACCGATTTACAAGGTCGTGAGGTGACGGTTAATCTTCCTGTCGAAAAACTTTTTTTAGTGGATAGCCGTGATATTTTGCCGATAGATATTGCTGCGGGTAAAACGGGGATTTCTCGCATTACAGGGTGGAGTGATTCGTTAACCCAGTATGCGCCTGACCTAAAAGAGGCATATTTTACAGTATTGCCAGAACTCGCCAAAATTCCAACGCTAAAGAAAACCCGTGAAGCAGGGTTGCCAGTGGAAAAACTGATTGAGTTGGCTCCTGAAGTGATCATCATGCATAAAGCCAACTATGGTGCGATGCGTGATAGTCAAATGTTGCCGCAGCTTGAAGCCGCGGGGATCCAAGTGGTATTTATCGATTTTCGCATGGATATTGTGAAAAATACCCCAAAAAGTATTTTATTATTAGGGAAACTATTAGGTACGCAAGAAAGAGCCACTCAGTTTGCCACACTTTACCAAGAAAAACTTAACGCAATAAGCGCCCAACTGATCCCGCCATTCCCTTCCGTGTTAATTGAAGCCAACGCAGGTCTATTTGCCGACAACTGCTGCCAGCTTTATGGGCGATCAGGTTATGGTGTTTTAGCGTCATTAGCTGGAGGAAATAACCTTGTTGGAGATAGTTTCCCGGCAAAGGGGGCTGAAAGTTCTATTGAGAATATTATTACATTAAATCCTGAGTTTTATTTCTTAACAGGAGCAGATTGGCACAACTTCAATCGCCGCTCCATTGCGGTCAGCCTAGGATATCGTGCAAATAAGTCAGATGCTAAGAAGCAACTGGCTGTATTAGTGGATAGGCAGGGGATCTCTTCATTAACGTCGGTTAAGGAAAAGCGGGTAATGGCCATTTACCATAACTTTTATAATAGCCCGATGAACATATTTGCCATTGAAGCGATGGCAAAATTTATGCACCCCGAGACATTTAGTACGTTAAATCCTGAGCAAAACTTAGTTGACTTCCAAAAGCAGTTTACCCAATTGCAATCAGATGGTGTGTTTTGGGTGACACTATAAGCTATTGTCACGTTTAATTTTGTGTTAGCCAGCATCGCTAGCACAAAATTTAGTTTCTTTTTTATCTTGTTAATAAAAGTAATGAGCTTCTACGTCTAATACACCAGCCTTTGTTATTCAGTTATAAACTTTGAAAATATTCTGATTGGTAAAAGACGTTTATTTACTTTATCGTTGTAATCTTGGTCTCTTTGATTTATTCATTTTTTTGTTAATTAACTCATGGAAATCCATGTGCAAATGCAAGTTAAGTTATTATGATATATTGATAATTACTCATTATTGGTAGGGTTTTAATAAAGTTATTTATTCATAATATGATGATTGAATAAAGTGTACTCTGTTAACTTCTATTTTTTATTTATTTTTTAAATCTTTTTTATATCGTACTAATTAAACTATCAAAATTAGATTGTATGCTCCATATAAATATTATGATAATAATATCTTGCGGTATAATTATATAATTTTATTTTTTCGACGAGGTTTATAATGAAAAAAATTATTATGTCTAGTGTATTATTTGCAATCTCTGCTATTTCATTTAATTCAATGGCTGAGGTGAAAAGTACTGTCACACCTGAAAATATGACATGCCAGCAATTTATTAACTTAGATCCTCAAAGTTGGGCTCCCGTTGCATTATGGGTAACAAATCAAGATACGCAATTTAAAGGTGGCGATTATGTTGCTTTGACCGAAAAGAGTATTACAGAAGTTCCTCAAATTGTTGAGTTTTGCAAGAAAAAACCAGAAGGAACGTTACAGGATTATTTAGCATCGAAGAAATAATGTCGGTGATTATGCCATGGATGGCATACAGATTATGCGTCATTTTTTGATTATCCAATGAGTCAATTATTTGTTGTAATAGATTATTTAAACAATCAATTTATCAACCAAGTAATCAATAAAAGTACGTGTTTTGGCGGGTAAAACAGAGGTGTTTGGGTAAAGTAATTGAATATTTTGCTTGGGTAAATGGTAGTCAGGAAGCACGCGAACTAAACGTTTTTCTTTTATATCTTCATCGACTAACCAAGCTGGGCAAATAGCGACACCTAAAGATGCCAACACCATTTGCTGGATCACTGCCGCTGAATTGGACTCATATTGGCTTGTCACTGAGGGGATGCTGAATTTTTCACCTTGGCTATTTTGCATAAAATATTGTGTATCTTGCCAATTTAGCAGTGAATGACAGACCCAAGGTACGTGTGCAAGATCAGCGACCTGATTAATTGGTTTTTTTTGAATAAACTCAGGGCTGGCAACCAAGTAAATATTATATTCACCCAGTTTTTTCATTTTAAGTGATGAACTTTTTAAATTACCAAGGCGAATGGACACATCCAATTTTTCAGTAATTAAATCATCGAGAGAGGAATTAACAGAGTACTGTAATTTTAACTTAGGATAAAGGCGACAAAATTCAGGAAGTAATGGGAGAATAAAACGTTGACCAAATTCACTGGTTGATGAAAAACGCAATAAGCCGGAAAGATTAGTGCCTAAATTTTGGCTTTTTTCAAAGGCCTCATCAATTTGTCTTTGAATATGTTTAAAGTCTTCGTAAAAGTGTTTCCCAACCTCGGTGAGGGCGATATTGCGGGTATTTCTCGTTAATAAACTCACATTCAACTCAGTTTCTAATTGTTTGATATCCACACTGACCATTGAACGGCTAAGTCCTAGAATATCGGCAGCCTTGGTAAAAGAGCCTGAATCTACGACTTGAAGAAAGCTAATAATTTTTTTGAGATTTCTTTGCATAATGAAATTTATTGTTCTGTTTTATTAAACAATAAGTTTACTTCTCTTGCATCGACAAAGAAAGCACTAATCCTTACTCTTTGTCGCCGGAGGGGTTTTATGTCTTATCGCTACAAAATTGCGACCGTGTTCTTACTCGGTTTTTTCATTGATTGTATTAATATTTTTATGTCTGCCATTGCGCTGCCCGATATCGCCTCGTCATTTTCGGCGAGTCAATCGCAGGTGGCTTGGGTCGCCAATGCGTATATTTTAGGACTCGTGTTGGCCATGCCAATGAGTCAGTGGAGCGCTGGGCGACTCGGTAACCAAAAATTACTGTGTTATTCAATGCTGCTCTTTACTCTCGCTGTGTGGTTAAGCGGTTCAAGCCAATCTATTTATAGCTTAATTTTTTGGCGCTTTATTCAAGGGATGGCGGGGGGATTATTAATTCCTGTGGGACAAGCGCTCGTTTTTGCATTATTCCCTAATAATGATCGTCAGCGTATATCAACATTAATTATGACCGTAGCGCTTATTGCACCTGCCTTTTCACCAGCGCTTGGCGGCTTAATTATTGATTCATGGTCTTGGCATTGGGTTTTTTATGCTAATTTACCGTTTTCTTTATTAACGGCGGTACTTGCTTGGGTCTGGATACAGAATGATGGGAAAATCTCACGGGAAAAACCTGATATTTTAGGGTTAATTATGGTGAGTATAAGTTTACTTTGCTTATTATTCTCGTTTTCGCTTTATAACGATTATCACAATATTGTATTGGCGCTTATCTGTTTTTTGAGTGCGGTTGTGGTGTTTGTTTTTTACCTAAACTATGCCAAAAAATGCCGTGAACCTATTTTAAATTTTCAGTTATTAAAAAATAGCAATCTACGTAATGCCTTTATTGTTTATTACGCGGTGCCCGGTATTTTTACTGGGGTAAATTTGCTGAATATTTTTAACTTACAAACTAATTTAGGCTTTAATGCGGGGCAAACGGGCTTATTTATGATGTTATATGCCGCGGGTGCTGTTATCTCGATGGTTTCCGGTGGGCGGCTCTATTTCCGTATAGGGAAAAAATACTTATTTACTCTTGGTATTTTGCTGCATAGCTTGGGGATATTTTTACTTTATTGGGTGTCAAGTTCAACGCAATTAAGTTTATTGGTCATGGCATATTTATTAATGGGCATGGGAGGAGGGCTAAGTGCAAACATAGCACAAATCAGCGCATTGATGGATTTTAAAGATAAAGATTTACTTCAAGGTAGCGTGCTGTGGAATATCAACCGCCAAGTGGCTTTTAGCGTTGGTGCAGTTGTCTTAATTTCTATTTTTAGCTTAATGCCATTTTCGAATGAATTATTCAGTTATCAATATACGTTTTTAGTGGCTGCGATCCTTGGATTATTTTCATTAATTTCAGTAAATAAGGAAAAATAAATGCGTGATTTAATGCAAAAGGCACTGCAAAGTGTTATCGATATACATGTATTAATTGAAGATGTTTTTACCGGTCGCAATGGGGATAAAAGTGTCGCCCCATTATTAGCCTATTTTTCTCAAAACTTTAAAATGGTCACAATCGGTGGGCAGCGGATTGGTTTAGCTGAAGTCACAGGGCTATTTAGCCAAAATGTAGGTGCAAAACCTACATTCCTAACGAAGACAGATGAGGTTATTCCATTATTTGAAGCTGGCGACCGATGTTGGCTCCAATACCAGGAACGACAGGAAAATGAAGGGAAAATAACGGTGAGGATATCAACAGTTTGTATTCAAGTCGTTGATGGTCAATGCTACTGGGAATATTTGCATGAAACTCCCGTTTCACATAATTAGTTTTCCTTTTTATTAATTTACGACGGCTGATGAAGCCGTTTTTTATATGGGGAATACGAAACTCACTGACTATTTTTAATGATATTCATTCTCATTTCTAATTGACCGTCGGTCGGTCGCATACTATCATGTTGCCAATAATCAAAGATGAGGTAGATGAAATGAGACGGTTATTTTTGATCCTTGCCGTGTGTTTAGGCACCTTTATGGCGACATTGGATATCAGCATCGTGAATGTAGCGCTCCCTGCCATTGGTGGATCTCTGGGGGCGAGTCTCTCAATGCTACAGTGGATTATTGACGCTTACGCATTGTGCCTATCGGCATTGATCCTCTCTGTTGGTCCATTCAGTGATCGATATGGGCGCAAAAAAGTGTGGTTAATAGGGATAGTTATTTTCACGTTAGGTTCTGTAATTTGTGCATTTTCGACCTCGTCACAGTTATTAATCATTGGGCGCATTATTCAAGGTATAGCTGCCGCGGCATTGATCCCTGGTGCACTTTCAATCATTACACAAGCGTTCAGCAATGATATTGAGCGGATCAGGATCATTGGAATTTGGTCGGCCGTGAGTGCACTTTCGCTGATCATTGGCCCAATATTAGGGGGATTTTTGGTTGACACTTTCGATTGGACGACCATATTTTTAATGAATATTCCAATTGGTTTACTGACCTTATTATTAGGATGGATTGGCATAGATGAAAGTGCTGATGCTGATAAGGCCGCTTTTGACCCATTAGGGCAATTATTGAGTATTGTGGCATTAGGGAGTGTGACTTTTGCTTTAATTGAAGCAGGGGATAAAGGATGGGGAAATTATTTAACGCAGGGGGCTCTAATTATTTTTCTAATAACGGCTTTAGCCTTTATATGGCTAGAAACACGGGTTGAAAAACCGTTATTACCTTTATTTCTATTTAAAAAGAATCCTTTTTTCTTTCAATATAATATGGCATCTTTTGCGCTCGGCTTTGCGACCTACAGCAATGTATTTTTTATTGCCCTATTTTTACAAAAGGGTCAAGGATGGGGGGCTTTTGATGCAGGTCTCCGTATGGCGCCAGAGTTTATCGCGATGGCGATATTCTCATTTTCATTTGGTCAATTATCTCGCTTATTAAGTGTGCGCAATCTCATGATTGTTGGGTTTATTTTAATCGCGTGCGCTTCATTGCTGTTTACGCTGGTAAATTCTGAAACCCATTATTTACCAATTGCCATCATATTATTTGTTCTAGGCGCTGGAATGGGGATTTCGACACCTGCCATTGGTGCTTTGGTGATGGCCAGTGTTGAGCGAGCCTATTCAGGTATCGCCTCTGCGATGATGAATGCGTTACGGCAGACGGGAATGACATTGGGGATCGCATTGCTTGGAACATTAATGACACACCGTGCAGTGAGCCAATTACTTCATGATGACAGGCTGAATAGTCTGTTTTCTCCACAAGAAATCGAACATTTTATTCATCGCTCGGCACCGATGCCATCGCTGCTAATTGAACAGCTAACGCGTTCAGCTTTCGCTTCTGGGTTTAATGTGGCGATGTTTGGCGGGGCAATCGCGATTATGGCTACGTTATGCTTAATGCTAAAATATAAAATAGCGAAATAGCATACATAAAAAAACACCTGCCAAGGCAGGTGTTTTTGTTTATTTGAATAATGAATGATTATTCGTCAAGGAAACTGCGCAGCACTTCAGAACGACTTGGGTGACGCAGTTTACGCAGTGCTTTCGCTTCAATCTGACGAATACGTTCACGGGTAACATCAAACTGCTTACCAACCTCTTCAAGAGTATGGTCAGTATTCATGTCGATACCAAAACGCATACGCAGTACTTTCGCTTCACGTGCCGTCAAGCCGGCTAACACTTCGTGAGTTGCAGAACGTAAGCTTTCTGACGTTGCTGAGTCTAAAGGCAGCTCTAAAGTTGTATCTTCAATAAAATCGCCTAAATGTGAATCTTCATCATCACCGATAGGGGTTTCCATTGAGATTGGCTCTTTCGCAATCTTCAGGACCTTACGTATTTTATCTTCCGGCATCAGCATGCGTTCTGCCAGCTCTTCTGGCGATGGTTCACGACCCATTTCTTGCAGCATTTGACGAGAGATACGGTTCAATTTATTGATAGTCTCAATCATATGAACCGGAATACGAATAGTACGAGCTTGGTCGGCGATTGAACGCGTGATAGCCTGACGGATCCACCATGTTGCATAAGTTGAGAACTTATAACCACGGCGATATTCAAACTTATCAACCGCTTTCATCAGCCCGATGTTACCTTCTTGGATCAGGTCAAGGAATTGCAGACCACGGTTGGTGTATTTCTTCGCGATAGAAATAACCAGACGTAAGTTCGCTTCAACCATCTCTTTTTTCGCACGACGAGCTTTCGCTTCACCGATAGACATACGACGGTTGATATCTTTAACCTGTTCAATTGTCAGGCCAGTTTCCTCTTCAATTTGACGCAGTCTTTGCAGGCAACGCAGAATTTCTTCTTCAACTTCAAGCAGCTTTTCAGACCAAGGCTTGTTCATTGCTTTTGCCGCAGTTAACCAAGTCTCACTGGTTTCATTACCGCTGAATAAGGTGATGAAGTTTTTCTTCGGCATTTTGCACTGCTCAACACACAGTTTCATGATAGTACGTTCTTGCAAGCGAACGCGATCCATCATTTCACGCATATTGTTGACCAGATAGTCAAATTGTTTTGGTACTAAACGGAACTCTTTGAACACTTCGGAAAGCTGTTCAATTGCAGCGGTGGTTTTCGCATCGCTACGTCCATATTGTTTGATATGTTGACGCGTGCTTTCATACTGCTCACGAAGATCAGCGAATTTTTGGCGTGCTAATTCAGGATCGATGCTGTTATCGTCATCGCTATCGCTGTCATCGACGTCTTCATCGTCTTCATCTTCATCATCGTCTTTATCGAGCTCTTCTTGAGGTAATTCAGAGCCGACGTGGGTGGCAGTAGGGGCAAGATCTTCTTCCGCGTTAGGATCAACAAAGCCAGTAATCAAGTCTGATAAACGGCTTTCACCTGCTTCAACACGGTCATATTGCTCAAGAAGATACGTGATAGCCTCAGGGTATTCAGCAACAGAGCACTGAACCTGATTAATACCATCCTCAATACGTTTTGCGATGTCGATTTCACCTTCACGGGTGAGAAGCTCAACAGTACCCATTTCACGCATATACATGCGAACGGGATCAGTGGTACGGCCAATTTCACTTTCAACACTGGATAAAACTTGTGCAGCAGCTTCTGCTGCATCTTCATCCGTATCGGAAGTATTCTCAGCCAAAATTAAATCATCGGCATCAGGTGCTTCTTCCATGACCTGGATGCCCATGTCATTAATCATCTGTATGATATCTTCAATCTGATCTGAATCGACGATATCTTCCGGCAGATGGTCGTTGACCTCAGCATAGGTTAAGTAACCTTGCTCTTTACCCTTGGTGACGAGTAGCTTAAGCTGCGACTGCGGGTTTTGCTCCATAAGACGGTATCCACACTTCTGAGTATTTAGATTGGTGTCGGTCGGCGAAACATTCGGCCAACAAGAACATACAAAGGGATATATTTATTATTTGCTACGCCCTTTATTTTCGCAGCATTTTACAGGCATCTGCCTTGTGTTTAGCGGCACTTAAGCCGTTTTATATACTAATTCTGTTTTGGTTTTGTATTAGGTTTTTACTCGTGATAGCGTAATTAAGTGCACCTCTTCGCGCTCCTGCGGGGTCAGACTTTGTGTGCGAGCTTTCGCCATTAAGTAGTCGAAACGTTCGCTGAGTGCACTATTAAATAGATGATTTAAGGCATCTATAAAAGTATTTTCCGCTATCTCCTCTATTTCTATATCGTTCCACGTTGCCAGTTTTTCAAGCTGTTTCGAAAAATTATTATCTCGATAACGCTCTAGCAACTGCCCAGTCGTCATTCCGGGGGTGGAACGGCATACATCGACCAATTCCTGAAATAGAGAAAGCCCCGGCATTTGGATATGGGCAATTCCCTCTAATGAGGGAACAAGTTCCGAAAAGTTCGGATTTTGCACTAACAGTGCGATAAGAATTCGCATTGTTGTGGGTTTTAGTTTTGGTGCCTGATAACTAACTTGCTCGGTATTCTCTCTATCAATAATAGCAAGAACCTGAGAAATATCCGGTATACCAATAAAATTTCCTAGCTCTTGCGCCATATAAAGGCGCAGAGTTTCACCCGGTATCTGCTTAATCAAAGGGATAGCAAGTTTGCTAAATTTTGCTTTCCCTTCTTGGGTGGTTAAATCAACTTGTGGTACGAGTGAATCAAATAAAAAACCTGACAAGGTTTGTGCCGTTTGCATGCGCTGCTCAAAGGCGTCTTTACCTTCTTTACGTACCAGTGAGTCAGGGTCTTCCCCATCAGGTAAAAACATAAAGCGCAGTTGGCGACCATCAGTTAAATAAGGCAGGGCGGTTTCTAATGCTCGCCATGCCGCTTCTCGACCAGCTCGGTCTCCGTCGTAGCAACAAATAACGGTATCCGTAGAACGGTAAAGTAACTGAATATGTTCTGAGGTGGTTGAAGTACCCAGTGAAGCTACCGCATAGCGGATGCCAAACTGAGCCAATGCCACCACATCCATATAGCCTTCGACAACTAATAGCTTTGCTAATTCACTACTGTTTTGTGTTGCTTCATAAAGACCAAACAATTGGCGGCCTTTATGGAAAATATCTGTTTCTGGTGAGTTCAAATATTTGGGTAAAGCATCACCCAATACACGCCCACCGAAGGCAATAACGCGACCTCGTCTATCCCGAATGGGAAACATAACTCGCTCTCTAAAGCGGTCATAGACACGGCCATTATCATTGGTCACTAACATGCCTGCATCATCAAGCTGTTTGCGACTTTCGGGGTTTACTGCGAATTTCTTGAGCAAATTATCCCAACCCGCAGGGGCGAAACCAATGGAAAAATGCTCAATAATTTCTGCGCTCAAACCACGTTGGCTTAAATAATCTTTGGCTTTATTTGCCGAAGGATGATTTAAGGCAGCGCAGTAAAACTGGTTAATCTTCTCCATCAACTGATACAAGTTTTGCCGTTGATGTAATTCTATTTGGCTTGCACCTGTTCCTTTTTCATAAGGGACATCAAGGCCATGTAATGCAGCAAGCTCTTCAATAGCTTCGACAAAATCGAGTTTGTCGTAATTCATCAAAAAGTCGATAGCGTTACCGTGGGCACCACAACCAAAACAATAATAAAACTGCCTTTCACCGTTAACAGTAAAAGAAGGGGTTTTTTCATTATGGAACGGACAGCAAGCGTGATGGTTTTTACCCTGTTTTTTTAACGGGACTTTTGCATCGACTAAATCAATGATGTCGGTTCTCGCTAACAAGTCATTGATAAATGAACGCGGAATTCGTCCAGCCATAAGCCTCTTTTTCGCCTGTTGATGAACGATAATAAGCCGCGCTTCCTTTGGGAAAGCACGGCCTTTAACTGCTTAGCTACGACTACTACAAGAACAAAATCACAATAAAAGTCACTTAATTCTTGTATTAGCTATCGTCTGTCATGAATGCGGCTAAATACCGCAATCAATTAGTACAGACGAGTACGGCGTGCGTTTTCGCGAGCCAGTTTCTTAGCGTGACGCTTAACTGCTGATGCTTTAGCGCGTTTACGTTCAGTCGTTGGTTTTTCATAGAACTCACGACGACGAACTTCAGCTAAAACACCCGCTTTTTCACAGGAACGTTTGAAACGACGCAGTGCAACGTCGAATGGCTCGTTTTCACGTACTTTAATTACCGGCATGTGCCTCTCACCTCGATAGAAATCGGTTTGTCGCTGGTATGGATTCACCAGCCTTCATTTAAAATGGTGCGGAATTTTACTTCAATGAGTACGGGTTTGTAAAGTGCCGTATAAAATTGAATCACACAAGATCACCTGATTTTTTGCTCATACGATGAAAAAGCAAACAAATCCAGACGATAATGAGAATTAGCCACACGAAATTTTTATTACAGGGGACTGATTATAGACTATACAGCAAGGAAAGTCAGCCTTTTGGCAACATAAATTACGCGATACGCGCGCAATTTTTCAAGTTGCAGAGGTGTTGACCGCGCTTAGTGACTCGAATCACTTACTTTTGTACGCTCATCGGGATATTTTCCCTTGTCGCTTACCTAGCACTCGAATTATTTGGGGTATAGATTGAAAATAGTGATAGACTTGCGTCTATGAAATAAACAAGGGTAGTGCAATGCGTGTTTTAGGTATCGAAACTTCTTGCGATGAAACGGGTATCGCAATTTATGACGACGAGCTTGGCTTGTTAGCTAATCAATTATATAGCCAAATTAAAGTCCATGCTGATTACGGCGGTGTGGTGCCTGAATTGGCGTCTCGTGACCATATTCGTAAAACGGTGCCATTGATTCAAGCGGCACTAAAAGAAGCGAATTTAACCAGTGAAGATATTGATGCGGTCGCTTATACCGCGGGCCCTGGCCTAGTGGGTGCATTGATGGTTGGTGCAACCGTTGGGCGTTCGTTGGCATTCGCTTGGAATGTGCCCGCGGTGGCAGTTCATCACATGGAAGGGCATTTATTGGCGCCTATGTTGGAAGAAAAAAGTCCCGAATTTCCATTCGTTGCATTGCTGGTTTCTGGTGGTCATACGCAATTGATCAGTGTGACAGGGATTGGCGAATACCAATTATTAGGGGAATCCATTGATGATGCCGCAGGGGAAGCGTTTGACAAAACAGCAAAATTGTTAGGATTGGACTACCCCGGTGGCCCAGTTTTATCTCGCATGGCGCAACAGGGCACCCCAGGGCGTTTTGTTTTTCCAAGACCAATGACAGATAGACCGGGTTTAGATTTCAGTTTTTCAGGGCTAAAAACCTTTGCTGCGAATACTATTCGTGAAAATGCAAATGATGAACAAACTCGTGCTGATATTGCCCGTGCGTTTGAAGATGCTGTTGTTGATACATTGGCGATCAAATGTAAACGTGCACTTGAGCAAACCGGCTTTAAACGCCTTGTTATGGCAGGCGGCGTGAGTGCTAACCGCGCTCTTCGCGCCAAAATGGATGAGGTACTGAAGCAGCGGGGCGGAGACGTGTTTTACGCACGACCTGAATTTTGCACGGATAATGGCGCGATGATTGCCCTTGCCGGGCTCATTCGCTTGAAAGGTGGTACAACCACGGGTTTAGGTGTGACAGTGCGCCCACGTTGGCCATTAGCAGAGTTACCGCCATTAAAAAAATAGCGTTATCATCATGAAAATAAAGGGCTGTTTTAATATCAGCCCTCAGACTGCTGACAAACATAACATGTTTGGCGGCAGGTTGGATTGGTTTTGAAAATAAACAAGGAAAATCAATATATTGATTTTCGGCTGATAACACAAAGTGGGAAAAACCACGCTTTTATCCCACTTTGTCAACAACCTCAGGGCTGTTTTAATATCAGCCCTTTAACATTGCGTCAAAAATCAATGTAAAATAAGCACGGCATCTTCCAGTCGCATAGCCCGGTCTTTCACCATATTGGATGTTTCTGTACTCTGTTCAACTAACAGTGTGCTTTGTTGTGTGATGGTTTCTAATTCACTTACCGCTTGAGT
This sequence comes from Providencia rettgeri, assembly GCF_041075285.1. Taxonomy (NCBI): domain Bacteria; kingdom Pseudomonadati; phylum Pseudomonadota; class Gammaproteobacteria; order Enterobacterales; family Morganellaceae; genus Providencia; species Providencia rettgeri. Next base: position 2,690,448 of record NZ_CP163512.1, on the reverse strand, counting down.
GATATCAGAGATACCCGCAGCTTGTTCGGAGGTTGCTTGGCTGATATGGGTTATTAGTTGGGTGACATTTTGCACTTGGTCGACGATATTTTTCATTGTGTCCCCCGCAGTATGTACCTGATTTTTCCCTGAATTTACCTTTTTTTCGCAATCATTAATCAGTTCACGAATATCATTGACGGCACTGGCACTTCGGCTTGCTAGACTGCGAACCTCATTCGCCACCACCGCAAATCCTTTACCTTGCTCCCCTGCTCGGGCGGCTTCTACTGCGGCATTTAATGCTAATATATTGGTTTGAAAAGCAATATCTTTAATAACATCGGTGATTGAATTGATCTTACTGGTACTGTGAACAATTTCATCCATGGTGCCGACGACCGCCTCCATCATCGCACCACCACTCACTGCGGTTTCACTGGTTGCATTCGAGAGTTGGTCAACTTGAATGGTGTTGTCGGCGTTCATTTTCACCGAAACAGCCATTTGATTCATTGTCGCTACGGTTTGTTGCATATACCCTACAGTGCGCAATGTGTGTGTATCCAGTTCGTTGCAATCAGCGACCAACGACAAACTACCTTTACGGACGTTATCTACTTGTTCTGACACATCTTTTATCAACCAACGACAAACTAAGCCGAGTTGTCCGACGGAACGCAATAGCTGGCCAATTTCGTCAGTACGATTCAGGTGATTGACACTATGGCGATTACCACGGGCGATACTAAGTGCTTGAGCCATAATGTTTTCAAGAGGTGTTGCCAAAATTCGTTCAAGGACAACGTTCCCTAGCAACAGTGTGATAAATGTACATAAGCACATGATAAGTAAAGGAAGGGTTTGTAATCCAGTCAAACTTGCCATCACCATCCAGAAGATAAATAGCAGGCTTGTGATAAGACGAATTCGCCAACGTGTTGAGAGGGTTGATAGATGAAAAGGCCATTTTTTGGAAAGCACAATCCCTTTGAATATTTTTTGTTTGCTCCTATTTTCATTCATAGCGGCATATAGGGGTTCGACAGCGGCGATTTCTTGGCGAGTAGCACGAGTCCTAATCGACATATAGCCCGTAATAACACCTTTGCGCTCCATGGGGATAATATTGGCTCTAACCCAATAATGGTCGCCATTTTTACGTCTATTTTTGACAATTCCTGTCCACGGCTCTCCTTTTTTCAGGGTTGCCCACATATCAGCGAATGCTTGTTTGGGCATATCAGGATGACGAATAATATTATGTGGACGTGTTAATAATTCATCTAATTCATAACCACTCACTTGTACAAAGAAATCATTAGCATGAACAATGTTTCCTTGTAGGTCGCTTGTGGTCATTAGTGTGATATCTTCGTCTAAGATATGTTCATTTTGAGTGATATAAGGAGTTCTGCTCATGATAAATACCATTATTATTGTTTAATTTTCCTTTTATATAGTCGACAGGTTTTAAATATTCCTTAGTAATGGATTTGCAATAAATTAACTTTTTTTTAAAAGTGTGCGCTGGTCGTAGCGAAAATGTAACAACAGCACAAATTACTATTAGTACAGTTTTAAGAAGGGATTTTACGCTGCTGTTATTTTTAGCGTGTTTTTTAGGAAACTTTTAGCAAGTATTAGGGCATAAAAAAGAGCTGAAGGTCAGCTCTTTTTGGGATCTTTAATGGTGAATGTTGATTCAAATAGTCCGTTAGCACGACGGAGTCATTTATCCATTTTTTTGGTTGTTTCTTGACCTTTTTTAGCGGTAAAAATCAGTTGGCTGAAAGATAAACAGCCCTTAGGCAAAGGGAAACTAATGCCTAGTCGTCTAGTTCTTGCTCTTTGGCTTCTTGGGCGATTTCTTTATTGGTTTTTTGCTTTTTATTTTTCAATTTTTGCCAGATGCGGCTTTCTTGCCCGCGCCATAGGCGTTGAATATTGCCGTGATGGCGAACTAATACTAAGCAAGACAGCATGGCGACAGGGAAGGTAAACTCAGGTTTAAACCACCAGACATAAAATGGTGCTAATAATGCACTCACAATCGCCCCTAACGACGAATAACCACTAAGTAGGACAGTGAGTAACCAAGTTCCTGCAACCAATCCCGAGAGATCCCAACCAATAGCCGCAATAGAACCAAATGCAGTTGCTACCCCTTTTCCGCCTTTAAAGTGAAAGAAAACAGGATAAATATGCCCAAGGCAGGCTGCAATTGCGACAAAGCCAAGATAGAATGGTGGCACATTGAGATAGTAAGCCAGCCAAACAGGGATCATCCCCTTTAAAACGTCGCAAATGAGAACGGCGGCAGCGGCAGCTTTACCTCCGACACGTAAGACGTTAGTTGCACCGGGATTACCAGAGCCGTGTTGACGGGGATCGGGTAGTCTCGCTATACGGCAGATCAGTATCGCACTGGAAACTGATCCACAAAGGTAAGCGAAGATTATCATGCCAAGCGCGGTTGCACTCATAGCTAACTCCAAAACGGTTGAGGCCATATATTCACTTCAGTCTTGGATAATACGCATATTTTTGCTGAAGTGGTATTAATTCAGTACATAAACGAGAAAATGACGTGATGGATATCGTATTTATTGAACAATTATCAGTCATCACCACGATTGGTGTATATGACTGGGAACAAACTATTGAGCAGAAATTAGTGCTCGATATCGAAATGGGATGGGATAACAAACGCGCGTCTTTGAGCGATAATGTAGAACACTGTTTAGATTATGCGCAAGTCAGCCAAACCCTTATAACCCATTTAGAAACCAATAAATTTGGTTTAGTTGAGCGCGTGGCTGAAGAAGTCGCTCAACTTTTAATGACAAAATTCAATAGCCCATGGGTGCGTATTAAAGTCGCTAAGCCTGGCGCAGTCGCGCGAGCTCATCAAGTCGGTGTTGTGATCGAAAGAGGCACAAAAACCGCGTAAAAAGCTACTGGCGGCGTTTTACCGCCAGTATCATTTATCTTTATAGGTTCATCTTAAGAATTTGCTGTTGTTGCTGCCAATTGGCAATGTGCGCAATGCGTTGGCGCGTCAGTTCTTGGCGAATTTCAGGTCCTTTAAACCCTTGCTCAACAATCGGTTTTACCTTTACCTCTTGTGCAATAGTAAATGCTTCGCGGAGGAATTCTCCTTGAGGATAGGCTTGCTGTTCGAGGCCTAGTCGTCCTCTAGCATCCGCTTCGCTGATCAAACTGAGTTGTACAATACGCTCGGGCTTGCGCCAGCTATCTAAACCATCAAAAATAGCCACTAAATCATGTGCTGATAATCTGTTGATAATGTGGATCTTATCGTGATATCGCGCGGCTAAGCGGGCTAAATCTCGCGCATCGGTTGGTACTCTAAGGCGAGCACAAAGCTGTTCAATGAGCGCAATGCCCGCTTCCCCATGTTGAGGGTGACTTGGCCAAATATCACGAGGTGTAAGGGCTTTTCCGAGATCATGGCAAAGGGCTGCAAAGCGAATGTTTACATCATCAGACAAGGTGGCAATGACTTTCATTACCATTAAAGTATGGATCCCTGTATCGATTTCGGGGTGCCATTTTTCAGGGGCTGGAATACCAAATAAATTATCAATTTCAGGAAATAACACCGCAAGTGCACCACATTGTCGCAAAACATCGAAATAAATGTGTGGCGCATTCGATTTGAGGGCTTTTTCGGTTTCAACCCAAACGCGCTCTGCCGTTAAGTGCGACAACTCCCCCGTCGTCGCCATCGACTGCATTAGCTTTAGAGTTTCAGGGGCGATAGTGAAACCGAGTGCGAAATAGCGGGCGGCAAAACGTGCGACCCGTAAAACGCGTAAAGGATCTTCAGTGAACGCATCAGAAACATGGCGCAAAACCCGTTTTTCGAGGTCATCTACCCCGTTGAACGGGTCGACAATTTCCCCTGAATCACTTTGTGCGATGGCATTAATGGTGAGATCCCGACGCAATAAGTCATCTTCGATAGTGACATCTGGTGCACTGTAGCAACTAAAACCAGTATAGCCAGCCCCAATTTTCCGTTCAGTTCGGGCTAAAGCATATTCTTCATGGGTTTTCGGGTGCAAAAAAACGGGAAAATCTTTCCCAACCTGTTGAAAACCTTCTGCAAGCATGGCTTCAGGTGTTGCACCAACCACCACAAAATCCCTATCAGAGATAGGGAGTCCAAGAAGTTGATCACGGACAGCACCACCGACGAGGTATACTTTCATCGTAATAACCTTAAATTACATCCAACCATCGTTACGTTTTTTACGACGAGGAATAAGGTGCGGTAAAATTAAACCGAGAATTAAGCCTGCTCCAGCAACGCCACCACCGTACATAAACCATTGTAAAATCAATTCACGACGACGGTCGTCAAGGTTTACTTCTGCAATTTCGAGCTTTTTGCCAGACTTGATTAATTCATTTTTTAATTTTTCATTTTCCGCTTTCAGCTGACGAACGATATTGTCGTTATCAGCGACTTTCTGCTGCATATCAGCGGTTCGCGTGTTCCATGTGCTGTCGATATTATCTAACTGTTGGCGGAGTTTTTGGTTTTCTGCTTCCAGTTCTGGAATGCGTGTTTTCATGCTTGGCTTATCGCTGATTTGATCAACGGGGAGCCAAACCGTTCTACCTTTGTCATCACGCACTTGGGCGAATTTATTGTCAGTCGAAATCAGTTCAACTTCCTCCCCTGCGTTGAGAGTGCCTACGATACGATATTTTATGCTAGGACCGCTATGGACATATGTCGATAAATCATCTGAAACATAACGTTTTTCTGCTGCTTGTGTGTTTAAGGAAAGGCCCAGCCCCATGATTGAAATTAATAATAATGGAATTTTTCGCATGGTATTTTCAGTCTTTTGGTGGTGAATGAATGTGATATGCATTGAATACTAATAAGTAAAGTGGCAGGGTGCAAACCCTAAACACGGATGTTTTGGTACTCTAAAGGATAATGAGAACTATCCTAACTGTCTAAATTACGCTTATTTTTACTCTTTTTTCAAGATAACTCTCTAAAAGAAATCAGGTCGAGAGAATTTTTGATTTCAATACAGTTTCTTTTCTCAGCATCGCTGGTTTGGGGTAAGATGAGGGCAGTGAAATTATTAAATAAGGATATGTATGAGCCACGTCGAGGTTGAACTCAAATTAGCCGCTAAAAGTGATGCCATAGAGGCTGTTCGTCAGAGTATATCGACATTGCCCCACCAGTATAGTGCGCCAACGAAGTTAACCAATATTTATTTTGACACGCCACAAAAGCAACTACGTCAATGGGACATGGGGCTGCGCATTCGTGGTTGCGATGGGCACTATGAAATGACGATGAAAACGGCGGGTCAGGCAATTAGTGGTTTGCATCAGCGTCCGGAATACAATGTGGATATTGACTCTCCAGAGCTTAACCTCGCGGCGTTTCCTGCGGAAATCTGGCCTGAAGGTACAGATATTGCTGCATTACAATCAGATCTCAGTGTGCTGTTTAGCACTAATTTTACCCGTGAAAAATGGTTAGTGGCTTTTGAAGATAGTGAGATTGAAGTGGTACTTGATCAAGGTGAAATATCCGCAGGAGCAAAGGATTTGCCGATCCAAGAGTTTGAATTAGAACTCAAAAAAGGCTTTATTGCTGATGTGCTTAACTTAGCGAAAAAATTTGCAGATATTGATGGGCTGTCTCTCTCATCCCTCAGTAAAGCAGCTCGAGGATATTCACTGCTTTCACCCGCTAACTCGCTATTGACCCGCCCTGATACACTGTTTGATTATGAGCAGCAGCCAATTGAAAAATCACTGACGCATATGCAACTCTTGTGTCAGCAACATGAAATATATTGGCTGGCTGGGGAAAAGGACGCTCGCCAAGGCTTTGTGGAATTTCTGCGTTTTGTTCAAGCATTTTTAGTGCATTATCAAAACTCAGCACCACATTTTATTCATGACACGCCATTAGACCAATTACGTTTAGATATTGCTAATGAAGCGATTAGTGCGGATGAGTTTTGTTATAGCAGCCAATGGCTAAAATGTAAGCTGGCCTTTATTCAGTGGTTAAGTGCGTTAACTTACCAAGAAGACCACTAGAGGCTGTTTATCTTTAATAGCGGTTCTTATTCGAATTAGCGCTATGTTAGGCAAGGGGAGGTTCGCCTAGTGCACTTGGCGAACCTCAATGTAGTGCCAAATGGGTGAAACGCGCTTTAATCAAGCCCATAGGGCTGCGTTTAAACAGCGGATTTCATTCAAATAATCGTCAGTTAGTTTGATTTACATATTTATCAATTTTTGGGTTGCTTTTTGACCTTTTTTAGCGATAAAAATCCACAAAGGTCAACAGCCCCTAGGATACGAATAACATGCATCCACTGCCCGATTTACTGCAAGCCCAAAAAGAACGTGTTTTAAATCAGTTAGCTGGGCAAGCACCAGATTTATTGCCATTGAGTGAAGATGAAGTTCAAGTGCTCTCTTTTAGTGATTTTGCCCTTAAACAGGTTCTGGCACATTCGCAATTTCTATTAGATATCCGTGTCAACCCTCCTAAGGCTGATGAGTGGCAACACTATGCAACTTGGCTAGCGGAAAGGATTTCACCTGTTTCCAGCGAAGATGATTTAATGCGGGTGCTTCGTATTTTTCGCCATCAAATATTGGTGCGCTGTACGTGGATGCAAGTTTTGGCGGTCTGTTCGCAACAAGACACTATTTACCAGTTGAGTGTGTTAGCGGAAACCTTAATTGTGGCGGCAAGGGATTGGCTGTATCGGGAATATAGCCAGCAGTGGGGAACTCCTTGTAATTATGAAGGAAAGCCACAGCCATTATTGGTGCTAGGAATGGGGAAACTTGGGGGGCGAGAGCTGAATTTCTCCTCAGATATTGACCTCATTTTTGCTTATCCTGAAAACGGGGCGACGCAAGGTGGTCGCAAAGAACTGGATAACGCCCAATTTTTTACCCGTTTAGGGCAAAAGCTTATTCGTATGCTCGATCAGGTCACTGTTCACGGTTTTGTTTACCGTGTCGATATGCGTTTGCGTCCTTTTGGCGATAGTGGTCCACTGGTCTTCAGCTTTTCGGCGCTAGAAGATTATTACCAAGAGCAAGGGCGCGATTGGGAACGCTATGCAATGGTTAAAGCACGGATTATGGGGCCTGATAGCCTACATTACGCAGAAAGCTTACGGAAATTGCTGCGTCCATTTGTCTATCGCCGCTATATTGATTTCAGTGTGATCCAATCGCTGCGCAATATGAAAAATATGATAGAGCGTGAGGTTCGCCGTCGTGGTCTGGTCGATAATATCAAACTGGGTGCCGGGGGGATCCGTGAAATCGAGTTTATTTCCCAAGTTTTTCAACTGATCCGTGGTGGGCGCGAGCCGGTTTTACAATCACAATCCTTGTTGACTACGTTTCAAGGGATCCGCGAATTAGCGTTATTGCCAAATGAACAGGTCGATATCTTGCAAGATAGCTATATTTTCTTACGCAGAGTGGAAAATTTACTGCAAAGCATTGATGATCAACAAACTCAAACGTTACCGGATGATGCACTTAACCGAGCGCGCTTAGCTTGGGGAATGAATTTTACAGATTGGGCGGATTTTTACCCCGTTCTAAGCCAAAAAATGGCGGCGGTTCACCAAATCTTTACCGAGCAAATCGGACAGGATGATGATAGTGAAGATGCTGATGCTTTTGATGAAATTTACATCACATTGTGGCAAAGCGATCTGTCCAAAGAAGAACTTGCCGTTTATTTACCCTCAAAAAACGAAGAGATTGCGCAGCGGATCATTCATGGCATTTTAATGTTCCGTCATGACTTAAATAAACGGACGATTGGGCCGCGAGGGCGCGATGTTCTTGATGAATTAATGCCTAAATTACTGGCAAAAATTGGTGAGCGTGACGATGCAGGGCAAGTGCTTGATCGTATAACACCCCTATTGCTTAGCATTGTCAGTAGAACCACCTACCTTGAGTTAATGCTTGAATTTGATGATGTGCTCACCCACGTTATACGCTTGTGCGCAGCTTCACCCATGATTGCTGAGCAGTTATCTCGCCACCCTTTACTTCTCGATGAACTTCTTGACCCGCAATCTCTCTATCAACCACTTCCATTAACGGCTTACCGCGACGAATTGCGCCAATATTTGCTGCGTGTGCCTGAAGAGGATGAAGAACAACAACTGGAAGCGTTACGCCAATTTAAACAAGCACAATTATTACGCATTGCGGCGGAAGATATTTCTGGTGTGTTGCCAGTAATGAAAGTTAGCGACCACTTAACCTATCTTGCAGAAGCAATTATTGATGCGGTTGTTCATCAAGCATGGCAAAAAATGGTGAAACGCTACGGTGAACCTACCCACTTAGCGCAAAGCGATAGCAAACAATATGGTTTTGCCGTGATAGGCTACGGTAAGTTAGGGGGATGGGAGTTAGGCTATAGCTCTGATTTAGATTTGGTTTTTCTGTTTGATTGCCCATTAAATGTGGTCACCAATGGTGAGCGTTCAATTGATGCAAGGCAGTTTTATTTGCGTGTTGCGCAGCGCATTATTCACATATTTAGTACCCGTACAGCATCAGGGGTTTTGTACGAAGTGGATGCGCGTTTAAGGCCATCAGGGGAATCAGGGATGTTAGTCAGTACGATCCAATCCTTTGATGACTACCAAAAAAACGATGCTTGGACATGGGAGCACCAAGCGCTTATTCGTGCGCGGATGGTGTTTGGTGGTGCTGAATTACAGCAGCAATTTACCCGAATTCGCCATGAAACACTCTGTTTGCCGAGAGAGGCGCATACATTGCAACAGCAAGTGCGGGATATGCGAGTGAAAATGCACCAGCATTTAGGTAGCCATCAAGCCAATGAGTTCGATTTAAAGGCGGATCCTGGAGGGATCACTGATATTGAGTTTATTGCACAATATTTGGTATTGCGTTTTGCCTCACAAAACGAGGCGTTAACGCGTTGGTCAGACAATGTGCGTATTTTTGAGCTCATGGCTCAGTATGATTTTATGTCTGAAGAAGAAGCTAACGTATTAACCCAAGCTTATGTCACCATGCGCAATGAATTGCATCATCTTGCTTTGCAGTCATTACCGAGCCGTGTGGATATCAACCAGTTTGCTATGCAACGAGAGCAAGTGTTAGCCAGTTGGCAAAAATGGTTAGGCAAATAAGCTCAAACGTATTTTATTTAGCTAAGTAGCGCAATATGCTAATATTTCGCTAATTATGATCAAATTTCCTTTTTAAAACTGGAGTGCAGGATGAAAGTAACTCTTCCGGATTACAAAAAAGCCGGTGTGCTGGTGGTTGGTGACGTGATGTTAGACCGTTATTGGCATGGCCCTGCAAACCGTATTTCCCCTGAAGCCCCAGTGCCTGTTGTGAAAGTAACGATGGTAGAAGAGCGCCCTGGTGGTGCCGCTAACGTTGCGATGAATATTGCATCATTGGGTGCAAACTCCCGCCTTGTGGGGTTAACGGGGATTGACGATGCTGCGAAAGCCTTAACGAAAAATTTAAATGCGGTACAGGTTCGTTGTGATTTTGTGGCGATCCCGACACACCCAACCATTACAAAATTACGTGTGTTATCTCGTAACCAGCAACTGATCCGCCTTGATTTTGAAGAAGGTTTCGACAATGTTGATGTGGCTCCGGTTCTAGAGCGTATTGAGCAAGCTTTGCCGCATATTGGAGCGTTAGTGTTATCTGACTATGCAAAAGGCGCATTAACACATGTTGAAAAAATGATTGCGTTAGCCAATAAAGCGGGTGTACCTGTGCTGATTGATCCGAAAGGGAATAATTTCGATCGCTACCGTGGTGCAACATTATTGACGCCAAATATGTCTGAATTTGAAGCCATTGTTGGACCTTGCAAGAACAATCAAGAGGTTGAAGAAAAGGGCATGGCGTTACTCAATTCCTTGGAGTTAAAGGCCCTATTGATTACGCGTTCAGAGCAAGGCATGAGTCTGATCCGTCGTGATGAAGCCCCATTGCATTTACCTACGCAAGCACAAGAGGTGTTTGATGTCACCGGTGCAGGTGATACCGTGATTGGTGTATTAGCGGCATCAATAGCTTCCGGTCGCCCATTACATGAAGCCTGTGCATTAGCGAATGCAGCGGCGGGGGTTGTTGTCGGTAAACTAGGAACATCCACCGTTTCCCCTATCGAATTGGAAAATGCTATTCGTGGTCGTGCGGATACGGGCTTTGGGGTGATGACAGAGAGTGAACTCAAACAGGCTGTTGCCGATGCAAGGCAACGTGGTGAGCGTGTGGTGATGACCAACGGCTGCTTTGATATTCTACATGCAGGGCATGTTTCATATTTAGCCAATGCGCGTAAACTGGGTGATAGACTGATTGTCGCCGTAAATAGTGATGCATCGACTCGCCGCCTTAAAGGTGAAACACGTCCAGTCAACCCATTAGAACAGCGCATGACCGTTTTAGGTGCATTAGGTGCAGTGGATTGGGTCGTCGCTTTTGAAGAAGATACACCGCAACGTTTAATTGCTGAGATCTTGCCAGATATACTTGTCAAAGGTGGTGATTATCGTCCCGAAGAGATTGCAGGCAGCGCAGAGGTTTGGGCTGCGGGCGGTGAAGTGAAAGTGCTAAATTTTGAAGATGGTATTTCAACGACAAATATCATTAAAAATATTATGAAAACCAGTTGATTAACTAATCACTGATTAGCTTATTAATTGTCGATAACCCAGCTTTGCTGATCTGCCGAAGCTGGGTTTTTTAATATCCAGATAATTTGAATAGCAACTGATGTCATGGAATAGACAAGCATCAAAATCAGGGCGTAGGGGGCAAAGCACGGTAAAACGATGGTTGATATACTGATTATTCCACCTAAATCGACCATCAGATGGGATAATGTGGCTAGTTTAATCAATCATCTCGACGACAAAATTAAAAATGGTAATGGATAAAGGCGCGATTAATGAGCATCCTGCTTCTGTTACCTATAAAGTAGACATTAAAGCCTTTCGTGACCAGCTTTTGGATGTAAGTGGGGGGGGATTTTTTTTCCGATAGTATTGAAGGGAAAAAGAAGGCAAAATCATCACTCGATGAGTATATTGCAAGTTGTAATGAGGAAGGTGTACCGGCAGTTAAAGAAGAAGATACGGTGAAGCCATTTACGTTACGTTATCCTAGTCGCTTAGACGCTTATTTAACTACAGCGACAGCCGCACATAATATCTCTAAAAACCAGTAATCATCCAGTTATTGGAACCAGAGTGAGTGTCTAATCAATAAAAATGTGACGCCAATTAGGGCGTCACTATTCGGTTACTCTGCTGCTTTTTCTTCGGTATTTAGTTTGGCTTCAAGCGCACTGATGCGTTGTTCCATTTTGGCTAATTTTTCACGGGTACGTAATAAGACTTGAGTTTGAATATCAAACTCTTCACGACTGACTAAGTCTAATTTACCCAGCTGTGATTGTAATAGTGAACGCAGCTTTTTATCAAAATCTTCACCTAAATCACGTACGCCTTGCGGTAATGCGCCTTGAATTTGGCGAGCAACCTGTTCAAGTTTTTTCGGATCGAGCATTCACGGGTCCTTAAATTTTCAAAGAAATGAGTTAGGGGTAGTGTAATAGCTCTTGTTGCGGTAATAAACCCCTTTTCTCGTCATACTTCACGCTGTCGCGTTGTTGGCTTTATTTCGTCACCTTAGTCACCTGCTTTTGTATGCTCCTAAGGCTGACTCAATTTCGCCGCCTAGCGACAACGGGAATTATTTAGAGAAAAGTACCTATTTAGAGAAAAGTACCATCTAGACGTCATACTTCCCGCTGTCGCGTTGTTGGCTTTATTTCGTCACCTTAGTCACCTGCTTTTGTATGCTCCTAAGGCTGACTCAATTTCGCCACCTAGCGACAACGGGAATTATTTAGAGAAAAGCACCTATTTAGGGAAAAGTACCATCTAGCCGTCATACTTCACGCTGTCGCGTTGTTGGCTTTATTTCGCCACCTTAGTCACCTGCTTTTGTATGCTCCTAAGGCTGACTCAATTTCGCCGCCTAGCGACAACGGGAATTATTTAGAGAAATTAAAAGGTGAAAAAAGAGTGTTGGTAACACTAAGTTTTTATTCATATTTTTTGTCTAAAAGTGTGAGTGGCTCGCCAGTTTTGAATATCATCGTTGCGTAGTTGAATTATTGGCGTTATATTGATCGCGTTTATCTCAGGGCGGGGTGAAAGTCCCCACCGGCGGTAACATGCAACGCGCATGAAGCCCGCGAGCGCTTTATCATTTCGGTGGTAAAGGTCAGCAGATCCAGTGTGAATCTGGAGCCGACGGTTATAGTCCGGATGGGAGAGAATTAACTGTATCTGCATGCTTGTGCGGTATTGCACAGAGATGTTCTGCATACCTGAGTAGGTAGGTTGCCACTTATAGGTAATTTATTTATTCATCATTTCTCGTACTCCTAAGACTGCCTTGATTCTGGTAACTAGTTAATAACTATTTAAGAGGTTTTTTACCATGGATCATACGCTACTTTCCGAATTCGGTAATCCAATCGAACGTGTTGAAAAAGCTATCGAGGCCTTGCGCCAAGGTAAAGGTGTCCTTGTTCTGGACGATGAAGATCGTGAGAATGAAGGTGACTTAGTTTTTGCTGCTGAAACCATGACTGTAGAGCAAATGGCATTTACCATTCGCTACAGCAGTGGCATTGTGTGTTTGTGTATCACAGAAGAGCGTCGCAAAAAACTGGAATTGCCAATGATGGTGGAAAATAATACCAGCCAAAATCAAACCGGTTTTACTGTGACAATTGAAGCGGCAAATGGCGTAACCACAGGGGTTTCTGCCGCAGATCGCATCACGACTATTCGCGCAGCGATTGCGGATGACGCAGTGCCAGCAGACCTTAATCACCCTGGTCACGTCTTCCCATTACGTGCTCGTGAGGGCGGTGTCTTAGCACGTCGTGGTCATACTGAAGCGACTATCGATTTAGCCTTATTAGCAGGGTTTAAGCCAGCTGGTGTGCTCTGTGAATTGACTAACGATGATGGCTCAATGGCACGTACACCAGAAGTGGCTGCTTTTGGTAAGCAGCACGGGTTGACGGTTGTGACTATCGAGGATTTAGTACAGTATCGTTTGCAGCAGGAAAAGAAAGCCAGCTAACCTTAGTCCTCTTTCGAGGAAAAGTTTGTTTTTTTAAACTTAAATATTGGTAGGCTAACTTCAGCTAAATTATTTAAGTTATTGATAGTACGTTAAGCATATAGAATTGCATTAAGGCCACTGAGTTGCACACCTCGTGGCCTTTTCAATTTATTTGATGATCATACTCATAATTAGCTTACTGTGATTTTTATTTAAAAGCGTATGCTATAAGTCGTAGCTAATTGAGTTGGAGTTGAAATCATCATGTCGGTAAATACTTCAGTCGTAAATAACAAGATCCCAGCAATTTTTATAGGTCATGGTAGCCCAATGAATGCTATTGAGGACAATCCTTATACAAAAGCGTGGGAACAACTCGGCAAAACCTTACCTAGGCCAAAAGCGATATTGGTGATTTCAGCACACTGGTATACTCGCGGGACTGCGGTAACCTCCATGTTAAAACCGAAAACCATTCACGATTTTGGCGGATTCCCAGAAGCACTATACCAAATTGAATATCCAGCACCGGGCTCACCTGAACTAGCCCGGCAGGTTGCTGATTTATTAGCGCCAGAACCAGTTTATCTTGATAAAGAAGAGTGGGGGCTTGATCATGGAACATGGGAAATTTTAGTGCGTATGTACCCAGAAGCCAATATTCCGGTGATCCAGCTAAGTATTGATGGCACAAAACCTGCGACTTGGCACCATGAACTAGGCAAAAAACTGTCTATTTTAAGGGAACAAGGGATACTGATTATGGGAAGCGGTAATGTGGTACACAATTTACGAGCGATGAACTGGCAAAACTCACAAGCTGAGCCTTATCCGTGGGCTGCATCTTTTGAGCAATTTGTGTATGACAACTTGCAAAGCCATGAAATCCCTCACCCGTTGACCAAAGGGCTAGAACGGGAAGATGGCAAATTATCAAACCCATCGCCAGAGCATTATTTACCGCTTTTACCCATATTAGGCACTTGGGATGGTGAAGAAGGGGTCAATACGCCAATTGAAGGGATTGTTTCTGCGTCATTGAGTATGATGTCAGTCGTTGTCGGCGAAATCTCCTCGTCATATTTCAGGCTGTAACGTTGTTAGCTTCACTCTGCAATCTAAGTCACATACTGATGTATGCTCCTTAGAATTGCCTCGCTTGCTGCCTAGTTACAACCTGAACTATTTAGAGGAGCGTCTTTGTCATAGAGGAGCGTCTTTGTCATATTTCAGGCTGTAACTTTGTTAGTTTCACTCTGCCATCTAAGTCATATACTGATGTCTGCTCCTTAGAATTGCCTCGCTTGCTGCCTAGTTACAACCTGAACGATTTAGAGGAGCGTTTTTATCATATTTCGAGTAAATCGCAGGGGGGAATTCAGGTTGCTATATTTTTTAATAGATAAAAAAGCCCAAACAAAATCAATTGATTGGGCTTTGGCGATTGACTGTATGGGATCAGTCAATGATGGTGTGTGGATAAAAACGAGACAGATCTTGAGTGATCAGTTCTTTATCTTCACGAATACAAATCCCCGCAGGTTGATCATTCACCAACCAACTTCCGACTAAGGTATAGTTACCGTCGAATTGAGGAAGTGGATGGAATTGTTGAATAATCATACCTTCTTCACCGTATGGACCATCCGCAGCGGCAATTTCTTTGCCATTTTCAATAATACGGATGTTCGCGCCCTCTCGGGAAAACAGCGGTTTGATTACGTATTTATCGAGTTCTGGCTGCGTTTTACCATCGGCAAAATAGGCTGGCAGTAGGTTTGGATGGTCAGGGAACATTTCCCATAACATCGGTAGCAATGCTTTGTTTGAAATAATGCTCTTCCATGCAGGCTCTAACCAGCGAACGCCAGCATCTTGTAACTTGGTGGAGAAAATTTCACGCAGCATAAATTCCCATGGATACAGCTTAAACAGATTACTGATAACCTGATCTTGTGTATCTGTGAATTCACCTCTTTCACCTAAACCGATTTCATCAATATATAAAAACTCAGTGGCAACGCCTGCTTCATTGGCACAGTCTTGTAAATATTGCACTGTGCCACGGTCTTCTTCTGTGTCACGGCAACAAGACATGTGTAGCAGACGGAAACCGTATTGATCTTTAAGCTGGGTAAAGCGCTCAATCAATTGTTCTTGAATGCTATTAAATTGATCGGCATTTTCCGGTAGTTTACCCGCCTCAATTTGATCTTCTAACCAGATCCATTGGAAGAAGGCTGATTCATATAAAGAGGTTGGTGTGTCAGCATTGTTTTCCAGTAACTTTGGCGGATTGACACCATCGTAGGCAAGGTCGAGCCTTGAATACAATGAAGGTTGCTCACTTTTCCATGAACTGCGAACAAATTCCCAGCAGTGCTTAGGGATTTGAAAGCGGGCCAATAATTCGTCACTTTCAATAACACGTTCAACCACTTTTAGGCACATTTGATGCAATTCAGCGGTTGCATCTTCAATCTCTTCGATCTGTGCCATTGTGAATTGATAATAGGCATCTTCAGACCAGTACGGCTCGCCGTACATGGTATGAAATTCGAAACCAAACTCAGCAGCTTTTTCGCGCCAATTTGGGCGCTCAACAATCGGAACTCGTTTCATTACTTATCAACCACCCATAGAACGGGAAGAAGAGGTTGATTTTGCAGATGAAGACGAACGCTGTGCCATCGCTTGTTTATTTACGGTGTCACCAAAACCACCACGAGTCACCGTTGATGTAGTCGGTGGCTTAGGTGCCATTGCGGTTTTTGGTACGCTCATTGAACGACCGCCAGCAACCGCAGGACCATAGCTTTTACCTGATGCATCGACAAACTTACCGTTTGCAGGGCTAGCTGGGTTTTTTGAACTAAACAGTGGTTGAGAAGCTGCGCTGCCCCCCATCATTCGTCCCATCATGTAGCCCATCATTAATGGCATCCACATGCTACCGCCGCTGTTTTGCGCTTGTGCAGTTTGCTCGCCGTTGGTTGAGCTAGTCCCAGCCAGACCCGCTTGAGCAGGGGCTTGAGTACACATAGACTCACCAAATTCAGCAACACAGTCTGCTTGTGTTGCATATTTAGGCGCAGTTTTTGCCGCTTCTTGTAATGCATTGTTGTAAGCAAGTGTACATTGTTCCGCTTGAGATGGGTTTGCTTGGCTACAATCTTGTGCATTGGTATACAGAGATACCGTTTCATCGCTTTCTTCACAGGCAGAAAGCATAAATACTGCACTGACTGCAACAGCGACTGGCGCTAAACGGTATGAGCGCCAAGACTTGCGGAAGGCGTTTTGATTAATATCTTTGGTACGCTTCATGGTCATGGTAATTACCCTGAATAAAATTTAAGTAAGATGTTTGATAGGTTATCTCTAGGATAGGGGATAAACGCTGAAAATTAAAGCAGAAATATAGCGGAAATAGATTGAAATTATCATTTTTGTAACTTTCTTCTCTTTTTAAAGATATGTCTGAATAAAATGAGAATAAAAAGTGAATATTTTCATTGAATATCAATTAATTAATTATAGTTTGTTTTTTAATCTAGCGGATAACAACTAAAGTGAGAATTGACTGAATTTTATGGATGAGGCGCGCTAAAACGGGTGTAACTGAGCCAATTCGATCAAAATGAGTGATTTAAGCGATTTTCTTGGTGTCGTAACAAAAAATAACCCGCCAAAGCAGCGGGTCATTGAATTACCTAAAACTAAAGGAACAAATTATTTAATTTTAGGGGCATCTGTATTACGAATAATGCTGCTTGGCTGAGTTGAAATTTCTTTACCTAAGTTCGCATTTAAACGTGCGATGTCGTCTTCGTTTAACGTGCCGCGAGCAAATTCAATATTCAACTGGTTAATCATATAATCATAACGCGCGTTAGACAGATTTTGTTTCGCTTGGTACAACGCTGTAGTAGCGGTTAAGACGTCAACAATTGTACGAGTACCGACTTGGTAACCCGCTTCCATTGCATCTAATGAACTCTGTGCAGATACAACCACTTGTTTGTATGCATTGATGCTACTGATTGACGAAGAAACGTTGTTAAATGATGAACGAACTAACTGAACCACGTTACGGTATACGCTTTCCAATTGCTCACTTGCACTTTGGAAGCCATATTGTGCTTGTTCAACTTGAGAGCTAGTTGCACCACCCGTGTATAACGGAATGCTTAAGTTTAAGCCAATGCTGTTCTGCCCGTTATAGCTATTACTTGCACCTGAACCTGTTAATCGGTTGTTGTAGCCACTACCATGGTTATAGGTATTGGTTACCGTAGTTGATGCATCAAGGTTTACGGTTGGCATATGACCCGTTTCGGCTAAACGGATATTTTCCCGAGAAACATCTTGGGCTAAACGTGCACTTAACAGACTAAGGTTACGTTGTTCCGCTTCTTTTAAGATAGCGTTGATATCGCCCAGCTCATTGGTTTTGAAGCGGTCAATATTTAAAGACGCCAGTTGGCTATAGTACACACCGCTAACTTGACGCAGTTTTTCAATCGCATTTTCTAAATCGTTACGACCTGCAACTTCTTGAGCGATAACACTATCATAGTTTGCACGGGCGTTTTGAACATCAGTAATCGCAACAAGACCAACGTTAAAGCGTTGAGTAACTTGGTCTAATTGACGATAAACTGCTTCTTTATTCGCTTCAATATAAGATAAGGCATCAATGGCTTTTAAAACGTTAAAATAAGCGGTTGCCGTATCTAAAATTAATTGCTGCTGGCTGGTTTGATAAGTCACATCAGAAATACCCGCTGTTTTCTCTTGGATCGTCAGTTGACGCCATTTCGACATATCAAAAACAGTTTGAGTTAATTTCAGTGATGCATTCAACCCCGTACTTTCAGTATTATTTGCATCACGGTAACCACTACCATAGCTAGCTCCCGCGCCTAAACCCAGTTGAGGTAAGAGAGGGCTGCGAGCTTCATTAATCTTTTCAAAAGCTTGATTACGTTCAGCTAGTGATTTTCTTAACTCAGGGTTACTTTCTTTCGATTTTTGGTAAACCTGCAGTAAATCGTCTGCATAGCTATTGGTACTGAGACCCACAAAACTCATCGTAATTAAAAGGGGAAGCAGTTTCTTCATTTTGATTCCTTGATTAAACAGCAAATTATGTTGAGCCTGTTGCCTAAAACGTACCATGCCTAATTTAGGCGATCGATATAAAAATAGGCGCTTTAGAGACAATCAGTAAAAAACAGACCCTATTGTGTCCTTAAATGTGAATAATGGCGCTTATTGTAGCAGAGGTTCGTTTGGATTAACGGTAGCCTTTTGTGCCATTTTGTCTCAATTTTACTAAACATTACTTCATCTAAGATTAAAAAACCTTAAAAACAGTTTTAATCCACAATTATTTCCTTAAGATGGAAATTAATGGGTTTGGAGAATGCAATGACAAATAAAATAGAACAACCAATTACATTTGGCAAAAACGATGTTGAAATTATATCCAAGCGTAAATTATTTAACGGTTTTTTTCAAATGATTGAGTACCGATTTCGCCACCGACTGTTTGCAGGTGGATGGAGTAATGAAATTCGTCGTGAGGTGTTTGAACGTGGTCACGCAGGGGTCGTTTTACCCTATGATCCGCAAACCGATAATATCGTGCTAATAGAACAAATTCGTTTTCCAGCGATTGAAACCAGCGAAACCCCATGGTTACTCGAAGCGGTAGCAGGAATGATTGAACAAAATGAATCCCCTGAAGAGGTTATTCGCCGTGAAGCAATGGAAGAAGCTGGTCTTGAGATCCGCCATGTAGAAAAAGCCATTAGCTACCTTTCAAGTCCCGGCGGTACGACCGAACGCATGCACGTGTTTATCGGTGAGGTAGATAGCAGCCAAGCAAAAGGTATTCACGGTTTAGCCTCAGAAAATGAAGATATCAAAGTGCACGTTGTCAGCCGAGAACAGGCTTATCAATGGGTAGAAAACGGCACCATTGATAACGCAGCAACAGTGATTGCTATCCAATATTTACAGCTCAATTATCAAAAACTTAATGAAAAATGGATGAAACTGTTTTAAATAACAATTAATCTAGTGAAGTGTGTGCTGATTAGCAGATATTGAATTAATTATTCGTCATACTCCAATTACTCGTCATACTTCAAGCTGCAAGTGTGTTGGCTTCACTTCGCCACCCAAGTCACATACTTATGTATGCTCCTTGGGATGGCTTCGATTGCCGCCTGCTTGCAACTTGAATTATTTAGAGTAATTCAGTGAATAGAAGAGTAATTCAGTGAATAGAAGAGTAATTCAGAGAATGGAAAAGAGCGAGTTAGGGGTGAAGACATAGCGCGATAAAGTCAGCGCAAGTGTGTTGGCTTCACTTCGCCACCCAAGTCACATACTTATGTATGCTCCTTGGGATGGCTTCGATTGCCGCCTGCTTGCAACTTGAATTATTTAGCGTAATTCAGAGAATGACTTAGAAAGTCATCAAACAAAATTTTACAACAAGCTGCAAATCCTGTTGAGATTTTGTATAGTTTTAACGAATAGAATAGATTAGAGCATAAACAATTTTACGGAAAAGGAAGACTTTTGGATAGCCAGCTTGAAGTGACTGCAAAGCACTCTAATGTTGTGAGAATTTTACAGGTTACTGATACGCATCTGTTTGCTGATACAGAAAACACCTTATTAGGTGTGAATACCTATCGAAGCTATCAGGCTGTACTTGACGCGATTGCAGCGCAAAATCTCCCGATTGACCTGATTGTTGCAACAGGGGATTTGGTTCAAGACCAATCACCGCAGGCTTATCAACATTTTGCAAAAGGCATTGAACGTATTCCTGCCCCTTGTGTTTGGCTCCCCGGAAATCATGATTATCCACCCGCAATGGTCGAAAGTCTGCGAGTGGCTGGAATTTCGAGTGCGAAACAAATTTTAATCGGCAAAGAGTGGCAAATTCTTATGCTTGATAGCCAATTGCAAGACGTGCCTCATGGGGAGCTTTCTGAGCAACAGTTAGAATGGATGAAAGCCTGTTTAGATGCTGAGCCGCAACGCACAACATTAGTGATGCTTCACCATCATCCCCTACCGTCAGGTTGTACATGGCTCGATCAACACAGTTTAAGAAATTCGCATATCCTAGCCGACTATTTGAAAGACTATCCGAATGTGAAAGCGATGCTCTGTGGGCACATTCATCAGGAAATGGATGAAAATTGGCACGGCATTCGTTTACTGGCGACACCATCAACTTGTGTGCAATTTAAGCCCCATTGTACGAATTTTGCTTTAGATACGGTGGCGCCAGGTTGGCGATATCTCGAATTAAGCGTCAATGAAAAAGGGCAAAGGCATGTCACAACCACGGTACATCGCTTAGATACACGTGAATTTAGCCCTGATCTAGACTCAGACGGTTATTAATTCACGATGGCCACGTTACTCTACATTCATGGTTTTAATAGCTCGCCGTTATCGGCTAAGGCTAATAGCTTAAAGCAATGGATTGAAGCCAATCATCCACATATCAATATGATTGTGCCGCAACTGCCTAATTTCCCAGCACAAGCCGAAGCGATGTTGGATGACCTTATTCAACAACATCGACATGATCATATTGGTTTGGTAGGCTCATCTCTAGGCGGTTATTTTTCGATTTGGTTTTCTGAGCGTTATCAACTCCCGGCAGTGGTGGTAAACCCTGCTGTACGCCCGTTTGATTTGCTGAAAGATTATTTGGGTGACAATACTAATCCCTATACCCATGAACACTATGTTCTGGAGCCAAAACATATTGATGAGTTGAAATCACTGTATATCGAGCAACTTTCAGCACCGCATCGAATTTGGCTGTTACAACAAATGGGCGATGAAGTACTTGATTATCGCGAAGCTGTTACCTATCTTTCAAAGTGTAAACAGACTGTGGAACCTGACGGTAATCATGCCTTTATCGGTTTTGACGCTTACTTTTCTCAAATTGTCCATTTTCTTCAATTGGTAGAGAAATAGTGCTAAAACGCATGAACACTGTTATTATCACCAGTAACTCACTGATTGAATAGTTCAATTAATCACCTATTACCGCAGAATGACAACATGACTCAATCTAGTTATAACGCAGAGGCTATTGAAGTCCTCAGTGGTTTGGAGCCTGTTCGCCGTCGTCCGGGGATGTATACCGACACCACGCGACCGAACCATTTGGCTCAAGAAGTAATTGATAATAGTGTCGATGAGGCGCTTGCTGGGCACGCGGGGCACATTGAGGTTATTTTATACGCTGATCAATCCCTTGAGGTAATTGATGATGGGCGTGGAATGCCTGTCGATATCCATCCAGAAATGAAGGTCTCAGCGGTTGAATTGATTTTAGGTCAGTTACATGCTGGGGGAAAATTCTCCAATAAAAACTACCAATTTTCAGGTGGTTTGCACGGTGTGGGTATTTCTGTCGTCAATGCGTTATCAAAGCGTATTGAGGTAACTGTGCGCCGTGATAGTCAGGTTTATCAGATAGCCTTTGAAAATGGCGATAAAGTCGAAGATCTACATGTTATTGGCACTTGTGGAAAGCGTAACACAGGTACCAGCGTGCATTTTTGGCCCGATGAAAGCTATTTTGATAGCCCCAAATTTTCGGTTTCTCGTTTAACGCATAACTTAAAAGCCAAAGCGGTTTTATGCCCTGGTGTGAAAATCACGTTTAAGGATCAGCTCAATAATACCGAGCAAAGTTGGTGCTACAGTGATGGGTTAACAGATTACTTAATGGAGTCTGTTGATGGTTTAGAGACCTTGCCAGAAAAACCGTTTACCGGAGAATTTTCCAGTGAGACGGAAGCAGCACAATGGGCCCTTTTATGGCTACCGGAGGGCGGTGAATTACTCACTGAAAGTTATGTGAACTTGATCCCGACAGCGCAAGGCGGTACTCACGTCAATGGATTGCGCCAAGGCTTATTGGATGCGATGCGTGAGTTTTGTGAATTCCGCAATATCTTGCCGCGAGGTGTCAAATTATCTGCGGATGATATTTGGGAACGCTGTACTTATGTGCTTTCGGTTAAGATGCAAGATCCGCAATTTGCAGGGCAAACCAAAGAGCGTCTGTCTTCACGCCAATGTGCTGCCTTTGTTTCAGGGGGGGTCAAAGATGCTTTTAGCTTGTGGTTAAACCAAAATGTGCAAATCGCGGAACAACTGGCGGAAATGGCGATTTCAAGTGCCCAACGTCGAATGCGTGCGGCGAAAAAAGTGGTACGCAAGAAACTGACAAGCGGCCCCGCATTACCCGGCAAGTTGGCCGATTGTAGCTCGCAAGATCTAAGCATGACGGAATTATTCTTAGTAGAAGGGGACTCGGCAGGTGGCTCGGCGAAGCAAGCTCGTGACCGTGAATACCAAGCGATTATGCCGTTGCGAGGTAAGATACTGAATACATGGGAAGTCTCTTCTGATGAAGTGTTAGCTTCACAAGAAGTTCATGATATTTCTGTGGCAATTGGTATTGATCCCGATAGTGAAGATTTAAGCCAGCTACGTTACGGTAAAGTGTGCATCCTTGCGGATGCGGACTCGGATGGTTTGCATATCGCCACATTGTTGTGTGCGTTATTTGTCCGCCACTTCCCAACCTTAGTAAAAGCGGGGCATGTGTATATGGCAATGCCGCCGTTGTATCGTATCGATTTAGGCAAAGAAACCTTTTACGCACTAGACGAAAGCGAGAAAAATGCGGTTCTCGACAGATTAAGTCGTAAACGTGGGAAACCAAACGTTCAGCGCTTTAAAGGGCTGGGGGAGATGAACCCACTCCAATTGCGTGAAACCACGTTGGATCCCAATACTCGTCGCCTTGTTCAGTTGGTCATCGATGATGAAAACTACCAAGAAACTCTTGCCGTAATGGACATGCTTCTTGCGAAAAAACGCTCAGAAGATCGCCGTAATTGGCTGCAAGAAAAAGGCGATCTGGCTGAAATTGATGTCTAACATCCTGCGATAAAAAGAGTAAGGAACGAATTGAATGAGTGAAATTACTCATGATGGTGTGGAGCGTTTACCGCTTCATGCCTTTACTGAAAGCGCTTATCTAAACTATTCGATGTACGTCATCATGGATAGGGCGCTACCATTTATTGGTGATGGGCTAAAACCCGTTCAGCGTCGTATTGTGTATGCAATGTCAGAACTTGGCTTAAGCAATAGCGCAAAATATAAAAAGTCAGCGAGAACGGTTGGTGACGTATTAGGTAAATATCACCCACACGGTGATAGTGCGTGTTATGAAGCCATGGTCTTAATGGCTCAACCATTTTCTTATCGTTATCCATTAGTGGATGGGCAAGGAAACTGGGGGGCACCCGATGATCCAAAATCGTTCGCCGCAATGCGTTATACCGAATCACGTCTATCTAAATACGCAGAGGTTCTTCTCAGTGAGTTAGGCCACGGTACCGTTGATTGGGTTCCGAACTTTGATGGCACGATGAACGAGCCGAAAATGTTACCTGCGCGTTTGCCAAATATTTTGTTAAATGGGACAACGGGGATTGCGGTTGGGATGGCAACGGATATCCCACCACATAACGCCCGTGAAGTGGCAGATGCGTTAGTCGCATTACTGGAAAAACCGACCCTGAACCTCGATGAGATCATGGGGTATATTCCGGGGCCCGATTTCCCAACGGAAGCCGAGATTATCTCTTCCCGTGATGATATTCGTAAAATTTATCAAAACGGTCGTGGTTCTGTGCGTATGCGTGCTGTATGGGAAAAAGAAGACGGTAATGCAGTGATTACGGCATTACCTCATCAGGTTTCTGGGGCTAAGGTTCTCGAGCAAATCGCCAGCCAAATGCGAGCGAAGAAACTGCCAATGGTAGATGATTTACGAGATGAATCTGACCATGAAAATCCAACGCGTTTAGTGATTGTTCCCCGCAGTAATCGAGTTGATCTTGAACAGGTGATGACGCACTTATTTGCGACAACCGATTTAGAAAGAAGCTACCGCGTTAACCTCAATATGATTGGCTTAGATAACCGCCCTGCGGTGAAAGGCTTGGTTGAAATTCTAACCGAGTGGATAACTTATCGCCGCCAAACTGTGCGCAACCGCTTGAATCATCGTTTAGAGAAAGTATTAAGACGTTTACATATTTTAGACGGTTTATTAATTGCTTATTTAAACATTGATGAGGTTATCGAAATCATCCGTACCGAAGATGATCCTAAACCCGTTTTAATGTCCCGCTTTAATATTTCGGATACGCAAGCAGAGGCTATTTTAGAGCTGAAATTACGTCATTTAGCCAAATTGGAAGAAATGAAAATCCGTGGTGAACAAGACGAATTAGCAAAAGAGCGTGATGAATTACAAGCGATTTTAGGTTCTGAACGCCGTCTAAATACCTTAATTAAAAAAGAAATTCAGGCTGATGCGAAAGCTTACGGTGATGACCGTCGCTCTCCACTTCAAGAACGTGAAGAAGCAAAAGCTATGAGTGAGCATGAAATCCTCCCATCAGAGCCCATTACGGTTGTGTTATCTGATATGGGCTGGGTGCGCAGTGCAAAAGGTCATGATATTGAGCCAACCAACTTAAACTATAAAGCGGGTGATGGCTTTAAAGAGGCTGCTCGAGGTAAATCGAATCAAGCGGTGGTATTCCTCGATACCACTGGGCGTAGTTATTCCGTTGATCCATTGGAATTACCATCAGCACGTAGCCAAGGCGAACCTCTGACGGGTAAACTAACGCTACCGCCGGGGGCGACGATTGAGCATGTCTTAATGGCACCAGAAGAGCAAAAATACTTGATGGCGTCAGATGCAGGTTATGGGTTTATCTGTACATTCAATGACTTAGTAACGAAGAATAAGACAGGTAAGGCACTGATTTCATTACCTGAAAATGCCAAAGTATTGACGCCAATTGAGCTAGATAATGCACAAGAAGACTTGTTACTGGCAATAACCAAAGCAGGGCGTATGTTAATATTCCCTGTGGCAGACTTGCCTCAGCTTTCAAAAGGTAAAGGAAATAAGATTATCAATATCGCAACGGCACAAGCAGCAAGTGGCGACGATGTACTAACATGGTTGATGATTTTGCCTGTTGGTGCTTCAATGACATTGCATTTTGGTAAACGAAAACTGAAGTTTAAAGCTGAAGATCTACAGAAATACCGTTCAGAGCGTGGCCGTAAAGGGACTTCATTACCTCGTGGGATGCACAATATTGAACGTATTGATATTGAACCTGTAGAAAAGAATAACGAATAAAACAATCAATGCAATGGGTGCCCGATTAACGTGTCCAGTTGGCACCCAAAGTTAACATTCATTGCGGGGCGGTAGCGCCCCAACAATTTGGGGTTAGTATGTTAGCGCTTATTAGAGCGATTATTGTCATTATTTATACCATCCTTGTTTGTGTCGGCGGGGGGATCTACTGCTTATTTAGTCCACGTAATCCGAAGCACGTGATGACATTTGGGCATATGTTTGGGCGCTTATCCGTTGTTTTCGGAATTAAAATCGTCAATCGAGTGCCTAAGGAAGCCAAAAACTACGGTCCAAGTATTTATATTGGCAACCATCAAAACAATTATGACATGGTGACTATGTCAAATGGCGTTTTACCTAGAACGGTAACAGTGGGTAAAAAAAGCTTAGTGTATATCCCTTTCTTTGGTTTTTTATATTGGATCACGGGCAATATTTTGATTGATCGTGGAAATCGTTCAAAAGCGCATAACACGATTTCTCAAGTTGCCGATCAAATCAAAAAACGTAAGATTTCGGTCTGGATGTTCCCAGAAGGCACGCGTAGCCGTGGTCGCGGTTTATTACCATTTAAAACCGGGGCTTTTCATGCAGCTATTGCAGCTGGTGTGCCCATTGTGCCTGTGTGTGTATCAAGTACCCAGGGCAAAATTAAGCTAAACCGTTGGAATAATGGCTATGCTATCATTGAGATGCTAGATCCTATCGATACCTCAACCTATACCCGTGATCAGGTTAGGGAGCTAGCAGAGTATTGTCATTCCTTGATGGAAGCTAAAATCAAAGAGCTTGATTTAGAAGTTGAAGAATTGAATAAACAAGTTAAAAAATCGTAACTAATTAAAATTATTATAAAAAAGGAGCAATAAATTATCATCGCTCCTTTTTTATTATTAGAGTGCTCCCAACAGCTATTTTTCTCGCTTATTTTCTCCCCCCGATTAATTCATCATGCTATTTATATTTCCATTAATTAATTTTTTATATATTAGAAAGATATTTTTAGAATTTAACCTTTTTTCGCGATATCATGGCTCGCAAAATTAGCGAAGTATTAAATTGTTGTCTGTAAGTCGTATTATTACCAGCGCCAATCTAAAATTAGCCAATTGATAGGCTAAAAATTTCGAATATCTAATAATTAAATGCGCTGGAATGTTTATTTAGCGGAGAATTTATGTCATTCAATCGATGCCAAACCCTCGTTGCGGTAGGGTTGGCTCTGTGTATGTCCTATTTGCCAATGAGTGCCAGTGCTGAGAACTCCCGTGAACTCCCGGTGCCCCCATTGCTAGAGTCGCGCTCTGGGCAGCCCCTTTTTTTAACGTTGCAAAAAGTTCATTGGTCTTTTGATGGGAAATATTCTGCGGATATATGGGGGATCAATGGCTCCTCACCAGGTCCGACGGTGAAAGTCAAGAATGGTGATGACCTCAAACTAATATACAGTAATCGCTTGCCAGAAGCGGTTTCAATGACCATCAGCGGGCTACAAATTCCGGGGACGCAAATTGGCGGAGCCGCAAGGTTGATTTCACCTAATGCTGATTGGTCACCTGTGATCCCCATTCGCCAGAATGCTGCCACACTTTGGTACCATGCAAATACACAAGGGAAAATGGGACAACAAATCCATAATGGGTTATTAGGTATGTGGATCATTGAAGATGATGTCACAAAAAACCTCCGTTTACCTAATCATTATGGTGTAGATGATTTCCCGGTGATCATCCAAGATAAACGGTTAGATAACTTTGGTGTACCTGAGTATAAAGCCGATGAAAATGGTTTTCTTGGGGATACATTGTTAGTGAATGGCGTGCAAAACCCCTATATTGAAGTATCCCGTGGCTGGGTACGTTTAAGGTTATTAAATGCTTCAAACTCACGCAATTATGTAATGAAAATTAGCGATGGTCGTCCATTTGCTATGATTGCCTCGGATCAAGGCTTATTAACTGTTCCTGTGAATGTCCAAGAGTTGCCACTTGCTCCGGGTGAAAGACGTGAAGTACTCATTGATATGGCTAAAACGCAAGAGGTGACCATCACTGCGGGGGAGTCTGCTACGTTTATGGATAGACTAAAAGGGCTGTTCGAGCCTTCAAACAGTCTGATCTCGACAAATGTACTAACGATTAAAGCCACAGGTTTGATGTCACTCGTGACTGACGGATTACCAACACAACTGACGGAAGATAAGACGCAAGTCACTTCCAGTATTACACAAAGAGATATTCATCTAAATGATGGTTTTGGCATCAATAATGCTACTATTGATACTCAACGTGTGGATATCACTAGCCGTCAAGGAAATTGGGAGCGTTGGACTATTACAAGTAATGAGCCCCAAGCGTTTCACATTGAAGGCGTGCGCTTTAAAATTATTAATCGTAATGGGCAACCTACACCACCTGAAGACTATGGCTGGAAAGATACAGTGTGGGTTAATGGACGTACTGAGTTATTAGTGCAAATGATGCAGCCTTCATACAACCATTTTCCATTCCTCTTTTATAGCCAAAATTTGGAAAAAGCAGATTTAGGTTCAGCAGGACAATTGGTCGTTTCGCCACAAGAATAATTAAATGATTATGTTATCAATGAAAACCATGAAGGAGGTGACTATGCCAAACATGAAACCTAATACGTTAAATTTTCATATTAATGAGTTAGAGAGGTATTCGCTTCTCTAACCTAGGAGAAGTCATGGTAACACTCGTTGTTTTAACAACTGAAAATTGGGAAGATTGTGCTGATTTACAGGTTTCACAAGCACAATCCGCTTTTATTGCATCGAACCTTTATTCGATTGCAGAGGTGCAATTCTTAACGGGCTTTGTCGTTAAGGGGATTTGCCATCAAGGCGAAATGATTGGAATGGTAATGTATGGTATTGACCCAGATGATGGTAACTACTGGATTTACCGTTTTATGATTGATGAAAAACATCAAGGTAAAGGGTATGGAAAACAAGCAATGGCTTTATTAATAGCTGACATTCAGCATGCAAATACAGCGGATATTCCCTTCTTGATGGTTGGCTATCATAAAGAAAATACCAATGCGCATTATTTTTATCAAAGCGCAGGGTTTATTTCTCAAGGCTTGGCAGATTGGGGAGAACATTTAGCTCAATACCGATTAGCTTAAAAATGAAAGGTCGCATGAAAATTGCGACCTTTTAGACTGCTGACAAACATAACATGTTTGGCGGCAGGCTGGATAGGTTTTGAAAAAATAAGGAAAATCAATATATTGATTTTCGCCTGATAACACAAAGTGGGAAAAACAACGCTTTTATCCCACTTTGTCTACAACCTCACCACCTGCTATGCGGGTGGTTATGATGGGGAGTTATTAGCTCAATGCCACTCGAATGCCGAAAGCAACTAAGATCACGCCAAGGATCCTATCTACATATTTTTGTACTTTTGCTAATCCTTTTCTCACTGGAGCACTTTGAATAAGAAAGACCAAAATAGGCCAGTAAATAACAGCTAACCCCCAGATAATAAAGGCAAACCACAGTTTTTCACCAAATGTTGAATTGATGTCCAGTACTTGGGTAAATACGGCAAGGAAGAATAAGGTGGCTTTGGGGTTTAACACATTGCAGAGGAAACCTTGCATAAAGGCTTTTTTAAATGAAACCACCTCATGCTCAGTGGTATTTAAATCAACTAAATGGCCCGATTGAGGCAATAAGCTTTTGATCCCTATCCAAACCAAATAAGCAGCTCCTGCGTATTTTAAAATATTAAACAGCCATGGTGTGGTGGTAATGAGGACAGCAAGCCCTGCAACACAATAAGACATATGCAGGGCAATTGCGGCAATCACACCAAAGGCGGTCATTAACGCCGCAGAGCGTTGATATCGAGCGGCATTTTTCACAATAAGGAAGAAATCAGGTCCCGGTGAAAGCATCCCTAAAGCGGCAATGGTCGCCACCATAATACTGGTTTCGTACATGATAAATGTCTCTTTGTTTAGTGTTATTTTGGGTATTTGTAAGGTCTAATCATTATCTACTGAATGTCAGCCCCTTCAGAGAAGAAAACCGCCGCTTTTTCGATTTTTAATGTTATTTTTAGCCTTAAATTTATCAATTTGAGTATAAGTGATTCAAAGCTGTTTAAGGAAGTTTAAATTTAGTCGACGAAGCAAATCTCTTTCCGTATAGTGTGCTCAATTTTTATATTTTGCTTCTAAGGTGAGTAAATGAATATTAGCTTAATCGCAGCAATGGCGATCGATCAGGTTATCGGCATGGAAAAAGCGATGCCTTGGAATTTACCGGGGGATCTGGCGTGGTTCAAACGAAATACGTTAAATAAACCCGTGATTATGGGACGTGTGACTTATGAGTCTATAGGGCGTCCATTACCACAGCGAGTTAATATCGTGCTTAGCAGTCAGCCAGCTGGCGCGGATAATACAGTTATTTGGGTCACCTCTATTGAGGAAGCGCTCGCGGCTGCACAAGCGATAGAGGGCGTCGAGGAAGTAATGGTGATTGGTGGTGGTAAGGTTTACCAACAATTTTTACCGTTAGCGAATAAACTCTATTTAACTCATGTTGATGCGGAAGTGATTGGCGATACCCATTTCCCTGCATATGAGCCTGATGAGTGGGATTCTATTTTTACGGAATATCACGAAGCGGATGAAAACAATACGCACGGTTATTGCTTTGAGATCCTGACCAAAAGAGAATGATTTTTAATCGACTCCTAAAGCCAAAATGGCGCTTAATTGCGCCATTTGATATTTTGCTGGACTAAGAACCCTTGCGGCTCTTTTGATAGGATTTTTGCCGATGGTATTGTTTGGTTTCCCAATGGAGCAGCGTTAAATCGCCGCCCCAACAACAGCCGGTGTCCATGGCATACACATTATCGGGTGTGCATTTCCCTTCCAGTGATGCCCAATGACCAAAAAAGATGGCGTAATCGTTAGGAATTTGACTTGGCAAATCAAACCAAGGTTTTAACGGGGCAGGGGCTTTTTTGGGATTTTCTTTGCAGATCATATCCAATTGCCCATTCGGGAAGCAATAACGTAAACGAGTGAGTGCGTTGGTACTAAAGCGTAAGCGAGCCAGCCCCATTAAGCTATCAGACCAATTGTTTGGCATGTCACCATACATTGAATCAATAAATAAAGGGTATGCATCGCTAGAAAGCACTGCTTCAACTTCTCTTGCACACATTTTTGCCGTTTCGATATCCCATTGCGGTGTGATCCCTGCATGGGTCATGACCATTTTTCGTTCTTCATCTATTTGCAGCAGTGGCTGGCGCCGCAACCAATTGACCAACTCATCTAAATCAGGTGCATGCAATAATTCATCCAGATGATCCTTAGGTTTATTGCGGCTAATTTTGCAATAGATACCCAGTAAATGAAGATCGTGATTACCCAGTACTAAACGAGCTGAATTGCCAAGGCTTTTAACGTAACGTAAAACTTGCAGTGACTCTGCACCACGGGCGACTAAGTCGCCAGTTAGCCATAACGTGTCTTGTTGTGGATCAAAATTGACACTGTCCATCAATTCACGTAATTCACGATAGCAGCCGTGAATATCACCTACTATATATGTCGACATAATTAATTAATCAGTGTTGGAATTGCTAGACGAAAAGCAGGGATATCAACATGAAAACTATCCCCTTGTGTATTTATCATCACGTAATAGCCTTCCATTGTGCCCATTGGCGTTTCAAGAATAGCACCACTGGTATAGCGGTATTCAGTACCTGGTCGGATAATAGGCTGTTCGCCGACAACACCTTCGCCTTGTACTTCTGTTTTGTGGCCATCACTGTTAGTAATGAGCCAATAACGGCTCATGAGTTGAATAGGATCACGCCCTAAATTGCGGATGCAAATGGTGTATGCAAACACATATCTGGCAATATCGGGCTGTGACTGGCTCTCGATGTAGACACTCTGAACTTGGATGCTCACATTCGGCTCATTAAGCATAGTGCCTCCTCAACATTCTATTCTGATCGGTTAGAAAGATAGTTTGCCATTTTGCAGTACTGTTCAACAGAAATATTTTCGGCACGTGTACTTAAATCGATACCTAACTCTGTTAATTCTTCAGCGCTAAATAAATCCCCAAGGCTATTACGGATGGTTTTACGGCGTTGATTAAAGGCCTGTGTGGTGATCCGGCTTAAGAATTTAATGTCTTTAACTGGATATGGCGGCTCGCGGTGTGGGATCAACCTAACAATCGCAGAGTCTACTTTTGGCGCTGGAGTAAAGGCCGTCGGCGGCACTTCAAGGACTGGCACGACGTTACAATAATATTGTGCCATCACACTTAAACGGCCAAAGGCTTTGCTACCGGGGCCTGCAACTAGCCGATTGACCACTTCTTTTTGCAGCATGAAATTCATATCTGCAATGGAGTTAGTAAATGTGAACAGGTGAAACATTAATGGGGTCGAAATATTGTAAGGTAAGTTACCAAACACGCGCAGTGGCTGACCTGCTTGTTGTGCCAATTCACCAAAATCAACCGTCATCGCATCTTGTTGGATAATTGTTAATTTATCCTTGAGTTGCGGATGGACGTGTAAACGCGCCGCGAGATCACGGTCAAGCTCAACGACCGTCATTTTTTCAATACGGCTACCGACGGGCTCAGTCAATGCGCCTAAACCTGGGCCAATTTCGACAATAGATTGACCTGGAAGTGGATTCATCGCATCAACGATACTGTCGATAATAAATTGGTCAGTTAAAAAGTTCTGCCCGAAGCGTTTGCGGGCAAAATGCCCCTGATGGACTCGATTATTCATGTATTCTTAGATGTCATTTGGATAGCTAATGTCAATGCGGTGATAAAACTTCCCGCATCTGCATGACCCGTACCTGCAAGCTCAAGGGCTGTGCCATGGTCGACGGAAGTACGGATAAACGGTAGGCCGAGGGTAATATTTACCGCTCTACCAAAACCTTGATATTTTAACACAGGAAGACCTTGATCGTGATACATGGCTAAAACGGCATCTGCATGGTCTAAATATTTGGCTTGGAAGAGAGTATCCGCAGGCAATGGCCCGATGAGGTGGATACCTTCTGTACGCAAACTTTCCAAAGCAGGCTCAATAGTCTCTATCTCTTCTGTTCCCATGTGCCCGCCTTCTCCTGCATGGGGATTTAGTCCACATACGTAGATAACGGGGTTCTCGATAGCAAATTTAGTGTGTAAATCCTGATGTAAAATCGTGATGACTTCACGCAGACTTTGCTGCGTAATCGCCGCTGAAACGTCTTTTAATGGGAGATGCGTGGTGGCAAGTGCGACACGTAGCTCCTCAGTTGCTAGCATCATAACCACGCGTTCACAACCGCTGCGCTCAGCAAAAAATTCAGTATGCCCGCTAAAAGAAATACCAGCATCGTTAATGATGCCTTTATGCACGGGTCCAGTGACAATGGCAGAAAACGCATTCGTTAAACAACCATCGCAGGCTTTCGCAAGTGTTTCAACCACATAATTACCATTGCTAACGTTAAGTTCACCTGCTTTCACTGGGGCGCTTAATGGTACTGGCATAATAGATAAGTGGCCTGCGGTGTGTGTTTTTCCCGCCTCACTTGCTACATATTCAGTTAACGTGAGTGGCAGATTTAGCGCTTTAGCGCGATCAAGCAACAAGTTGGGATCGGCACAAGCAACAAGCTCAACGGGCCATGCCTGTTGAGCGAGCTGGATAAGCAAATCTGGACCAACCCCGGCAGGCTCACCGGGGGTAATCACAATAGGCTTAGTTAGATTTTTCATCTTGAGATTGGTTATCACGACCATCAATGATTTTCACGTAAGCAGAAGCACGTTGTTCTTGCATCCAACTTTGAGCTTCTTCGTTAAATTTACGGTTAAACAGTAAACGATACGCTTGGTCTTTTTGCGCAGCATCGGTTTTATCAACGTTACGTGTATCTTCCAACTGAATTAAGTGCCAGCCAAAGCTTGATGGTACAGGCTGACTTAACTCACCTTTGTTCAATTTCATTAATGCATCACGAAATGCTGGGTCGTAAACATCCGGCATATTCCAGCCAAGTTCACCACCTTTTAATGCGCTACCCGGGTCTTCTGAGTTTTCTTTCGCTGCATCTTCGAATGAAACTGCCCCAGAACGGATGTCTTGGGCTATTTTATTCAGTTTTTGTCTTGCTTGTGCATCATCCATAATCGGCGATGATTTAATCAAGATATGACGTGCTTTTACTTCAGTGACAGAGATAGGCTGGCTACCGCCGCTCACATCGTTAACACGCAAAATGTGGTAACCGACGCCAGAACGGATTGGACCAACGATGTTGCCTTTTTTCGCATTTTTCAGTTGTTCAGCAAATACAACAGGGAGTTCTTGCAGACGCGACCATCCCATGTTGCCGCCTTTTAGCGCTTGTGGATCAGCTGAATAAGCGATAGCTAATTTACCGAAGTCACCGCCTTTTTTTAGGTCGGCTAAAATTTTATCGACTAATGCTTCAGCGGTTTTTAGCTGTTCAGGTGTTGGGTTTTCTGGTAATGGAATTAAAATGTGGCTCAGATTTACGCCCATTTCATAGTTAGCTTGTGAACTCATTTGTTCAGCAAGCGCGTCAACTTCTTGCGGTAAAATGGTAACACGACGACGAACTTCGTTGTTACGCACTTCGGCGATCAGCATCTCTTTACGGATTTCACTACGGTACTGGTTCATGTTAATGCCATCAGCGTTTAAACGTTGTTGCATTTGTTCCAGTGTTAAACCATTTTGACGTGCAATATCTGCGATGGTGGCAGTCACTGCTTCATCTGGGATATTAATCTGCATTTGGTTTGCCATTTGCAGCATGATGTTATCCATTACCAGACGATCAAGGATTTGATGACGCAAGGTTTGATCGTCAGGGATCTGCTGACGGGCATTCTGTGCGTTCAGTTTAACTGTATTGATCATATTCTGGATGTCACTTTCCAGCACAACTCCGTTATTGACAACCGCAGCCACTTTATCCATTTGCTGTGGCGCAGCCAAAGTCGCAGAGCTTGCGAACATCAGTCCCAGAATAAGCGTTCTCCAATTCTTCATAATGGTCCTATAATATTGTCTTTGATTCCGCCAAAAAGCGGGCTAAATACGTTTACTCGTCATACTTCAAGGCGCAGTGTTGTTGACTGCGTTTACTCGGGCAAGTCACGACTTCAAGCACCAGTGTTGACTGCACCACTCGCGCAAGTCATATGCTATTTCCCATAAACGATGTTATTTGTTATCAGAAAGCACGTTGGTAAG
Organism: Providencia rettgeri; assembly: GCF_041075285.1. Classification (NCBI taxonomy): domain Bacteria; kingdom Pseudomonadati; phylum Pseudomonadota; class Gammaproteobacteria; order Enterobacterales; family Morganellaceae; genus Providencia; species Providencia rettgeri. The sequence continues at coordinate 2,655,627 of NZ_CP163512.1, read as the reverse complement.
GCATGATGCCCGCTTCTAACATTTTCTGACTACCTAAACTATGATTGTTATTTAGGCCTCTAAGTTCCACATTGATTGACCATTTATTGTCATATTCGCTGCTGAACTTCTCTTTTTGCCAACCAACAATCTTACGTTCATAGCCAAGGTTCACTGCCCAACAGCAGGTATTGTATTGCAATCCAACCAGTTGACTTGCAGATTGCTGTTGTTTTGTATCGTAATAGTAGGAACCGACAAAGCCCCATTGTTCATTTAATGGCCAGCTCACAACGGTACCTACTTGTGAAATACCTCGTTGATATTCAGGTAACTCTTGATTTTTACCAATTTTATCTAAATCACGGAAAGTCGCTTGAATATAATCACGGTCAACGAAACGGTAATTCAACTGAACTAAGCGATCGGCATCTAAACGGTATTCCGCAACGGCATTACCCATTGTGACGTTACCAAGACGGCGGTCATATTGTAACCCACCGCGGATCCCCCAGTTTTCATCGATGCGCCACATCGAATCTGTCGCCCACAGTAAGGAACCTGTGTTGCTCTTATCATCGATAGGTCGATTTGAATTCCCTGCACGTGGACGTTCGAAGTAATAAATTTGCCCGACGGAGAAATTAAAGCGTTCCGCGAGTGCATCATCGTAAACACGCGTCGTTAAACCAGTGGTGAACTGATTGGCAGAAGCAATACGGTCAAGACCACTGTAAATACGATCACGGAATAAACCACTGTAATCTGATTGCAGTAAAGATGAGTCAAAGTTATTGATATTGTCCTGATCTTTATACGGAATATACAAATATTGCACACGCGGTTCTAATGTTTGCACATAATCACTGCCTTGGAAAAGGTCTCGTTCGAAAACCACTTTCGCATCGCTCTTAAACATTGGAAGCACGCGACTAACATTTTTCTCAAGGCTAGTGTTGGTATTCGATTTTGGAATATCTTGGTCGTAATGCGTGGCATACAACTTAATGCTGTTATTCATGTTTGCCCAACCATTGGATAATGGCAGGTTTACTTCAGGTTCGAAGTGTAAACGTGTTGCATCAGGGTTGTTTTTACCCACGCTGGTAAAACGGGCCGCTTGCGCATAAGTATGCACATCAAAGGCGCCTAAATTATTTTTATAATAATTAAAGTCAACTTGAGGCTCTGCTTTATACGCACGTTTATTCGGGTTGTCCGCAAAAATTTGGAATTGTTTGTGGGTGACTTTCGCATTCCAATTGGTATCCGAGTAGCCTGCGCTGAATTTTTGTGTGGCATAACCATCGGTTGTGCTACCGTATTGAGAGCTAAAATCGGTAAAGTATTGTGGATCGCTGACTTTGGTGTAGTCAGAGGCAAAATTCCAGTGCCCCGCATAGGTGCCAGAGTGACGCCAATAGAATAACCAACGGTCATCACTATCACGGGCCGCTCGTTTTTCACGCTCTTTGTCTTTGATATAAGCACGGTCTCGGTTGATATAATCAAAGGCAATAGTCCCCGTCCCCGGCGTGATAAGATAACGGAATTCGTTGTTTAACTTCACGCCCCTGTGAGTCATAAATTGAGGGGTGATGGTCGCATCATAATTCGGTGCGATATTCCAATAATAGGGTAAAGAGAACTCTAAGCCATCATTATTTGAGTAGCTACCAGTTGGAATTAAGAAACCTGAGCGACGTTTATTCCCAATCGGCAATTGCATATATGGGCTGTAAAAAATTGGCACATCACCGACTTTAAAGCGAGCATGCCAAATCTCGGCGACTTCTTCCTCGCGGTCGATAATCACTTCAGACCCTGCAACGCTCCAACTGTTATTGCCTGGTAAGCAGGTGGTAAATGTTCCGTTTTCCATGATGGAGTAGCGGTTTTCTCCACGCATTTTCATTTTCGTAGCGTCACCGCGACCTTGGCGACCGACCATCATGTAGTTACCGTCGTTCACATCGGTATTTTTATTATCTAAGTTAGACCAAGCGGAAGGACCTTTTAAGATAATTTGCGGGTCATCATAGTGAACATTACCCGTTGCAGTAACTTCACGAACAGGCGGCTGCCCCGCCGTTTCAGTTTGCGTTAATTTAACGTTATCGGCGGTCAGTGTTTGGTTCCCTTGTTGGATATCGACATTGCCGTCATATTCAACAAAATTTGGGTATTCACCACGAACATCTTCAGCCGTAATATTAATTGGCAGGTTGTTAGGGTCACCTTTTACAATCGGTTTTGTATAAACAGGGACACCCAGCATACACTGCTGCGCAAGGTCAGCATGCGCTTGCTGACTATAAATAGCCGCCCATACAAGGGTGGCAACTAGTGTTGGATAGCTTTTTTTCATCATTAAATATGCGGTTCCGTCATCATTGGCACAGCCAGCAAACGCTCAAAGACTAACTTAGCCAACTACTTTGCGCCAGTATAATGTAAGAAACTTTACGCGCGGGTAGTTATGCATAGAGCAGAATGAATAGTATGATAATGCAAAATTGCATTTTGAGCATTGAAGAATTGAGGGATATATGCACTATTGGGGTAAAATTATTGGCGTAATACTCGCAATCGTCTCTGGATTGGGTTTTTGGGGGGCATTAGCGGGGTTAATTATTGGCCACGGCTTTGATAAAGCATCAATACAACGTAAATTTGCCGGGTCAATGAATAAGCGTGATCGCCAAATCATTTTCTTTGCGAGTACTTTCCAAATTTTAGGACATTTAACCAAGTCCAAAGGCCGTGTAACCGAGACAGACATTCAGCTTGCATCAAATTTGATGGATAGAATGCAACTGCACGGCGAAACCCGAAAAGCGGCACAGCAAGCCTTTCGAGAAGGGAAATCACCTAACTTTCCATTACGCGATGTGTTAAGACAATTACGTATGGCGTGCTACGGTCGCTTCGACTTGATTCAGATGTTTCTGGAAATTCAATTACAAGCTGCTTTTGCCGATGGTTCACTCCACCCAAATGAAAGAAAAGTGCTGTTTATCATCGCAGAAGAGCTTGGTATTTCGAAAATTCAGTTCGAACAGTTCTTAGAGATGATCCAAAGTGGTCGCCAATTTGGTCAAGGATACTCTCAGCAGCAATCAGGAGGCTATTATCAACAATCGACAGGGCCTACCTTAGAAGATGCCTGCAAAGTGCTAGGTGTGTCTCCTAGCGACGAGCCGACTAAAATTAAACGGGCTTACCGTAAGCTAATGAGTGAACATCATCCAGACAAATTGGTGGCGAAAGGCCTACCGCCAGAAATGATGGAAATAGCCAAGCAGAAAGCGCAATCAATCCAAGCAGCTTACGACTTAGTCAAGAAGGAGCTCGGCTTCAAATAAATTTCCCCGCCATATTTCGCGCCGTAGCGCTGTTGGCTGCAACACGAATATTTAGGGGTTGGAGATTAGGCAATCAATCGATTAAATAAATTCAAAAATCGGGTTGGCAGGTAAAATGCATTGGTGTGCCATATTCAGGATGGGTGATGTATAACTCCTGTGCATGTAACTGTAAGCGAGGGGCTAGTGCTTTGGCCTCATCGTGAGCATAGAAGCGATCACCAAGGATAGGGTGACCTAAAGCTAACATATGGACTCTAAGTTGATGTGAACGGCCAGTGATTGGTGAAAGCTTAACGCGGGTCGCTTGTTCTTCATATTGCAAAACCTGATACTCAGTTTGAGCCGATTTTCCTGTTTCAAAACACACTTTTTGCTTTGGTCGGTTTGGCCAGTCACAAATCAGCGGTAAATCAACTAAACCTTCTTCTTTTTCTAAATACCCCCAAACACGTGCAATATAGACTTTTTTTGGCTCACGTTCTCTAAATTGACGTTTGAGTTCGCGCTCAGCAGCTTTATGAAGGGCAACGACCATGACCCCACTGGTGGCCATATCTAAGCGGTGAACGGATTGCGCCGCAGGGAAATCACGCTGAATACGGCTCATAATGCTGTCATGATGTTCCGAGGCTTTCCCCGGTACAGAGAGTAAGCCGCTTGGTTTATTGACAACAATAATATGGTCGTCTTGGTAGAGTATGTGTAGCCAAGGATCTAGAGGCGGATTGTAAGGTTCCATAAAATTACCTGTCATACTTCAAGTTGCAGGGGTTGGCTTCGCTCAGCTTCTCGGGTCACATACTTATGTATACTCCCTGAAATATCTTCGCTTACTGCCTACCTACAACTCGAATTACTTAGGGTAACCTTGTTTTTATTACTCAAAAGGACGTAATAAAATGGCTAACTCAAGTTGTAGATTTTAGATTAATGGCGAGCCATATATCGCTATATGGCTCTATTGCCATGACTTACTGATGTGTCACGATAACTAAGCGAATGGCATCTAGACGCCACGTTGCTTGGTCGATATTGGTCATCAGTTGTTGGCGCTCATCTTCAATGATATCAAGCTCTTCATCACGGATATTGGGATTAACCGCTTTTAGTGCTTCTAAACGAGAAAGCTCCATGGTTAACGCTTTATCAGCGGCTTCTTTGGCGCTTTCAATCAGTAGTTTTGCTTCTTTTTCAACCATCGGTTCAGATAAACGCAACACAGAATGTACTTCGTTTTGTACTGCATTTACCAGTTTGCTTGCCATATGGCGGTTAATGGCATTTAACTGACGGTTAAAACTTTCAAACTCAACTTGAGAAGATAGGTTATTACCTTTTAAATCAATTAATAAGCGCACAGGCGTGGCTGGTAGAAAACGGCTGATTTGCAAGTTTTTCGGTGCTTGTGCTTCAACCACATAAATCAGTTCAGTCAATAACGTGCCGACCGGTAAGGCTTTATTTTTCAATAAAGACACTGCGCAGCTACCGGTATCACCGGATAACACTAAATCCAGCCCATTACGGATGATAGGGTGTTCCCAGCTGATAAATTGTGCATCTTCACGGGAAAGCGCTTGCTCTCTATCAAAGGTGATTGTACAGCCATCTTGTGGAAGTCCTGGGAAATCAGGGACTAACATATGGTCAGAGGGTGTTAAAATAATCAAGTTATCGCTTTTATCTTCTTGATTAATACCAACAATATCAAACAGATTGAGTGCAAAGTTAACCAATTCAGTATCGTTATCACCTTCGCCAATTTCTTCGGCCAATAGATTACCTGACTCGCCACCGTTTGAATGCATTTCAAGTAAACGGTCGCGGCCTTGTTCTAATTGCAATTTCAAGCTGTCGTGTTCTTCACGACATGTTTTGATAAATTCATCAAACCCTTCGGTGACGGTGGGGTCGGCCATAAATTGCAGTAATGGCTGGTAATATTTATCATAAATAGCTCGACCTGTTGGGCAGGTGTGCTCAAAAGCATCTAAGCCTTCGTGATACCAACGGATCAACACTGCTTGCGCGGTGTTTTCTAGATAAGGCACGTGGATACTGATATCACGGCTTTGACCGATACGGTCTAACCGACCAATACGCTGTTCTAGCAGGTCAGGATTAAACGGCAGGTCAAACATCACTAATTGGTTAGCAAACTGAAAGTTACGACCTTCTGAACCAATTTCAGAACACAGTAGTACTTGAGCACCTTCTTCTTGAGAGGCAAAGTAAGCCGCAGCACGGTCGCGTTCTAATAGTGATAATCCTTCATGGAAGACGGCGGCACGGATAGCTTCCCGTTCACGTAAAACTTGCTCTAATTGCAGGGCCGTTGCTGCTTTTGCGCAGATAACCAGTACCTTTTCATGGCGATTAGCCGTTAAAAAACCCATCAACCATTCGACGCGTGGGTCGAAATTCCACCAAGTGGCATTTTCACCTTCAAACTCTTGGTAAATTTGTTCAGGATACAGCATCTCTTTAGCACGAGTTTCCGTATCTTTCTTGGTTCCCATAATACCAGCCACTTTAATAGCGGTTTGGTATTGGGTAGGTAATGGCATTCTTAACGAATGCAGTTCGCGACGAGGGAAGCCTTTGACGCCATTACGGGTATTTCTGAACAATAGGCGGCTGGTACCGTGCCTATCCATCAACATGTTGATCAGTTCTTGACGCGCTGCATCGCTATCTTCAGTTTCAAGATTAGCGGCTTTCAGTAATGGTTCAATATCTTGCTCTTTGATCAAATCATTAAGCAAGTTTTGCTGCTCATGAGTTAATTTATCACCAGAGAGCAATAATGAAACTGCATCGGCAACAGGGCGGTAGTTGTTTTGCTCAGCAATGAATTCTGCGTAATCGTGGAAACGGCTAGGGTCGAGAAGGCGTAAACGAGCAAAATGGCTTTCTTGACCGAGTTGTTCGGGCGTCGCGGTTAACAGAAGCACAGAAGGAATACTTTCTGCTAAAGTTTCAATCACTTGATATTCGCGGCTCGGGGCGGCTTCACTCCATTGCAGGTGGTGAGCTTCATCGACTACCATCATATCCCAGCCAGCTTCAACTAATTGGTCAAACCGCTGTTTATTACGACGAACAAAATCCAGTGAACAGAGGACGAGTTGCTCGGTTTCAAATGGGTTATCGCTATCATGTTGCGCTTCGCTATAGCGGCTATCATCAAATAGTGAAAAGCGTAAGTTAAAGCGGCGCAGCATTTCCACTAACCATTGGTGCTGTAAGCTATCTGGAACGATGATAAGTACGCGCTCAGCACGACCCGCCATAAGTTGCTGGTGGATGATCATTCCGGCTTCAATGGTTTTTCCTAAACCCACCTCATCGGCAAGTAAAACACGTGGATGATGGCGCTTGCCTACTTCATTGGCGATGTGTAATTGGTGTGGAATCAAACTGGCGCGTATACCACGTAAACCTGTCGCTTGGTGCTTAACTTGTTCGCTTTGAAATTTACGTGCACGAAAACGCAGTGCAAAGCGATCCATACGGTCAATCTGACCAGCAAATAAACGATCTTGTGGTTTATTAAAGGTCAGTTTGCTATCAAGAAACACTTCTCTGAGGCTTACATCGCTTTCTTGCGTATCTAAACGCGTACCGATGTAAGTTAATAATCCTTTATCTTCTTCAATGCTTTCAACTTGAAGCTGCCAACCTTCGTGGCTGGTAATGGTATCACCTTCATTAAACATCACTCGGGTAATTGGCGCATCACTGCGTGAGTAAAGGCGGTTTTCACCACTTGCAGGGAAAAGCAATGTCACCATGCGGGCATCAATCGCCACAACGGCGCCTAATCCAAGTTCGCTTTCTGTATCGCTGATCCAGCGTTGACCAAGAGTAAATGGCATAGATTTAACTTAATTCCATAAATTTGTGAGTTATTCTTAGATTTATTAAGACAATTTTTATCAGAGTCTTCGCCCAGTGTTGATGCAACTAACACGCTGTTGCATCAGGAAGAATTCGAGTTTGTTAAAAATAGTCGTTACCTGATGATTAATTATACACATTAATAAAATCAAATTGCAGTGGCTCGCCATGATTGCTTATTTACCTTCGCGAGATATACGCTAAAGATAAGGCGAGTAATCCTGTTTGAATTCTAACGAGTATTACTGATTATCGCGCATTAATTGTGCAGTTGAGCTGTGCGGATATCAAAGGGGCGTTATAGTAATTCAACTGAGGCATATCGTCACCTGTTAAAAAAGCATCAGTTACAGAATAATTTTTAAAACAATAGGCTAATTTGACCCGTTAAGAGGGTATCAAAGTCATCTTCTAAAAAAGGCAAGATAGCATCAGCTATCGGTTTGATTTGCTTGTTAATATAGTGTTCGTAATCCGGTCTTGCGGTAACGATTTCGAGGGGTTCAGGCCCCGATAATGTGATGATATAGCTTATCCACCCTCCATTTTGGTACTGCAAAGGGCGTTGCAATTTGACATTATAGTCGTCAGCGGCACGCGCAGCACGAACGTGGGGAGGTACATTGCGTTGATAATCCGTAAGTTTTCGACGCAAGCGCTTACGGTAAACTAAGCGATCATCAAATTTACCCGCACGAATATTTTGGATATATTCAAGAATATATTCGCGATACGGTTGGCGATGGAAAATACGTGTATAAAGCTCTTTTTGAAAAATTTGTGCCAGAGGCGTCCAATCTGAGCGGATCGTTTCTAGCCCTTTGAAGACCATGTTATCTTGGCTTAAACCTGCATAACGCTTTTTACTGCCCATTTCAGCGCCACGTACGGTTGGCATGAGAAAACGCCGGTAATGGGTTTCATATTCAAGTTCCAGAACACCTTCAAGTTGCCATTCATCTTGCAAATGCTTCTTCCACCAATTATTGACATAATCACGAAGTGCGTAGCCAATTTTTTGTGCTTGCTCCTCGCTGTGTTGTTCACGTAGCCAAACAAAGGTCGAGTCTGTGTCCCCATAGATGACTTGGTAGCCTTGAGATTCAATCAATCGCTTGGTTGTACGCATGATTTCATGACCACGCATGGTAATGGATGCGGTTAAACGTGGGTCGAAGAAGCGGCAACCTTCAGCACCAAGTACACCAGCAAAAGCATTCATAATGATTTTTAGTGCTTGCGACAGCGGGGCATTGTGTTCTTTTTTGGCTTTATCCCGTTCTTGCCAAATATGACTAACAATATCGGGCAAACAATGGGTTGTACGAGAAAACCACGCTTGACGAAAACCGGGTACTGAATGTTGCGGATCAGGGTGAGCAAGCCCTTCAATCATACCTGCGGGATCGATTAAAAAGGTCCGAATAATTGAGGGATACAGGCTTTTGTAGTCTAGGACTAAAACAGAATCATACAGCCCGGGTTGAGAATCCATCACGAATCCACCAGGATTTAACTGCATTTTGTGTTCGGTTATATTTGGGGCAACAAAACCGAGGCGGTGTAAGCGCGGAATATACAGATGGGAAAATGCCGCAACGGAGCCCCCCATTTTATCAGGGACTAAGCCTGTCACTGAAGACCGTTCTTGTAAGAAGGCCATCAGATCGGTTTTTTCAAAAATACGATGGACTAAAATACAGTCTTGAATATTGTAGTGTGCGAGGGCTGGTTTATCGTGTACAAAGCGGCGGTTAATTTCATCCATACGGTCGTAAGGAGTATCAATCGCTTTGCCTTCACCAAGGAGTTCTTGTGAGACAGATTCTAAACTAAAAGAAGTAAAATTCCATGTCGCGTTTTTGAGCGCATCGATGCCGTCAATAATTAACCGACCTTGTGCTGAAGCGAAAAAAACGCCTGGTTTAAAACCATGTTCTCGCCATTCTAATTTTGTTCCCTGCCGCCCAAACAACAAAGGAATGCCATAGCGTTCTGCGTGTTTTTGCAAAATGTGTAAGTCAAACTGGACCAAGTTCCAGCCGATAATGGCATCAGGATCGTACTGTTGCAGCCATTCATTTAGTTTATCAAGCAATTGAGGACGGCTATTCACATAGACAAGACGGTACGTTGGATTTAGTGCTGGGCCTTGCTCCGGACCTAACATAAATACCACGTTGTCATGACAGCCAGATAGCCCAATGGAGTATAATTCACCATGTTGGCTCGTTTCGATATCCAAAGAAACCGCGTTAATGCGTGGACGGTAGCCTTCACAAGGCTTAAGCAGGTATTCACCATGCAGGTTACGTGAAAACCAAACCGGAGCCGTAATAAAACGCTCCATTAAATAGCGTTCACAAGGGCGGATATCAGCTTCGAACAGTTCAACGCCTAATTCTTTGCAGCTTTTTTCGATATTTTGTAATTGGCGATATTGTTGGCAATAGATAGCGTAGACTTTTTCCCGTTGAAAGTCAGAGAGTTCGAGTAATCGGTAACTGACGTTAGGCTGTTCATCTAAGAGATGTTGAACAATAGGCAGCTTGGAAGCGGATAAAAATCCAATGGCTTTTTGATAAGGGACGGTGACTTTTTGTGGGTGAGTGTCGGTAAGCAGCCAATAGGAGACCTCGACACCATGGCGGGTGTCTTTCCAGTGCCGGCTTAAGATAAAGCCTTGTTGTGCAGAGGTCATTGGTTGGTGCATTGGGTAACTCGTTTTGCTCAGTTACCCAATAATATACGACAAGGGTGTGAATTTATACAGTATTAGTTGGTGTCGTTGGCTCGAAGAAGTGCAGAGGCTGCACTCTCTCCTTGCAACAAAGCCTGTGTATCGCCGTTATAGACAATCGCACCATCGACCACGACTAAAGTTCTTGGTGCGATTTGTAAAGCATCATCCACATTATGGGAGACCATTAATAGTGTGATGGATTTTTCCTCACAAACGCGTTTTAGTAACATTAGCATGTCATAGCGTAGAGCAGGATCTAGGGCTGAAAATGGCTCATCAAGCAACAAAATAGGTTGATTGCGAACCAAGCAACGCGCCAGTGCGGCACGTTGGCGTTGTCCACCGGAAAGCTGTGCCGGCAAACGATCTAAGCACTCTGTTAAGCTAACGTGATCCGCAATTTGCTCAACTATCTGCATTTGCATCCCATTCAGTCGCAAGCTTGGCTGTAAACCTAGGCCAATATTTTGTCGTATCGTCAAATGTGCGAATAAATTGTTTTCTTGAAATAGCATAGAAACTGGGCGCTGCGCGGGGGGGCTAAAGGTATAGTCTTGCCCATTCAGTTCTATGGTTCCTGTTTTGGGAAATTGAAAACCACTGATTAAGCTTAGCAATGTGCTTTTCCCTGCGCCGCTCGGCCCCATAATTGCGACACATTCCCCTGATTTTACTGAAAAATCAAATGACATCGTCAGGTTATCATATTGGTAATCTAATTTCGTCAGCTTAATCATGGTGTTTTCCTGAAATACGCTCAAGCATGCTAAATAAACAAAAACACAGTAATAACAATAGCATTGCTGTTACAGCGCCATCGCTAGTGCGGTAAGCCCCAATTTGCTGGTACAAATAATAGGGAAGGGTGCGGAAATTTTCATTGCCAAACAGCGCGACGATACCAAAATCTCCGACAGAAATCACACAAGCAAATGCCAGTGCTTGAGCAATAGGTTTGCGCATTGCTTTGAGTTCAACAATTTTAAAACGGTTAAACCCTGTAATGCCTAAAGATTGGCAGAGTGGGTTATATCGCTCTGCGGTATCTCGCATCGGGTTTTCTAGGACTTTTAAGGCGTAAGGAATAGCCAATAGGGCATTAGTCATTATCACCAAAGGGTAGGGAGATTCGGGTAACCCGATGGTTTCATTAAACAAGATAAAAAAGCCAGTGGCGAGTACGATTCCGGGCATAGCTAAAATAATTAAACCACTTAATTCAATGGCTTGACCAAGTCGTACAGCTTGACGCAAACGCAGTTCGCGGCTACTCCAAAGCAGCATTAAGGTAAGGGCAACGCAGAGCAGACCTGCACAAAGTGCAATAAAAAGGGATGTTCCAGTCGCTTGCCATAATGCAGGTTGCCGTAAAACCGACAAAAGTTGCCCATTTAAGCCATCGAAAATCACCGCAAACAGCGGTGGAAGTAACAACAGCATTGCTGCAATAATTAAAAGATAATCACGGATGCGGCGAAAAAGATTATCAGCCGGATCAACCCATTGGGTCTGATGGCTAAAGCCAACAGAAAATAAATTGTTGATCTTTTGGCAAATGAACATCAATCCAAGACAAAAGAATAATTGGATCAGCGCCAAAATAGCGGCCCTGCCAAGATCAAAATCATAATTCAGCGCTTGGTAGATAGCCAGTTCAATGGTGGTTGCTGCTGGACCGCCGCCTAAGGCTAGTACGGTGGCAAAACTGGCAAAGCACAACATAAAGATCAGCGCGGCGGTAGGCAGAATTTGTCTACGTAAATAAGGCCATTCTAAAATTCTAAACTGTTGCCACTCATTAAAACCTAACTGTGCCGTAATTTGCCGTTGTTCAATGGCAATATTTTCTAAGGATTGCAACAACATTCTGGTGGCGAGTGGCATATTAAAGAAAATGTGCGCGAGTAAAATCCCTTTTAAACCATAGGGGGAAAAAGTGTATTCCACACCTATCCAGTGGCAAATTTTTGCAAGCCAACCTGTTTGCCCATATACCGATAAAATGCCAAAAACGGCGACTAAAACGGGGAGAACGAGCGTCATCGCACATAGGCGTATAAATAATGTTCTTCCCCAAAAGCGGCGACGATAAAGTGCTCTGGCAAGGAAAATGGCGGGAAGCACGGAAAACACAGCGGATAAAAATGCCTGCCAAAAGGTAAAGCCGATGACATGCCACAAATAGCTATCGCGGATGATGTCATCAATGGCGATTTCAGGTGCAAAAAACCAGAGCGCGCCAAAGCACAGAAGCGCTATGGTAATTAATAGACCGGAAGCAATTGCCCCCGGTAATAACGAAAGGTTAATTAACGACTGACGGCGGATTGCCATAAACGTGTCCAGTTTTGACGTTGTTTAGCCACTTCTTGTGAGCTAAATTGTAAGGCTTTTTCTGGCAGAGGCAGTTGGTTATAAACGTCTGGTAAAGGCATATCAATAACCGGATACATCCAGTTAGTGGTCGGTAAAGTACTTTGAAATTCAGGCGTTAAAACGAATTGCAAAAATTGCTTGGCAAGTTCTGGTTGCGGGCTGTTTTTTAATCTCGCCGCAACTTCTACTTGCAGATAATGACCGTCGTTGAATAAGGCGGCAGCGTAATTGTCTTTTTTATCATTTAGTATTTGGTAGCCCGGCGATGAGGTATAACTTAAAACAAAGTCCCCTTCACCTTTTAAGAACAAACCATATGCTTCACTCCAACCTTTGGTCACTGTTAAGGTTTTTCCTGCCATTTTTTTCCAAGCCTCGGCGGATTTATCCCCATACAGCTTTTCAATCCATAACATCAATCCAAGTCCTGGAGTACTGGTTCGCGGATCTTGATAGATGATTTTCCAGTTATTTTTACTATCTAATAGCGCATCCATACTTGCTGGTGGCTGTTGAATTTTGTTTTTGTCGTAAATAAATGCGAAGTAGCCATAGTCATAAGGAATGAAAATGGAGCTATCCCATGCAATGGGTAACTTTAGCGCCGCAGTATTAATCTCGGCAGGTGCAAAAAGGCCTGTTTTCTCCGCGGAGTCTAATAAATTATTATCTAAACCTAAAATGACATCAGCTTTGCTTTTTTTGCCTTCCATTCTTAAACGGTTTAATAGTGCGACGCCATCACCTAAAGCCACAATGTTTAATTCGCAGTCACATTGTGCTTCAAAATTCTGTTTAATTTGCGGGCCGGGTCCCCACTGTGCTGCAAAGGAGTCGTAGGTATAGACAGTCAAGGTGGGTTTTTCTGCCCATACGAATTGGCTTAAACTGAGTGCACTGAGGGTAAAAATCGATGCTATAATTTTGTTTTTAAACATGCTTTTTCCTGCGCTAATAAAGAGTGACACAGGATTTGAGAGTGAACCGATGCAGGTTGGCATACGGTGGCTCAAATCCCTACGCCGGTATTAACCGGATCAGGTTCTACGGGTTATTTCTCAGCCAAAATAAATTTGGCACCCCGTTGAGACGCTTACTATTGTAGAGACTTCAGACATATCTGCAAACTGTATTGATATAGGTTTACCCGTTAGGGTATGTGTGAAACAATTAGGTATCTTTCAAATTTGGTTATTGGGGTAGTCGAGTGATTGATGATGATGGCTACCGCCCGAATGTAGGAATTGTAATTTGTAATCGGCAAGGGCAGGTTTTATGGGCTCGCCGCTATGGTCAGCACTCATGGCAGTTTCCTCAAGGAGGTATCAATCCTGGGGAATCACCAGAGCAAGCGATGTATCGTGAGTTATACGAAGAAGTTGGGCTACAGCGTAAGGATGTCAGATTATTGGCTTCTACCCGTAATTGGTTACGTTACAAATTACCCAAGCGTTTGGTGCGTTGGGATACAAAACCAGTTTGTATTGGGCAAAAGCAGCGTTGGTTTTTACTTCAACTTCAATGCAATGATGCCGATATAAACGTGCAGCGCAGTAAATCGCCAGAATTTGATGGCTGGCGATGGGTCAGTTATTGGTATCCTGTCAGGCAGGTGGTTTCTTTTAAACGCGAAGTTTATCGCCGTGTAATGAAAGAATTCGCGCCAATAGTTATGCCTTTACAGGAACAAAAATTACCACAACGACCTGTTTTTAATAACCGTAGGCGTGGAGCAAGGTAAGCCTATGTTGATGCGTTTACGTGAAATTGTCGAAAAAGTAGCGATGGCGACAAGTTTGACCGATGCGCTCGAAGTATTGGTGGATGAAACCTGCAAAGCGATGCGCACGGACGTGTGTTCGATTTACTTAGCAGATCATCCTCGCCAATGCTATTACTTAATGGCAACCCGCGGGTTAAAAAAACCTAGCGGGATTGCTATTCGCCTTGGCTTTGATGAGGGGGTGGTTGGCGCAGTTGGACGTCAATCAGAAATGCTTAACCTAGCGGATGCTCGCGAACATCCTCAATATAAATATCTTCCACAACTAAAAGAAGAGCAGCTTAAAGCCTTTCTTGGTGTTCCCATTGTTTATCGGCGTCAACTATTAGGCGTGCTTGTGGTTCAGCAGCGTGAAAAACGGCTGTTTAACGAAACAGAAGAATCTTTCATGGTAACGTTGTCGATGCAGCTTGCGGTAATTTTATCACAAGCGCAAGCCAAAGGGATTTTTGGGCAATATCGGCAAAATAGAATTAAAGCAATCCCTGTCTCTCAGGGAGTTTCCATGGCCTATGGTTGGCAAGACAATTCACAACCTTCTTTTGATAGCATTAGCCAAACTAGTGCGATTGATATTGATAGTGAAAAACAGCGTTTAATCACGGCACTAGAAAGCGCAACGGCAGAATGTAGGCGGATCAGTAAACGTTTTATGGCGAGCTCTGCGAAAGAAAGCGCAGCAATTTTTGATCTTTATAATCATCTGCTGAGTGATCCTCAACTTAAAAAACATCTATTTGCCGCCATTGAGAATGGTGCTGCCGCTGAATGGGCGGTAAAAACGGTTATTGAAAACTATGTTGAGCAATTTTCTCGTTTGCGCGATCTTTATTTAAGAGAGCGGGGCTCAGATCTCAAAGCATTAGGTCAGCGCTTACTATTCCATCTTGATGATTCTTTAACGGCAAATGAACAATGGCCAGATCGTTTTATTTTAGTCGCTGATGAACTTAGTGCCAGTGTGCTTGCTGAACTGCCGATGGAACAACTCGCGGGTGTTATTGTGCGTGATGGTGCAACCCATTCACACTCGGCAATTTTAATTCGAGCAATGGGGATCCCAGCCATTATGGGGGCGGATATTGAACCGTCTTTATTGCATAATCGCCATTTAATTTTAGATGGCTACCGTGGAGAAGTCTTTATTGAGCCTGAAAACCTGATTGTTCAGGAATATCAGCAAATTATCGAAGAAGAAAATGTTATTAGCCGCTTGGCTGAGGGAACATTAGAGCAAGATGCAACCCTAAAAGGTGGCGAGCAGGTGCAAATCCATCTTAATGCAGGGTTAAGCCCTCGCTATGAGCAGCAAATTAATATGGGGGTTGATGGTGTTGGGCTATATCGTACAGAACTGCCTTTTATGCTGCATAATGGTTTTCCTTCAGAAGATGAACAAAAACAATTATATAAAGAAGTTCTTCAGTTATTCCCAACAAAGCCAGTCGTATTGAGAACCCTTGATATTGGGGCTGATAAACAGCTTCCTTACATGCCTATCAGTGAAGAGAATCCAAGCCTTGGTTGGCGAGGGATCCGCATTATGCTCGATCAGCCTGAGATTTTTTTAATTCAATTAAGGGCGATGTTACGGGCAAATGCATTATCTGGAAATTTACGCATCCTTTTACCAATGGTGACGAGTATTAATGAAATTGATGAAGCGATTTCATTAATAACCAGAGCAAAAGAGGAAGTTAGCCAGTTACTAGGCCAACAAATCGCAATGCCGCAAGTTGGTGTGATGCTCGAAGTGCCATCATTATTATTTTTATTACCTGAAATAAAAAAACGTGTAGATTTTATTTCCATTGGTACCAATGACTTTACACAATATTTACTTGCTGTTGACCGCAACAATACACATGTCGCTGCGCTATATGATAATCTTCATCCTGCGGTTATTCGCTTTCTCGCGAAGGTCAGTGAAGAGTGTCAGCGTCTTGCTCTTCCCGTCAGTGTGTGTGGTGAAATGGCAGGTCAGCCACTCAGTGCGATGATATTAATTGCTCTTGGTTACCGCTCTTTAAGTATGAGTGGGCGGAGTATTCCACGGATGAAATACCTTATTCGTCAACTCGATCCAGTATTAATGTCTGATTTAGTTGATAAATTATTAGTGGCTGAGACATCAGAACGTGTCAAAGAAGAAGCCAGTCACTTTATGGAAACTCATCGCCTTGGTGGGTTTGTCCGTGGCGGTATTTAGTTTTATTGTATTTACTCGTCTGCGGCTAAATTAGGCTAAAGTGATTATATTGGAGTATGAGTCACTAGGCTTTTTGTTGTATGCTTTGCGCTCTTCAAATAATTGAACTGTATTGAATACCTTATAGCTAGCGCACAGTTGGCTTAATCATTAAAAGTGGGGAACGATGAGTAACAGCTACTTAGCATTTCCGGAAATTGATCCTGTTATGTTCTCAATTGGACCAGTATCGCTACACTGGTATGGTTTTATGTACCTCGTTGGGTTTGTTTTTGCGTTATGGTTAGCAGGACGTCGTGCAGCAAAACCCAATAGCGGCTGGACTAAAAATGAAGTTGAGAACCTACTGTATATTGGTTTTGTGGGCGTTTTTGTTGGTGGTCGTCTTGGCTACGTATTTTTCTATAATCTTCCCGTTTTCCTTGATGACCCGCTTTATCTCTTTAAGGTATGGGATGGCGGGATGTCCTTCCATGGTGGCTTAATTGGTGTTATTTGTGCCATGATGTGGTTCGCTCATCGTACGCATCGTCGTTTTCTTCAAGTCTCTGATTTTGTAGCCCCACTAATCCCATTTGGTTTAGGTATGGGGCGTATTGGTAACTTTATTAATGGTGAATTATGGGGACGTGTAACCCTTGATACGCCTTGGGCTTTCCTATTTCCGCATTCACGCAGTGAAGATATTCAATTGGCGGCACAAGACCCCTCGTTATTACCGATTTTAGAGCAATACGGTGTATTGCCAAGGCACCCCTCACAGCTTTATGAAATGTTCTTAGAAGGTATTGTTTTATTCCTGATTCTTAATTTGTTTGTTCGCAAACCAAGGCCAATGGGCAGTGTTTCAGGGCTATTTTTAATTGGCTATGGTGCGTTTAGGATCATTGTTGAGTTCTTTAGGCAGCCAGATGCTCAGCTTGGGTTATTTGGTGGTATTAGTATGGGGCAAATTTTATCTATCCCAATGATAATCATTGGTGTTCTAATGATTATATGGGCATATAAATATGGTAAAAACATTCCTGCGCATCAGCCTGAAAAAGAGCCTAAAGGTGGTTGAACCCCAGTGTTAGTGAGGCTAGCTTAGTATTTTTAATACAACAATTTCACTGAAAATAGTCTATTTCTTACTAAGCTTGCCAGTTAAGTTATTTTGCATAAGAGAGCCATTATGAAGCCGTATCTAGAGTTGTGCCAACGTATTATTGATGAAGGGCAATGGGTTGAAAACAAGCGTACAGGTGTTCGTTGTTTAACTGTAATTAATGCCGATCTTGAATATGATGTTGGAAATAATCAGTTCCCTTTGATTACGACTCGTAAAAGCTTTTATAAGGCGGCGATTGCAGAGCTACTTGGTTATTTACGTGGTTATGATAATGCAGCTCAATTTCGTGAAATTGGCTGTAACACGTGGAACGCAAATGCGAATGAAAACCAAGCTTGGCTGAACAACCCTCATCGAAAAGGTGAGGATGATATGGGCCGTGTATATGGTGTTCAAGGTCGCTCGTGGCAACGCCCAGATGGCTCTCATCTCGATCAACTGGCAAAAGTGGTTAATAACTTAAAAAATGGTATTGATGACCGGGCGGAAATCATCACTTTTTATAACCCCGGTGAATTTGAGATGGGGTGTTTACGTCCCTGCATGCACACCCATACCTTTTCACTATTAGGCGACACCTTGTATCTGACATCATACCAGCGCAGCTGTGATGTTCCGCTCGGCCTGAATTTTAATCAAGTACAATGTTTTGTGTTACTTGCATTGATGGCTCGTATCACGGGTCATAAAGCAGGTAAGGCTTATCATAAGATTGTGAATGCACATATTTATGAAAACCAGCTACCGTTGATGAGAGATGTACAACTAAAACGTGAACCATTTCCTTCTCCTTCATTAACAATTAATCCAGAAATTAAAACGTTAGAAGATATTGAAACATGGGTAACTACAGATGACTTCACACTTGATGGGTATCAATGTCATGAAGCTATCAAATATCCATTTACGGTCTAACTCACAATCTCTTTTGGTGGCTATGGTGGCTTGATATAAAGAGCCACCTTATGCCCTGTTTTTGAATACATTCTCCCCTCCTTTATTTCTTCGCTCTTTACTGATGCGTTTATTTTGTTTTTCCTCGAATAAAAAAACTGCATATTTTTTATTGGGCTCTACTGTTTTGCGAAGCGCTTCCCAAACTTATTGAGATCCAAACCAAGGGTGTTCATTTTTTGTGGAAGCGCTTTGTAAACAGAAAAGTATTCGCTCGTTAAGTGGATTATTTTCAATAAAACTCGCGGCTGTGTATGTTCGAGGGAGATATTTATGAAAATAGAACAGGAGCAAACTCAGCGCGGCTTTACATTGATTGAAATTTTAACTGTCCTGTTTATTTGTTCTTTAACCGTACTTACTGGGCTGCATCATTGGCAGCAGCAAATTGAACAGCAACGAATAATGGATGCCGCGAGGCAAGTGTCTGAGTTTATTTATAGCCATATGAAAGAGGGAATATATTTAAATCGGCATCAAGTTCTTTCAGTAAAAATAGGGAAACTAGATTGGTGGATATCGATAAAAGATGCAAAAACGAATAAGGAATTAGGGAAAGTTACGGCAGATAAATTTCAGGGAATTGAAATCGCTAAAGCAACGCGAACCTCAGTTGAGTTATATGGAAAGCAAGGAACAAGCCGTGCATTTAGTCTTGAGTTAAAAAATAAAAATAAATCTATTTTTATGTATATGTCTGCGTTAGGAAGGGTTAGAGCTTGCTCGTACCAAAGTATGGCTGGGATCCCCAAATGTTGATGCAATCAAATAGTGTAGCTAGAAAAAAACAGAAGGGTTTTACGCTAATTGAAATGCTGGTGGCGATGGTGATAAGTAGCATTGTTTGTATTGCAGCAATGAGCAGTATTCCGTCAATATTTAAGCAAGCATATCGAGCTTATTTTCAATATCAATTAGATAGAGAAGTTAGGCAGATTTTATTAAATATAGAAAAGGATTTTAGGCGTATCGGTTATTGCAGTAATTCAAATTGTGTTGGTGAGCCAATAATAACGGGTGTTAGTTCATTAAGTGAGGGGAAAAATAGTTGTATCATTTTTGCTTATGACCAAGATTTATCAGGTAAATGGGTTGATATTAAGTCCAAAACAACAGAAACAGATTATTTTGGGTATCGGCTAAATAAAGGGAAATTAGAGTCAAATCGAAATGTTAGGGATTGTGGTGGTACTCGCTGGCAGTCACTATTTGATGCAAATTTGGTGACAGTAAAAAAATTATCTTTTAATTGGAATCAACGTATTCAAGTGATTGAGGTTATTATTAGTGTCCAAACAAGGTTATTGCCTGCACAATTGTTTAATTACAAAATCGCAGTAAAACTCAGGAATTTATAATGGCAAAAATGGATAGCCAAAGAGGTAATATCGCGTTAGTGATGACGGTTGTTTTAATGACAATAGGCTTGTTATTGATTAAATCTCTGCATTTTTTCCAACAGCGGGCTCAGGACGAATGGCACAAAGAAGCTAAATATTATAATGCGTTTAATCGCGCTGAATCAGGGTTAGCGTGGGGGCTTACATTAGCGTGGGAAGCTAGCACAAAGAAGAATTGGGTTTGCCAACAAAATACAAGGCAAAACTGGAAAAGCTGCCTAAAACCCTATAAAGGTCTAGTTTATGTTTTATCCGGGCAAAGTCCTTACACAGAAGGTGCTGATATCAAAGTTTATCAATGGGTTGAGTTTGATATAGAGAAAAAAAGAATTTTTCCCCGTAAAAATGGTTGGTTAGATTATTGCCCAGTTCAACAAAAAGGATTTTGTTTGTGAAAAAAAGCCAACAAGGGTTTGCATTAGTTGAGTCGATGGTTGCAACGGTAGTTTTTGCCATCTTACTTATCGCTTTGCTAAACTATACACAATATATCGTATTGAATTTTAATCAATTATATAAAGGCTCAATGGCAATAAGAGAATTACATAGTGTATTAGAAAATCAAAGCGCCTCGGCAGGTGAAATGTCGAGAGTGGAAATTCCTTTCATTGATGCAGATTTACGATACTCTGATGGAAAGATTGAACAAAGCGACCGTAACCCAACGGAATTTTGCACTGAGCTTATGGTTTCATTACTTATTCCTAGGCAGCGGCTTTCGCTTAGTCGCTGGTATTGCTCAATAGGAGAGCACCATGTTTCAAGTCTATCATTCTAACCAACTAGATTTGCTAAAAGAACTCATTGCCCATTTGATGAAAAGTAAACCTTTATCTCATCCTTTTGAGCAAGAAATCATCTTAGTGCAAAGCCCTGGTATGTCTCAATGGTTACAGATTGAACTTGCAAAACAATTTGGTATTGCAGCCAATATTACCTATCCGTTACCTGCTACATTTATATGGGATATGTTTAGGTGCGTACTACCAGAGATCCCCAAAGAAAGTGCGTATACCAAACAAGCAATGACCTGGAAATTGATGACAATTTTACCCAATGTCATTGGTGAAGAGGAGTTTGAGCCATTAAGGCATTATCTACAGCACGATACGGATAAACGAAAACTTCATCAGCTTGCAGGGAGGATCGCAGATCTATTTGACCAATATTTAGTTTATCGCCCTCAATGGATTGAAAAATGGCAACAAAATGAGCTAATAGAAGGGCTGAGTACGAATCAGCTATGGCAAAAAAGACTATGGCTATGTTTGGTTGAATATTCAAATGAATTAAATCAATCCCCTTGGCATCGTGCTAACTTATACGAAAGTTTTATCAATAAGCTTAGGAGTTCGCCGTCTTTAGGGAAAATGCTACCTAAGCGCATTTTTATTTGCGGTATTTCCTCTCTTCCCCCTGTTTATCTTCAAGCTTTGAATGCTATTGCGGAGCATACTGATATTCATTTGATGTTCACAAACCCTTGTCGTTACTATTGGGGAGATATTCAAAGTGCTTCTTTTTTAGCAAGGCTACAACAAAGAAAATTACGCCACTATCTTGATAAACATGAAATCTCACGTTTTAAGGTAGAAGAACATGCCTCCCATTTATTTAATGAACAAGGTGAGCAAGATATTGTTAACCCGTTACTCGCTTCATGGGGAAAACTGGGTAGGGATAACTTATATTTTATTTCCCAAATTGAGACAGCAAATGAAATTTCTGCTTATGTTGATACAAGAAGAGCGACCCTTCTTGAACATATTCAGCAAGATATTTTAGATCTTGAAAATCATGCACAGCTTGGTACGACATTAGAGAATTATGAAACAAGCCAAGATAAGAGACCAATAGATAAAGCGGATGATTCAATTTCATTCCACTTATGTCACAGTGCTCAGCGTGAAGTGGAAGTATTACAAGACCACCTATTAGCTATTTTTGAAGAAGACCCATCCTTAACACCAAGGGACGTGATTGTGATGGTCGCAGATATTGATAGCTATGCCCCCTACATTCAAGCTGTTTTTGGCAATACAGCAACCTCTCGTTATATCCCATTTTCCATCTCTGACCGAAAAGCATTGCAAGCACACCCAATTTTACAGGCATTTATCATGTTATTAGATTTGCCTCAAAGTCGTTTTTCAACAGAACAAGTGCTTACCTTGCTTGAGGTGAATGCATTTTCACAACGGTTTGGGATTGATGAAAGCGAGCTAAGTTTATTACGCCGTTGGGTGAATGAGTCAGGGATCCGTTGGGGGTTAGACGATGACAATGTGCGCTCATTTGCTTTACCGGTTATCGGACAAAATACTTGGCAATTTGGTTTAAGCCGCATGTTGTTAGGCTATGCTATGGATAGCCGAAATGGCCCATGGAATGGTATTTTGCCTTATGATGAATGTAGTGGCTTGGCCGCACAGCTAGCCGGTAAGCTGGCTTTATTAATTAATACATTAAGAGAGTGGCGCACAATATTAGAGCAAGCGCGCTCACTCAATGAATGGAAGGATCTTTGCCAACAACTTATCGATAGTTGTTTTCTGGTTGATGGTGAAACAGAACTTGTTCTGACACTTTTAACAGAGCAGTGGCATCAAATCATCGAAAATGCGCTGATTTCAGGCTATCAACAATCTGTTTCGCTTCGTTTGCTCAGAGACGAACTTTCAGTGCGTTTTGATGATGAAAAAATCAGTCAGCGTTTTTTAGCTGGAGCTGTTAACTTTTGTACTTTGATGCCAATGCGCTCTGTGCCATTTAAAGTGGTGTGTTTATTGGGAATGAATGATGGCGCTTATCCGAGAAGTATTCCACCGCTGGGCTTTGATTTGATGGCTGAAAAGCCAGTAAGAGGGGATAGAAAGCGTCGAGATGATGACCGTTACCTTTTTTTAGAGGCGCTCAATTCTGCCGCTAAACAGCTCTATATAAGCTATATTGGGCTTTCGATCCGTGATAACCAACCCTGTAATCCATCAGTTTTAGTCACTGAGCTGCTTGATTATATTTGTCAAAGTTGTTGTTTAGTTGGCGACGAGCAACTTAATATTGATGACAGTTCTAAGCGTTTAAGATCCCATTTAGTGACTCAACACAGCCGAGTCCCTTTTGCGAAAGAAAACTTTATTCCTCAAACACCTTATCAAAGCTTTGCAAAAGAGTGGTTACCGGCAGCGAAAACAATAGATCGAGTAGAAACATCTTTTTGCTCCGTTCTTAAAGATCCGCAAGAACAAATTACCCATATTGCTTTAGAGCAGTTGTTACGTTTTTATCGCCACCCTATTCGAGCATTTTTCCAACAACGCTTAAAAGTGCATTTTTCAATGGAAGAAACTGAGCTTCCAGAAGAAGAGCCTTTTATTCTTAACCACTTACAACGCTATAAAATTAACGATCACGTTCTAGATTTGCTTGTCAAAGAGGAAAGTCCTGATCCTTTTTATCATGCACTCAAAGCTTCAGGGCAACTGCCAGCGAAGCAATTTGGTCAGCTTTTTTGGGAACAACAACTTAATGAAATTATTCCACTCGCTGAAAAGATAAAAGAGCATGAACTTCAACAGTTTGATTATCCAATAGATTGTGAGGTTGAAGGAATAAGGATCACAGGGCAACTAAAAAATGTACACGAAACAGGTCTGCTACGTTACAGGCCTGCCTATTTAACGGCAAATGATGGCGTACAGTTATGGATTGAGCATCTTTTATTTAATTACCTTATTGGTGAAGGGGAGAGTATTGCCCTTGGTCGCGATAACAGTATTTGGCAATTTTCATCTGTTGAAAAAGAAGATGCATTAGGTTATTTAAAAAATCTAATTAAAGGCTATCGTGAAGGGTTAAACTCTCCTTTAATACTTTTAAATCAAAGTGGTTGGAATTGGTTAACTGCCTGTTTTGATAAAAAAACGAAACAATACGATTTTGTGTCAGCACAGAGCCAGCAAAAAGCACTGGCAGCCTTAACACAAAGTCTTCAAGGGAGTTCGATGAAAAAAGGTGAGATGGAAGATGATTATGTGTTAAGGGCTTGTAGAAGTTTGAATAGTACAATGATCCAGTCGCTGATACTGAATACCCAGCGTTTTTTACAGCCAATGACGAAATATTTAAAATAACGGGAGAGCATTACAGGATGCAATATTTATCCAAAAGAATCGCCCATCTATTCTTATTATTCACGCTGTTAATGTGGGGAAATGCATTTGCAGACCAACCACTCTGGCAGTTGTTACCCGAGAATATTAATAAGAGTGAAAGCGATCCTAGAGAGTATAAGGCAATAAAGCTGAATAACGATATGACAGTTTTATTAGTTTCTGATGCTAAAGCAACAAAATCATTGGCAGCTGTTTCTATACCAGTAGGCAGTATTGAGAATCCAGATAGCCAGCTAGGGTTAGCTCACTATTTGGAACATATGATACTGATGGGGTCTAAAAAGTACCCGGAACCGAGTAGTTTTTCTGAATTTTTGCAAAAGCATGGTGGTAGCCACAATGCGAGCACAGCGCCACATCGCACAGCGTACTACTTTGAAGTTGAAAACGGTGCATTAAAAGAGGCGACTGATAGATTAGCGGACGCATTAGCAGCACCGTTATTAGATCCTCACAATGCAGATAGAGAGCGTAATGCGGTTAACGCAGAATTAACGATGGCTCGCTCTCGCGATGGGATGCGTATATGGCAAGTGCGTTCTGAAACACTTAACCCACAACACCCTAATTCTCGTTTTTCAGGGGGTAACTTAGAAACGTTAAAAGATAAGCCTAACAGTAAGTTACAGGATGAACTTGTTGGTTTTTATAAACATTATTATTCTGCAAACTTGATGAATGGGGTTCTCTATGGTGACCAATCAATTGATTCTCTTGCCAGAATAGCGCAAGAAACATTTGGTCGTATCCCTAATTTCAATAGGAGTGTGCCTGCCATTAATACTCAAGCGGTTACGGATAAAGAAAAGGGGATTATCATTCACTACGTACCCGCACAACCACAAAAAGCGATCCAGATTGAGTTTAGTATTAAAAATAATATGGCGGATTTTCGCAGTAAAAGTGATAGCTATATTAGTTATTTGCTCGGAAATCGCAGCCCTGGCACATTAGCTGATTGGTTAATTTCACAAGGTCTAGCAGAAGGGATTAGTGCATCAGCATCACCGAATGCAGATAGAAATTACGGCTCTTTCTCTATTTATGTCACCTTAACGGATAAAGGGTTACAAGAGCGAGACCAAATTATCGCCGCCATATTTTCTTATATCGAATTAATTAAAAAAGAAGGTGTTAACAAAAGCTACTTTGATGAAATTGCAAAAGTGCTTAACTTATCGTTTCGTTATGGTTCGGTAGTTAGGGATATGAACTACATTGAATGGCTATCTGACCAAATGATAGATGTTCCGGTTAATCATGTACTGGATTCAGATTATATTGCAGATAAATATGATCCGGCCGCGATTAAACAGCGACTATCAGAATTGACTGCACAAAATGCAAGAATTTGGTTTATTAGCCCTGATGAGCCCAGCAATAAGAAAGCCTATTTTGTTGAGGCACCTTATCAAGTTGATCGAATTACGCAAAAACAGTTTAAAAACTGGAGTCGTTTAGCGTCAAACATGCAGTTTAAATTACCCGCATTAAACCCCTACATTGCGGATAAGCTTCCATTAATTAAAACTGAAAAAACGTATAACCACCCTGAGCTTATTTATCAAAAAGGTAATACGCGTGTGCTGTATATGCCAAGCCAATATTTTGCAGATGAGCCCAAAGCAAGTATTACGTTGTCATTACGTACTAAACAAGGTGATCGAAATGCAAAAGAACAAGTAACCGGTTCATTATTGCAATATATTTCCTCATTAAAAATGGATGAGCTGCAATATCAGGCATCGGTTGCAGGCATGTCTGTTTCTGTTTCACAGGGGGTTGGATTACAGTTTAACGCGAGTGGTTATACTCAGCACTTATCTGAACTCTTTTTATCAATGACTAAGCTGTATTTAAACTTTGAGCCAACAGAACAAGAGTTAGCTCAGGCCAAGTCTTGGTATAAAGAACAAATAGCGGTTGCGAATAATGCAAAAGCTTATGAATTGGCAATGCAACCTCTTCAGCGCATTAATAGTGTTCCTTACTTTGAACAAGAGCAGCGACTTGCTGAGCTGGATAAAATATCACTTGATGATCTTATTAACTATCGGCAGCTATTGGTGAAAAGTGCAGCATTACAGGCACTCGTTTTTGGTAACATTAGCGAATCACAAGGTATCAAAACGATCCAAGAGGCTCAAAAGTTATTGAATAGCGAAGGGACCGAATGGTGGCGTGGTGATGTTGTTGTTATCGATAAAAACTACTTAGCAGACTTCCAGAAGCAGGCTAATAGTACGGATAACGCACTAGCTGAAATCTTTGTTCCAGATGGCTATAGCCGTATAGATAGTGCAGTGTTGTCAGGTATTTTAGCGAAGGTGATCCAACCTTGGTTTTATGACCAATTAAGGACTAACGAGCAGCTAGGTTATGCTGTATTTGTCTTTAAATCAGGGTTAGGTGATCAATGGGGGATGGGTTTTTTATTACAAAGCAATGCAAAAACACCAGATTACCTGAATACACGTTATCAAGCATTTTATACTCAAGCTTTAGATAAACTCAAAAAACTGCCAGTTGAGGAATTTAATCAGTATAAACAGTCAATTATTACAGAAATGAATCAGCCCCCACAAACATTCTTTGACGAACTTGGGCGCTATTCATCTGACTTCTCACGCAATATTTTTAGCTTTGATACGCGTGATAAAGTGTTGAAGGCATTAGGTGCAGCAACGAAAGAACAAGTCATTGAATATTATGAAAATGCAGTGATTAAACGTAAAGGTCTAGCATTAACATCACAGGTAATTGGTCAAGATGTTGACGCGAAGTCCGGTTTTGCTCAACTGAAAGGTTGGACGTTCTATCCAACAGCAATAGAGTTACAACAGATTTTGCCAATAAAGGAAGATGCTGAGTGAATAAAGTGCAGGTAGAGTCCCAGTTACTGAATGTATTTTCTTTACCATTAAGTGGGCAAAGATTGATTGAAGCTTCGGCAGGGACAGGAAAAACATACACGATTGGTATACTCTATCTGCGGCTTTTATTAGGCTTAGGCGGAAATAATGCGTTTCCTCGGCCTCTTAGTGTTGAAGAAATATTGGTGGTGACATTCACTGAAGCGGCTACTAACGAATTGCGTGGACGCATTCGCCAGCGAATTCATGAAATGCGTTTAGTTTGCTTAAGAAATGGGATTGGGTTTGAATCTCAACCTGAGTATTTGACATTGCTCAGTGAACTTTCAAGCGAGGAACAGCGTAAGTTTGCTGAAAATTGGTTGTTGGCTGCCGAACGACAAATGGATGAGGCTGCCATTTATACTATCCATGGTTTTTGCCAACGGATGTTAGTGCACAATGCTTTTGAATCGGGTGTACTGTTTGAACAAACGATGATCCAAGATGAATTTCCGATTCAAAAACAAGCTTGTGCAGATTTTTGGCGACGTCATTTTTACCCGCTTGATTATTCGATGACAAAGGTTGTGCAGTCTGAATGGAATGGTCCAGAGGCACTTTTAGCTGAAATAAGGCCTTTCTTACAAGGGGATATGCCACAAATCATTAATCAACCTAACGTACCGGAATCCTTGGAAGAACGGCATCAACGCTTAATTTCTCTGATTGAATCGGTCAAATCCTCTTGGCGGGAAAACGCGGGTGATTTTGAAAAACTGATTACAGATTCAGATGTTGATAAACGAAGTTACAGTTCTCGTTTTCTGCCTAATTGGCTGATAAAAATCGGCGAATGGGTAGATGAAAAAACAGAGGATTACGAACTACCAAAAGATCTTGTGCGTTTTTCCCAATCCGTATTACATGAAAAATCAAAAAGTGGTCAAGGACCTGTACATGTCGTTTTTCAAAAGATAGATGAGTTGCTTTCCCAACCATTAACCTTAAAAGATCTGGTTATTCCACTGGCTATTTCGCAAGTTAGGCAAACTATTATCGATGAAAAGCACCGTCGTGGCGAAATGGGGTTTGATGACCTCTTAACGCGTTTAGATGGTGCACTTAGCCATGAAGGGGGCAGATTTTTAGCACAGGCAATTAGCCAGCGCTTTCCTGTCGCGATGATCGATGAGTTTCAGGATACTGACGCGCAGCAATACCGTATTTTTCAGCGAATTTATCAAGGCGTTGATAACACAGCTCTTTTATTTATCGGTGATCCAAAACAAGCTATCTATGCTTTTCGTGGTGCGGATATTTTCACCTACATAGAAGCGAAAAAGGAAGTTAGTGCTCACTATACTTTGGAGACCAACTATCGCTCTTCTCAATGTATGGTTGAAGCTATAAATCGCGTATTTAGCCATTGTCAGTCACCTTTTATTTTCGATCAAATTCCCTTTCAGCCAGTTAACTATGCAACACAAAATGCAGGGAAAAAACTGATCCACAAAGGTCATGAGGTCAAGGCTTTGACTTTTTGGCAGTTAGATGCAGAAGCAGTTTCTGTCTCTGAATATGAACAAGCAACAGCAACACAATGTGCAACACACATTGCGCAGTATCTACAAGGTGGGTTTAAAGGGGAAACATACTTTGTGGATAATCAACAACGCTTCCCTGTTACTGCCTCTGATATTACAGTGTTGGTGCGTAGCCGCCGTGAAGCTGGGTTAATTCGAGACGCCTTAAATCAGCTAAATATCTCTTCTGTTTTTCAATCAAATAGAGAAAGTGTGTTTTCAACTCCCGAAGCAAGGGATTTATTATGGTTGTTGCAGGCCGTGTTGACGCCTGAAAAAGAGCGAGTGCTACGCAGTGCATTAGCTACGGGGATTTTAGGGTTAACCGCGAAAGATATCGATGAGCTTAATCATGATGAAAAAGCATGGGAGGCGCTCGTCGATGAGTTTTCACGTTATTCCATTGTTTGGCAAAAACGCGGTGTATTGCCTATGTTGAGAATGATAATGTCACAGCGCCATATTGCTGAAACATTATTATCGACAACAGATGGTGAAAGGCGGTTGATGGATGTCATGCATATTGGCGAATTATTGCAGGAAATGTCACTTCAACTTGAAGGTGAGCACACACTAACTCGCTGGTTAGCACAACAAATTGCTCATCCTGACCACCAGTCAGATGCCCAACAAATGCGCTTGGAAAGTGATAAACATCTGGTTCAAATTAGCACTATTCATAAATCTAAAGGTCTTGAATATAAAATTGTGTGGTTGCCTTTTGCCAGCAACTTCTTACCGCAATCAAAAGGTTTATATCATGATAGAAATGATTATGGTACGCGCCTCGATTTAGAAGATAGTGAAGAAACCGTTGCTTTAGCAGATGAAGAGCGTTTAGCAGAAGATCTCCGATTATTGTATGTGGCATTAACTCGTGCGATTTACCATTGTAGCGTCGGTATTGCCCCATTAATAAAGGGCAATAGAAAGAAAAGCGGTGAAACGGACTTACATTTATCTGCTCTGGGTTATGTTATACAAAAAGGGGAAGCTGGTGACAACTTACTGTTAAACAGTATGTTAAATGAAATCAGTAATGAAGTTATTGATGTCGCTACGATTACTCAGCTTGAAATAGACAGATTAATGTTAGATGCCGAAGTGCATGATGAATTAATGGCCAGAGAGCTAACTCGTGATTTTGACGATCATTGGAGAGTTACAAGTTACTCAGGGCTGAGTTATGGCTTAAGTCATACAGAGGTTGATCAAATCGTTTCGCCGTTACAATTGGCGACTTCATTGGCCCCAAAAATGGATACCGAAGCCAGTGTTGATATCGGGCAACCGGAAGAAGAAAGCGATGCTATCCTAACGCCTCATCAGTTTCCTAAAGGCGCATCACCAGGCACTTTTTTGCATACATTGATGGAAGAAATCAATTTTAGCGAGCCTGTTTCCCTTGAGTGGTTAACGGAGCAACTCGAAGCCTCAGGGTTTGATACTGTGTGGGCACCTATGCTGAAAGAATGGTTAAAAGTCATTGTCGATGCGCCGTTAGCGGAGGATGGCCTCTGTTTATCGGCATTGCAGCCTCAAGATCAACTGGACGAAATGCAGTTTTATTTACCCATTGACGCCATCATTAATGCAAGCAACTTAGATAGTATTACTCACCAATATGATCCTCTGTCTAAACGATGCCCGCCATTAAATTTTGAAAAAGTTCAGGGAATTTTAAAAGGGTTTATCGACTTAACGTTTTATTGGAATGGAAAGTTCTATTTACTTGATTATAAGTCGAATTATCTTGGTGAAGATGCGTCATATTATACACAAGATGCGATGGCTGAAGCGATGATAGATCATCGCTATGATTTACAATATCAACTATATTCATTGGCGCTACATCGTTATTTAAAACAGCGTTTGCCTGACTATGATTACGAAACTCATTTCGGTGGTGTCTATTATCTCTTTTTAAGAGGAATTGATAGCGCTAATTTGAGAAATGGCATTTTCTTTTATCGCCCAGTCAATGGGTTTATTCAAGCTCTTGATCAACTGTTTAGCAATACACAGGATAAGGAGAAGTGCGAATGAAATCTCTTTTTAATCAAGGGATTGAACAGCGGATTTTTACACCTTTAGATGTGCAATTTGCTTACAGCATCGCGGATGAAAGCCATCCCATTTTATTGGTGGTGGCTGCGTTATTGAGTGCGGAAACTATGACCGGACATGTCTGTTTAGCGCTATCCGATGTGACTCTTGAGAACCTATTTTTAGGGCGGCATCAGGAACTGGCTAATGATTTTTGGCTCAAAATGGGGCAACCTGATGAAAAAACTATTATTCAAGCAATTAAAAATTCAAATGCGGTTTCTTTAACATCAGAAAATAGGCTGTCACCGCTGTTGCTTTCGGGCGATTATTTGTATTTTCAGCGTATGTGGCAATATGAACAGTGTGTCGCCCACTTTTTTTCTAATACATCAGCGATAAGTTGTCAGAATCAACACATTCAATCAGTTTTAGATGGCTTATTTCCTATTTCAGATGAAATTGATTGGCAAAAAATTGCTGCGGCAGTGGCTGTAACAAGCCGAGTCTCTATTATCTCTGGGGGACCAGGAACGGGAAAAACGACGACAGTTGCCCGCATACTGGCGGCTTTAATTAAGCTGGAAACCCGAAATGAGCATCAATTAATCATTGAACTGGCAGCACCTACCGGAAAAGCTGCGGCGAGGTTAACAGAATCCCTAGGTAATGCGATGAAAGAGATGCCATTAACGGATAGAGAGAGAGAAATTTTACCAAACCAAGCGAAAACCTTGCATCGGTTATTGGGTGCTCAACCTGAAAGTCAGCAGTTCCGCTTTAATCGCAATAATTTATTATCATTAGATATCTTAATTATTGATGAAGCATCTATGGTTGATTTACCGATGATGGCAAAACTGATTGAGGCTCTACCTGAACATGCAAAATTGATTTTTCTCGGTGATAAAGACCAACTGGCCTCGGTAGAGGCGGGCGCGGTATTGGGCGATATTTGCCAGTTTGCCGATATTGGCTATAGCGTGGAAAGAGCGAAACAATTGGCAGAAATTACGGGTTATTCACTTGATGAATATTCTTCAACTGAAGGCCCTGTTATTCGTGATAGCTTGTGTTTATTACGTAAAAGTTATCGTTTTTCTGCCCAATCAGGTATTGGGCAGCTTGCTTTTGCGGTTAACGAAGGAAATGCCACTCGAGCTCAAAAATTGTTAAATCAGGGATTAGTGGATGTGCATAATTATGTGCAAGAAACAGCTGATGATTATGTGAAAATTTTACTTGATGCTTCTGCCTGTTATGAAGATTACTTGCTTGCAGTGAAAGCCAATAAAACACCAGAAGAAATTTTATCTAAGTTTAATCAATATCGATTGTTAACAGCGCTAAGAGAAGGGCCTTTTGGTGTTGTAGGGTTAAATGAAAAACTAGAAAAGTTACTTCATCGTCAAGGTTTAATTAATCGCCCTTATAACCCGTTGAATCGGCATTATGCGGGGCGGCCGATAATGATCAGTCGTAATGATAGCCCATTAGGGCTTTTTAATGGGGATATTGGTATCATTTTACCTGATGAAGAGGGCGCGCTTAGGGCTTATTTTCAATTCCCTGATGGCAGCATTCGTGGGGTTCAGCCTAACCGGCTTCCCTCACATGAAACTGCTTATGTGATGACAGTCCATAAATCTCAAGGTTCGGAGTTTGCTCATACCGCATTTGTTTTACCCCAATTATATTCACCCGTTATTACTCGAGAATTGGTATACACCGCAATCACTCGAGCAAAAAAAGAACTTTCCCTTTATGGCAACCCGAAGGTATTGCGTCGAGCAATTGAAACACCAACCAAGCGTCGTAGTGGGTTAAAGAGGCAGTTAATGTAACCATTGCAAGAGGATGTTTGGGTAACTAAATGACCTAACTTGCTAATAATAATGATTTAAAGGTAATGATATGGATAACCCGCAAGAGATGACAACAGTAACCGTTACGTTAAATGCGAGATTAGAGCCTGTTAGACGTGCAGATTTAGAAGATGCTTTTGACGAAGTCATGAAAAGTCTGAATAAAGATATTCATGTGACAGGGGGTGGGACACTATTAAGCGATAATGGTGAAGCACAAGAATGTGATATTGAAATTGCCATGGCTGATGCTAGTGATGAAAATATTAGCATGATAATTCAATTGTTTACATCCATGTTAGCACCGAAAGGTTCTCGTTTATTTATTCATGGTGAAGATGTTCGCATTGATTTTGGTGAACACGAAGGTTTAGCCGTTTATTTTAACGGTACTGAGCTTGCGGATGAAGTTTATGAGAATGGTGATATTAACGATGTTTTTGACGTGTTAGATGAAGCTGTTGAAGATATCGGTAGTATCCATGGTGTATGGGATGGTCCAACAGAAACCGCATTCTACTTTTATGGTAGTTCATTTGCTGAAATGGAAGCGGCAATAAAGCCACATTTGGCCGCTAACCCACTTTGTGAAAAGGCAAGAATTGTGCAAATTGCTTAAGCCAATAGTGATTAGCAATTAAACGTTCCCCCAAAATTAGACATCCGTGTGTAATTTGGGGGATTGTACTAACCGATACTTGTTTTATGGCAAGCTAAGATCCGACTATTTATCAGATTGGCCCTTTAAATCTAAAATTAAAATTTTAGAACGGCGTTGGTAATTATATAAAGCCTGTTTTTTCAATGGCAGCATGTCAATTTCAGCAGGTATAAAGCCTCGTTCTTGGAACCAATGGATGCTGCGGGTGGTTAAGACGAACAATTTCTCTAAACCAAATTGTTTTGCTTGCACAGCAATACGGTGAAGCAGTTCTTCCCCTCGAGCAGAGCTTCGGTAGTCAGGATGGACAGCGACGCAAGCCATTTCACCTAATTTTTCATCTGGATATGGGTAAAGCGCTGCGCATGCAATGACCAAGTTGTCCCGTTCGATGATCGTGAATTTATCAATTTCCATTTCGAGTTGTTCGCGGGAGCGGCGAACGAGGATCCCTTGCTGTTCTAATGGACGAATTAATTCCAGAATGCCCCCAATATCATTAATATTCGCACGACGAATTTGCTCCGCACTTTCCATTACGATTTGCGTACCGATACCATCACGGGAGAACAATTCTTGGATAAGCGAGCCATTCTCTTGGTAGCTTAACAGGTGGCTACGACGTACCCCTCGGCGACAAGCTTTTGCTGCACCACGTAAGAAACGTACCGTTCCTGAATAATAATCCCCTTCAGACTCAAGCTCTTGAATTCGATTTTCGGCTTCGTTTGGAAACAGCTCAGATAAAATATTGCCATCTTTATCCGCAACACCTTGGGAAGAGCAGAATCCGATGAGTTTTTCTGCCTTCATTTTTACGGCCAGTTGGGTGGCAATTTCTTCGGAAGTAAGATTAAAGCTTTCCCCTGTCACAGAAACTGCAACTGGGCCGATTAAGACAATAGAGCCATTATCTAACTGATTATTAATTGCTTCTTCATTTATGCGACGAATTCTGCCACTGTGGCAGTAATCAACACCGTCATCAACGCCAAGCGGTTGTGCTATCACAAAATTCCCACTGACCACATTAATGTGAGCGCCTTGTAATGGTGTATTACTTAAGCTCATCGATAAACGAGCGGTAATATCCAGTTGTAACGCACCTGACGCCTGTTTAACATATTCAAGCGTATTTGAATCAGTCACTCGTGTATGTTTATGATAAACGGCATCATATTTATGCTCAGCTAAAATATCCTCAATTTGAGGGCGCGCGCCATAGACCACAACGATTCGGATCCCTAAGCTATGTAATAATCCTATATCATTGACAATGCTTGGGAAATTCTCATGCGCAATCGCTTCACCACCAAGCATAATAATAAAAGTTTTGCCGCGGTGGGCGTTTATATAAGGTACCGAATGGCGAAACTCATCAACCAACTCGGTGCTGCGCTCTTTCATAACAACCCTCTTGAGTGAATTTTTATTCGTTAATAATGTATTTTTATTCTTTTTGACAAAAAATATCAAGTAAAAGATGGTATAAAAAAATAACAAATATATTTTTAAGGGTTACATATCTTTAAATATAAATGTGTATTATTAATGACAGAAGTCACATGATTAGTTAGAGTGCTTATTTCTGGCCAAATAATTGGCATATATTCTAAAATCACTTTATTTTTCAGTTTTAGGTTCGGAATTATTGATGAGTCAGCAAGATCACAGCCCATCTAAGCGCCGTTTTATTCAAGGTGCCGCCGCAGTTATGTTACTGAGCGTTAGCCCATTCGGTTTTTCTGCGAATAGCAGCGTGATCGCTGTACGTATTTGGCCTGCGTCGAGTTACACCCGTGTGACGCTTGAATCAAGTGTTCCGCTAAAGTACCGCCAGTTTGTGCTAAATGACCCAGAGCGGATTGTTGTCGACCTTGAAGGGGTGCAACTCAATAATGTCCTCAAACAGATGGGAGCCCAAATTCAAACTCGTGATCCTTACCTAAAATTGGTTAGGGTGGGGCAGTTTGACCCTAAAACAGTGCGTCTTGTTTTTGAAGTTAAAAATAAAGTGACCCCGCAATTCTTCACTATGTCGCCAGTAGGAGAGTTTAAGCACCGCTTAGTTCTTGATTTCTATCCGGGTAAAGGGGTGGATACGACTGATGATCCATTGCTGGCATTACTTGAGGATTACAATAAAGGTGACCTCGAAGAAAGTATGCCTGCACAAGCGAAAAAACCGGGCAAAGCGGGAACTGACCGGCCAATTATTATTATGATTGACCCTGGGCACGGTGGGGAAGACCCTGGTGCAATAGGGAAATATAAAACGCGTGAAAAAGACGTCGTTTTGCAAATTGCTCGGCGTTTGAAAGCGCTGATCGATAAAGAACCGAAAATGCGCGTATATATGACACGTAATGAGGATGTGTTTATTCCATTAAAAGTGCGTGTTGCGAAAGCGCGTAAAATGCAGGCTGATTTATTTGTGTCAATCCATGCGGATGCCTTTACTAATCGTTCAGCCCATGGTTCGTCAGTGTTTGCATTATCGACAAAAGGGGCAACCAGTAACACAGCTCGATATCTTGCTCAAACTCAGAATGAGGCCGATTTAATAGGTGGGGTCAGTAAGAGCGGGGATGTGTATCTCGATCACACTATGTTGGATTTAGTTCAGACAGCCACCATAAACGATAGTTTAAAATTTGGTGATGAAGTACTCAAACGCATGGGGCGAGTTAACCGATTACACAAAAACAAGGTTGACCAAGCAGGGTTTGCGGTACTCAAAGCTCCTGAGATCCCATCAATATTAGTTGAAACGGCGTTTATCAGTAATTTAGAAGAAGAACGTAAGCTGAAGACGGCTAAATTCCAACAACAAATGGCAGAATCCATTTTTGAAGGGATAAAAGCCTATTTCCGTAACGGTGGTGAGTTAGCGATCCGTAATTAAGTAAACTGAAAGATAAACAAAGAGGTGATAAGCGTAATGCGAGTCGCCTTTTTTATTATCAAACTACTAGATAAGATTATTGGGGTGTCTTAGGGGAAGATAACTCAGAGAGAAAATTGGTTGCGGGGGCTGGATTTGAACCAACGACCTTCGGGTTATGAGCCCGACGAGCTACCAAGCTGCTCCACCCCGCGACTGAAGAAGTAAAAAATTGGTTGCGGGAGCTGGATTTGAACCAACGACCTTCGGGTTATGAGCCCGACGAGCTACCAAGCTGCTCCATCCCGCGACTGAACTTTTTACAACATTTTGATTTTTTAACTGCTCTACTGATTAAATCAGTATTGGTTGCGGGGGCTGGATTTGAACCAACGACCTTCGGGTTATGAGCCCGACGAGCTACCAAGCTGCTCCACCCCGCGTCCGATAGCGGGCACTATACTCGGGATGAGATCTGATGCAAGTTTTTTCGTGTTTTTTTTTCATTTTTCGTATTCTATAGAACAAAATACGCACGGAATGCCTATTTTTTAATCTTTACCGGAGTGGTAAAGGAAAATAATTTAACTAAATATGTTTACACGTTTCATTCCCATTTTGGGTTTGCTATTGTGCGTTTCATATTGGATTGTTGGATGCGTTTGGATGGTGGAGCATGAATTTAGGATTAACGAAGGTAATTAATGCACTGGCTGCAACAAAATGGTCGGTGCTAAATAAATGGATAGTGACAGGTGTCTTTTTTTCATTGTTAGCAGGATGCCAAACTCATCCAACAGATAAGGGGCAACAGTATAAAGATGGGCGCCTTATCGAAGACTTACAAAAAGTTAATCAGGTAAATGTTCAAGGTAAGCCAATAAACGCACCTGACTTTAACCAGCAAGTCATGGAAATTCAAAAAGCATCTCCTCGTTTATTTCAGAATAACCGTGATACATATCACGCAATTGAGAACTGGTTAATGGCGGGGGGGGACCCTGCTCAGCTTGCTAATTTCAATTTGTCTGCATTCCAAATGGAAGGGGTTGATAACTACGGGAACGTTCAATTTACGGGTTATTACACACCCGTTATTGAAGCAAGGCGCTCGCCGCAGGGGGAGTTTCGCCATCCCCTATATAGAATGCCACCAAAAGGGAAGTCTCGTTTACCAAGTCGAGCCGCTATTTATAATGGTGCACTAAGCGATAGCCTTATTTTGGCTTACAGTAACTCTGCTGTAGATAATTTTATGATGGAAGTCCAAGGGAGTGGTTATGTTGATTTTGGTGATGGTAGCCCGTTGGATTTTTTTGGCTATGCCGGAAAGAATGGTCACGCCTATAAAAGTATAGGTAAAGTGCTTGTTGATCGCGGTGAAGTGCCATTAAGCCAAATGTCCTTACAAGCAATCCACGATTGGGCAAATAGCCATAGTGAACAAGAAGTTCGTCAATTGTTAGAGGAAAATCCATCGTTTGTTTTCTTCAAACCACAGTCTTTTGTGCCGGTAAGAGGTGCAAGTGCCGTTCCCTTGATTGCTAAAGCTTCCGTGGCGTCAGATAAAACGTTGATCCCAGCGGGTACAGCGTTATTAGCGGAGATACCTGTTTTAGATGGCAATGGTAAATTTACGGGGCAATACGAAATGCGTATGATGGTTGCCTTGGATGTGGGAGGGGCGATCAAAGGTCACCATTTTGATATTTACCACGGTACAGGTCATGACGCAGGCAAAATGGCTGGCTTTTATAACCATTATGGACGCGTTTGGGTGCTGAAAAAGAGTCAGCCCCTTTTTGGTACAATGTAATTACCGTTTTAACTAAGGTCGTTTGTTATTATGCAAACTAAGCTTTCTGATGCTTGGATGCAGCGTTTTGCTGGGATCGGGCGTTTATATGGGCAGCAAGCCCTTCATCTTTTTGCACGCTCCCATATCTGTGTGGTTGGTGTGGGTGGGGTCGGTGTATGGGCTGCGGAGGCGCTAGCTCGTTCAGGTATCGGCAAAATTACCTTAATCGATATGGATGATATTTGCGTAACCAATACCAACCGTCAGCTACACGCAGTCAAATCAACTATCGGGTTACCGAAAGTGGATGTGATGAAAGCCCGCATTTTGGAGATTAACCCAGAGTGCGTGGTGAATGTAATTGATGATTTCATTACTGTCGATAATGTTGCTCAATACTTCAGTACAGGCTTTGATTATGTTATTGATGCCATTGATAGTGTTAGGCCTAAAGCGGCGCTACTGGCTTATTGTAGGCGCTTTAAAGTCCCAGTGATCACGACGGGAGGAGCAGGTGGTCAAATGGATCCAACACAAATACAAGTGGCAGATTTGGCGAAAACCATTCAAGACCCATTAGCAGCAAAACTTCGTGAGCGGTTAAAGTCAGATTTTAAGGTGGTTAAAAATGGCAAAGGTAAATTAGGGATTGATTGCGTATTTTCCACTGAACAGCTTGTTTATCCACAAAGTGATGGCACTGTCTGTGCGGCTAAAAGTACCGCAGAGGGGTCAAAACGAATGGATTGCGCCTCAGGTTTTGGTGCAGTGACAATGGTAACGGCAAGTTTTGGTTTTATTGCTGTCGCCCACGCGTTGAAAAAAATGATGGCTAAGGCACAAAGAGACGCTGAAAAAAGATGAATAAATAAAGAGGCTATTGCGATAGATAGCCTCTTTCATTGATTAGGCGGGTGTCATTTCATTGGCAATATTTTGAATGACTGTAATTAGTGACTGAATACCATTTTGGCGTGAACCACTGAGTTGGCCGAGTAAACCTGTTTTTTCTAGTAGCTCATTAAAATCAATTGCCAAGATCTCTTTTGCTGTTTTTTGTTCAATAGCCGCTAATAAGATAGCGAAAAGTCCCTTTACTACGCGACCTTCACTGTCACCATAAAAATGAAAAGTTTCATCATCATTGATTAATGCGCCAATCCATACACGGTTTTCGCAACCCTTCACTTCTTGAGTGTGCTGTTTTTCTTCGTCAGTTAACGCGGGTAATTGCC
Organism: Providencia rettgeri; assembly: GCF_041075285.1. Taxonomy (NCBI): domain Bacteria; kingdom Pseudomonadati; phylum Pseudomonadota; class Gammaproteobacteria; order Enterobacterales; family Morganellaceae; genus Providencia; species Providencia rettgeri. The sequence continues at coordinate 2,616,702 of NZ_CP163512.1, read as the reverse complement.
GCGCAAATTGGATAAGTAGACGGTACTTATCTTCCCATGCTTTGTGTGTGGAAAACTGTTCAACTATTTCTTGAATTCCAATCTCTGTACCAAAAGGGTGCGGAGCAAGTTCATGTTTAGTCGAAGTCATTAGGCTTCCTTTTTTATCTTTAATATTGATTTAGTCATTGAGTATTGAAAGTGAAAATGTGACGGCTTTTATAAGTTTATCAATATCTTGCAGATTATTGTATGGCATCGCTGAGATGCGTATGCAGCCACTAATATTCAAGGCATCCATTAAAGGTTGGGCACAATGCTGCCCATAGCGTAATGCAATATGCTGTTCAGTCAATAGCATGCCTAAATCGCTATGATGAATACCGGCAAAATTAAATGAGAGTAAAGGCGAATTAGGCACACTATAACGAATAAAACCTGGAATGTGTGAGAGCTTTCTATTTGCATATTCAATAAGTGAGCAAGTGTAAGCCTCTGCTTGCGCTAAATCGATAGCTGCTACCCATTCTAGGACGGCGGAGAATGCAATAACCCCCGCAATATTGGGAGTGCCGGCTTCAAAACACTGGGGAATGGGGGCGGGTGTGAAACTTTCAAAGTTCACTTCAGTCAACATTTTTCCACCACCATGCCAAGGTGCCATTGCTTCTAATAATTCCGTTTTGCCATAACACACACCAAGCCCCGTTGGACCATAAAGTTTATGGGCGGAAAACACATAAAAATCGATATCTTCAGTACTCACATCGATTGGGCAGTGTACAACACCTTGTGCACCGTCAACGATAACGCGAGCACCTATTTGATGTGCGAGGTGGGTGATTGCGGCTACATCAGGCTGGAAACCAGTGACATTCGACATTTGAGTGATAGCAATAGCTTTGGTTTTGTTAGTTAGCAGTGGTTTTAGTTTATCAATATTTAACGACGCGTCTTTTTCCATTGGCCATTTTATAACTTTAGCCCCTGTTTGCTTAGCAACGATCATCCACGGTAATAAGTTTGAATGGTGCTCTATTTCACTAACAATAATTTCATCACCAGCTTGTAATATAGGGCGAAAATAACTTTGAGCAATTAAATTAATTGACTCAGTTGTACCACGCGTCCAAATAATATTTTTTTCGCTGGCTGCATTGATGAATTTTGCAGCTCGAATGCGACCAAGTTCATAGTCGCGGGTCAATTTTAATGACTCGGGGGATTGTCCGCGGTAGACCGAACTTCCAGATAAACGATAGTAATCGTTCGAAGCCTCAATCATCGCAAGGGGTTTCAATGCCGTTGCTGCACTATCAAAAAATAGTGTTGAGGAGTTTATTGCAGGAAATGCTTGGCGAAATGGGGTAGCACTAAAATGATCCATGGATTTTTTCTTTTTAGTCAATATTATCTGTGTTGCCTGAAGGTTGTGAGCCTTGTCTACAGAGATGTACATTTATCCGTACATTATTGATTATTTTTTGATTAATTTAAACTTGTGATTTTCAATCAAAACATTGAAATATTTTGTTACGTTTGGTATTACTTATTAGCATTAGTTAAAAAATGATTTTCTAGAGTGATTCAGAGCGTTGTAGCGCAATCTGTCTCTTTTTCTTTGTGACTCCTTTTTTGAGAAGCATAAATTGAATCATTTTCAGGAATTATCTTAAATATCTAACTTAAAGTTTTTTCGGTACACTAGTAATTATATATAGCTATTTGTATTTACTAAGTTAAATTGCTTATTTTCTTTAACGTAGATTTCAGTAAAAAAGCAAAAAAAAAAAGCACCGCGTTTTGGCGGTGCACTATAAAAATCACTATGGACAGACAGGGTAAATGTACAGGAAGTGAAAAAAACAGTAGCAAAAGCTACAAAGTCTGGTTCAACCAGACAACTTGCAAACACAACATCACAACCACAAAGCCAAAAGTTTCAAAGTAACTAAACTCTGTAACTTTTCGTTCCGGCTTAGGAAGTGCGCATACTATAGGTATTTACTGGCAGATCCTCAAGGGACAAATTATAATGCTTCGGATGAAAAAAACTAATGAATAACAAGATGCCGAGTCGAAGTGATTATGTCTAAAAGATTACCGCCACTGAATGCCCTGAGAGTGTTTGATGCTGCTGCACGTCATTTAAGTTTTACTAAGGCAGCAGAAGAATTATTTGTCACCCAAGCCGCAGTGAGTCACCAAATGAAAAGTTTGGAAGATTTCCTTGGGTTGAAGCTATTTCGGCGACGTAATCGTTCATTGCTATTAACGGAAGAAGGCCAGAGCTATTACCTAGATATTAAAGAAATATTTTCTTCTTTAAATGAAGCGACCCGTAAGTTGCAAGCTCGGAGTGCCAAGGGGGCTCTCACGGTAAGTCTATCTCCAAGTTTTGCTATTCAATGGTTGGTACCTAGGCTATCTGGGTTTAACCAAGCTTATCCAGGTATTGACGTAAGGATCCAAGCAGTTGATAGAGAAGAAGATAAACTCGCTGATGATGTCGATGTCGCCATTTTTTATGGTCGAGGAAACTGGACTGGTTTAAGAACGGATAGGCTGTATGCCGAATATTTGATGCCAGTTTGTTCCCCGTCATTAATGACTGGAGATAATCAGTTAAAAAATCCAGAGGACTTAGCTAAGCATACACTGTTACATGATTCTTCACGTAAAGACTGGCAAGCGTATGTTAAGCAACTGGAGTTACAAAATATCGTCAATGTACAGCAAGGTCCTATTTTTAGTCATAGTGCAATGGTGATCCAAGCGGCAGTACATGGGCAAGGTGTTGCATTGACTAATAATGTAATGGCAAAGAATGAAATTGACGCAGGGCGATTAGTTTGTCCCTTTAGTGAGGTGTTAGTTAGTAAAAATGCGTTTTATTTAGTCTGCCAAGAAAGTCAGGCAGATTTAGGGAAAATAGCTGCGTTCCGTCAGTGGATCCTTGCGCAAGCTGCGAGTGAGCAGGAGAAATTGGGGTTTATTACGGGTGACCAGGATGTGGCGCTTATTCAGTAATCAAGTATTTAAATATAAAAGGTGTTACTGTGAATAGTCGTTTGATGTTAATTTTTGCTGGAATCAGTGGCTTTTTTACTGTTGCTTTTGGGGCTATTGGTTCTCATGCATTATCGTCAATCATGAGTGTCCATCAAATGGACTGGATTGAAACAGGATTACGTTATCAAATGTTGCACACTGTCACGTTAATGGTGCTAGGTGCGATTTTATTACGCAAAGTGATCTTGTGGTTTTATTGGTCAGGTGTTTTTTTCTCTGTTGGAATACTTCTTTTTAGTGGTAGCCTTTATTGTATGGCCCTATTGCAGGTAAAATACTTTTCTTATTTTACGCCAATAGGGGGAGTTTGTTTCCTAATTGGTTGGTTGTTAGTAGTAATTGGCGCTATGCGTCTAAGGAAATCGGCGTCACGCAATGAGTAATAAGATTGCACTTTATTGTCGACCAGGCTTTGAAAAAGAGTGCGCAGCAGAGATTACGGATAAAGCAGGGCAAAAAGAAATTTATGGTTTTGCCCGTGTTAAAGAGAATAGTGGTTATGTCATTTTTGAGTGCTATCAAGCAGAAGATGCGGACACACTCGCGCGGACATTACCTTTTCGTGAGCTAATTTTTGCTCGCCAGATGATTGTCGTTGGTGATTTATTAAAAGACTTGCCACCTGAAGATCGTATCACGCCAATAGTCAGCGCTCTAAGCCAACAAGTGGTGAGAGCCGGAGATATTCGTGTAGAAGTGGCGGACACCAACGAATCAAAAGAACTGATGAAGTTTTGTCGTAAGTTTACGGTGCCTTTACGAAATGCGCTGCGTAAAGAAAAAATCTTACTTCCGCTTGAAAACTTTAAGCGCCCTGTGATCCACGTATTTTTCATTGCACCAGGGTGCTGTTATACCGGCTATTCATATACCAATAATAGTTCGAATTTTTATATGGGCATCCCACGTTTAAAATTTCCGTCAGATGCTCCGAGCCGTTCAACCTTGAAACTTGAGGAAGCTTTCCACGTCTTTATCCCTTATGAAGAGTGGGATGAACGACTCGCTGGTGGAATGAAAGCCGTGGATTTAGGGGCGTGTCCGGGGGGATGGACTTACCAACTGGTTAAACGCAGTATGATGGTTCATGCAGTTGATAATGGTCCTATGGCAGAAAGCTTGATGGAAACAGGGCAGGTAACTCACCACCGAGTAGACGGCTTTAAGTTCCAACCAACATCGCAAAATATTACATGGCTAGTATGTGATATGGTTGAAAAACCAGCAAAAGTTGCGGCATTGATGACGGATTGGCTAATAAAAGGTTGGTGCCGTGAGGCAATTTTTAATCTAAAACTGCCAATGAAAAAGCGTTATGAAGAAGTTTCTCATATCTTAGAAAAGATGCAGCTTCAGCTTAAAGAGAGCGGTGTAAATGCCCTGATCCAAGCTAAGCAGCTTTATCATGATAGAGAAGAAGTGACTGTGCATGTAATGCGTATTTGGTCAGCAAACCCAATGGCGCGTGAATATTATTAATTGATTGAATAAAAAGGCCACTCATTAATTTATGAAGTGGTCTTTTTGTTTCTATCCGCAGGGTGTATAACGCAACTGATTTAAGTTTCCTTTTAACTCAATATCAGTTCTCAGTGTGGCAATATCACGGCAAACTAGCGCAATCTCTTGTTTCCCCGATAGCTTTTTTTGCCATTTATCTTCAAGCTTATCTAAATTAGCAAATAAATTTTCAATGGAGTGATATTGCTGCAATAGCGCTGTCGCACTTTTGGGGCCAATGCCTGCAACGCCGGGAACCTTGCTGCTACTAATGCCTGCTAGGCCCCAATAATCAGGAAGCTGCTCAGGAGAGACCCCAAACTCTTTATCAATAAAAGGGATATCTAGCCAGCGCTTTTGAAAATAATCACGAATTCGCAGATTAGGTGAAAGTAGTTGGCAATAACCTTTATCCGTGGATACGATAGTCACGGTATGCCCAGCTCCCGCAATTCGCGTTGCTAATGTGGCAGCCAAATCGTCGGCTTCATCCCCTTCCGATTGCCAGCAGTGAATCCCTTTTTCCTTAAATAAGGCCATTAAGGTAGGGAGTTCAGTATGCAGATCTTCAGGCATCGGCTGACGACCCGCTTTGTAATCGGGCAGCTTTTCATGACGCCAGCTTTGATGACGACCTTCTTCATCAAATACTGCCACAATATGTGTGGCCTCCGTATGCGCTATCAGCTGTGATATTGCAGACATACAGGTTTCTCCACACGGGCTTCCTTGCACCGCGTGGATACGGCGTATTAAATTTAATGCATCGATAATCAACAAATGGATCATAAATACGCCATCATTTATTTATTTCACGATTTCATAGCAAGGTTCATAGGCACTACCACCGGGTAATTTCATACGATGCTGTTCAACAAACCCTTGTAATAACACATCCATACGCTTCATCAGTTCGCTATCGCCATGAATTTTGAATGGGCCGTGTTTTTCAATCGCTTTCATCCCAAACTCTTTCACGTTACCGGCAACGATACCAGAGAATGCGCGGCGTAAATCTGAAGCCAATTTCTCAGGGGCTTGCCCTGGATGAAGGTTCAGTGACGCCATATTTTTATGAGTCGGTTCGAACGGATGTTGTAGATCGTGCGCAATTTTAATTGACCAATTGAAGCTATATGCATCGCCTGTGCTACGACGATTTTCTTTGACTTGCGGCATGCTTCTTTTCATTACTCGAGCCACTTCTTGGGCATCATCGATAATGATTTGGTAATGTTTGCTCGCTGCATCTCCTAAGGTATGACGGATAAAGTCATCGAGTACTTCAAAGTATTCCGCGCTCTCTTTTGGACCCGTTAAAATGAGCGGCAGAACTTGCTCTTTATTTGCCGGATCCATCAAAATCCCCAGTAAATACAGCAATTCTTCAGCAGTACCCACCCCACCCGGGAAAATAATAATACCGTGACCTAAACGAACAAACGCTTCTAAACGTTTTTCGATATCAGGCATAATGATTAATTCGTTAACCAATGGGTTAGGTGGCTCAGCAGCGATGATCGAAGGTTCAGTTAACCCGATGAAACGGCTATCTTTATACTGTTGCTGTGCATGACCGACAGCAGCCCCTTTCATTGGTGCTTCCATCGCACCCGGTCCACAACCTGTGCAGATGTTCAGTTCACGTAAACCTAGTTCGTTACCCACTTTGCGGGCATATTGATATTCAATTTCATTAATTGAGTGCCCCCCCCAACAGACAATCATGCTTGGCTCATCACCAACATGCAAAGCGTGGGCATTTCTCAAGATAGAGAAAATCATATTAGTGATATGCGTGCCATTGCCAGTATCAAAATGAAATTGTGCTTTGGCTTGGTTAATTTGTGCATGAACGAATAAAATATCACGCAAAACCGCAAAGAGATTCGCTTGTAAAGTCCGAATGATCTTCCCGTCGACAAATGCTTTTTCTGGTGGTTCGATAAGTTCAAGCTTAACACCACGTTCACGGCGTAATACGTTGATATCAAAGTTTTTACTTTTTTCTAGCAGCTCTTTACTGCTATCAGTAAGGCTACCTGAGTGCAAAACCGCCAATGAGCAATTTCTAAATAACTGGTATAAATCGCTACTTGCAGTGCGCTTAAGCATGTCAACTTCAAGTTGCGAGAGTAGATCCATAGATCCTAATGGACTGATATGCGTAATCAAGTAGTACTCCTTTACCCCATGGGTTCTTGATAGGTGAATTGTACTGCAAATGCATGATCGCATTTACATTTCAACTGTTTTTCAAGCATTTTTAACTACATGCATATTATTGGCGCGCTAAGCGACCAAGTTCAGGTTCAAAACTTTCATTGCTACGCCATGGGTTAATATCTAGCCCCCCACGGCGGGTATAGCGTGCGTAAACACTGAGTTTCTGAGGTTTACACAATTGCATAATATCGTTAAAAATCCGCTCAACACATTGCTCATGAAATTCATTATGATGACGGAACGAAACTAAATACCGTAAAAGTGCTTCATGGTTGATTTTAGGACCATGATAATGAATTTGTACAGAGCCCCAATCTGGTTGATTGGTAATCAAACAATTCGATTTTAGTAAATGGCTGACTAATGTTTCCTCAACCACCTGTTCTTGAGTCGAACCCGCTAAGTAATCCCGGTTAAACTCGTAATGTTCGATACTAATATCTTGCTCATCAATACACTGCCCACGTAATGGCTGGATTGCCTGATGAGAAAATGCCTCTAGCTTATGAAGTGTAACGTCAACTTCACCATTAGCACAGCGGCTTAAATCATTTTGCAAAACGCTTCGCACATTTTCCCAAGTTTCAAAGCGAGTTTGGTTAAAACTATTGAGATACAACTTAAAACTTTTCGATTCAATGAGGTTTTCACTTGCCGCGTTAACACTTATCGAACCAATTGCCACTTGGGGAACGCCACGTTGATTTAGCCAAGAAAGTTCATATAAGGTCCAAATATCCGCCCCATGAAATGGCAATGCAGATGCGTAAATATTCAGGGGATCACGATTTAAACTCCGCGGAACAGGTTGCAGTAATGAGGCATTGTATTGATCGTGATAAGCCGTTTTTTTTCCGAGGGTTAAATTGTCAAGGGTGGGATTGTTCTGGTAGTGTGACATAGTGATCCTTATACTTCATCAACAAATAAGGCTAAAAAGCAGAATGTGTTGTACATTTTATTCGCCTGCAAACATTTGTCATAATACCATTTATCCATCATTTTGGCGTCTTTCAATTTAGGCTAGCCGTAAAAATTACATCATTATGAATACATTACTCTCTCAAGCGTTACAGCATTTTACCCAAAACTATATTTCAGCGTGGAAACAACAAACAGGGTTACCGCCTGCATCCACTGATTTATATGGTATTCCTTCCCCGTGCATTGTAAGAACAGGTGAAAACTGGGTTTATTGGGAGCCTCAACCGTTTCCAGCTAAAGATGCTCATTTAAACAAAGTCGCAACCGCTTTGGATATCAGTTTACAAGATGATATTCATCATTTTTATACGACTCAGCTCGCAGGGGACATGAAAGCGACATTTCATGATATAACCTTAAGTTTGGTACAAGTATGGAATGAAGAGGATTTTATTCGTTTACAAGAAAATTTAATTGGTCATTTAGTGACTCAAAAACGGTTAAAATTATCTCCAACCTTATTTATTGCCACAATAGACTCTGAAATTGAAATGATTTCGCTGTGTAATTTAACGGGAGAAGTGATTTTAGAAAAATTTGGTAGCCAAGAACGACGTGTACTTTCACCCAACCTAGCGAGTTTTATTAACGAACTAATCCCAGTCGTCGAGCCTCTGGGGTAAGTCTTTTACGATAAATAGTGTAAGCCAAAGCTTACAATTTGGTTAAGTGATCGCTCAACTTCATTTTATTTTATTGAAATGATAATTATTTAACTTTTAATTTCATGGCGTTACTACCAAGAGAGACAATATCGTTTTTTTTAAATTTATTTTTGTTTGCTTAGCTAGGTTGTTTCATTAATTGATTTAATACATTCTTATGCCGCTGGACAGGGTATGTTCGTTTAGCTTTTTATACACAACATGGTGTATAAAAAATGTAAAAACAAAGCGATGGACTGCTAATAGGCAGGAATGGCCTATTTAATTGTTTTATTCAACAGGATGTTGAACGATAGGATGTCGTTTTGCAGGATGCATTAGGATCTAAAATGTAAAGTTAAGCCAGTCGGTCTGATTTAGGTCGGCTGGCTTTTTTATGGTTTTAATTCGCGACTTGATTGTTAACGAATTGAATGTGAGGTTAACGATGCAACAATCTCTTGGGTCATTGCATCACGCAGCGCTTCACGTCGGCGAAATTCAGCACGACGCTGGCTTTTTACTGATTCGATATCGCGAGTGGGTTCTTGCAACGGAAGTTGATACCAGCCATCAGAAGTCAATGTTGCACCACATTCTTGCCAAAAAGTATCGTAGCTCGATTTTAAGTGCTGGCTCTTAATATGACAATTGTTTGAAATGCCCTGAATTGATGTGCGTTTAAAATAAGCGGCAACCGCGTAAACAGCAGACATCAATAAATTTTTGGGTCTCATTCCATGCATCTGCTTAGTGATTAAGCGAACTTGTTCAACGCTCTGGTCGGTAGATGGGCCTTGAAGTGAGCATATATAAAGCTGGCCTTCAGGTCCAAATGAAAAACTCATTAAATAAATATCATCACCTGTTTCATTGCGTAGATGTAAAGTGAGATCGCCTTCCCGTGGGTATTGTGAGTAAATTAAGGTCAGTTGTGCAAAATCACCGGATTTTAACTCGATATTTGCAACGGTTAACCCTTTACGTTTGGTAGAAAACATTGCTTCAATGGCTTCTGGAGTAAAGGTTTTTTCAATTAAATCCAGTGTATAACTTGCCGTCAGCAATTTTTGTTTTCCACTCCAAGCTTTGTGCAGATACTTATTTATTGGGCGTTCAATAAAATGGGGAACTCCATCTATCGCAGAAGCAAACTGGGCGCTTTGATATGTTTGGCACATGCCTTGATATTGTTGATATTGCGCAGCAGGGAGCTTCGCAATACGAATGTGTCGTTTGAGCTTAACATATTTACTACTGAAGGCCTTCCAAGCCTTGTTTTCCTTGCGCCACTGCTTTAGTAATCCCATAGATAAACCATTTTATTGTTAATTATTTCAATTAAATAAAAAAAACGTTTTATTATATTTGTATGTACCCTAACAAAACATCAACGAAACTTATTAAAGTGCATGTTTTTAAATTGATTTATATAGAAATAAGTAAGCTTGCATATCCGGTATAACAACCCCATTTATCCGACAGAATTATTGGCAAAAGTACAGTATATTTCGCAGCATAAAGGCTTAAAGGTTTAACTATGAATATAGAACAGCGCATCATTGAAAAACTTCGTCATCTCGAAGAGGAAATGAAATTAAAATTACTATGGCGTGAACAGCCGCCAAAACAGGAAGCTTTTGAGAGTGTAGAGCCATTTTGTATTGATACCATGGAAGCATCGGAATGGTTACAATGGATTTTAATTCCTCGTTTGCAAGCCATTATTGACCAAGGTGGCTCACTACCAACCAGTTTTGCTATCGCTCCCTATTTTGAAGAAGCGTACAAGCATGATGAAGAGCAACAATATCTGGTACTCCTCGAGCATTTACGTGAACTTGATAGCCTCTTTTCAACTAATTCAGACAGGTGATTGATGTTAGAAATCATTTATCAAGATGATGACATGGTTGCAGTGAATAAGCCCGCAGGCATGCTAGTTCACCGTAGTTGGTTAGATAGCAAAGAAACTGTATTTGTTATGCAAACATTGCGTGATCAGATAGGTCAATATGTTTATCCCATTCATCGGCTAGATAGACCGACATCAGGGATTTTATTATTTGCGTTATCGAGTGATGTCGCGAGGCTGCTGGCGGCACAGTTTGAAAATCACCAGTTAGTGAAAACGTATCATGCCATTGTCCGTGGTTACCTGACTGTTGAACAAACGATTGATTATCCCCTATTAGAAGAATTGGATAAAATTGCAGATAAGCGTGCCACCCGAGAACCTGTACTGCAAGAGTGCATTACCCATTGCCGGCCAATTGCAACAGTAGAGTGTCCGGTTGCCATAGGTCGTTATGAAACCTCTCGGTTTAGTTTGGTGGAATTAATTCCGCAAACTGGGCGCAAGCATCAGTTGAGAAGGCATATGTCCCACTTGCGTCACCCGATTATTGGGGATAGCAAACACGGGGATTTACGACAAAACCGAGGTGTAACAGAACATTTTTCAGTATCTCGATTAATGTTGCACGCAAGTCAATTAAATTTAAGTCATCCTATAACAGAAGAAAATATATCGTTGGTTGCACCTTGGGATGCACAATGGTTATCACTGGTTGATCAGTTTGGATGGTCAACCCAAGTCGCTAATTTAGGTATGAAAGTGATTAATTAAGCAGTTTAAATAAAATTTAGAGGAAGACGTTATGGCAAAAATAGGTATCTTTGTTGGCACTGTCTATGGCAATTCTTTAGCTGTAGCAGAAACGGCGCAAGAAATCTTAGAGCAACGAGGGCATGAAGTGGTTGTCTTTGACGAACCGACTCTGAATGATTGGCAATTGTATAATTCGGGTAATGAAATTGCGTTGATCGTAACCTCATCGACAGGGCAAGGAGATTTACCGGATACCATTGCGCCATTATTTAATGAAATCAATGACGTTGTTGGTTATCAGCCTGATTTACGTTACGGCTTAATTGCATTGGGCGATAGCAGCTATGAAAGCTTTTGTGGTGCAGGATTGCGTTTTGATGAACTGCTCACTGAGCAATCAGCCACACGTATTGGCGATATTCTTTTTATTGACGCCATTGAAGTGGATGTTCCTGAAGAGTTTGCCAAACCGTGGGTTGAAGCGTGGAGTGATTTACTTTAAACGTCTGCACCGTGAAATCCACTAGCTTAATGTTAAAAAGACGATTTCACGGTGCAGTAACTTAATTATTTGCCCTGCAAATTATTTGCGAGTTAGTTTTTCTAGGTCAGCTTCAATTTCTGCAATTTTGTTTGAAACAACATGTTCTAAATGACGTAAGTCATCAAGAATTTTGTGTTTTAAATCAATGTCAGTTTTATCTGTTTGACAAATCTGATCAAGCTCTTCAATGGCATAACGCAAGTTAGTGTTGATTTCATTGATTTCTTTAAAGTTATTACCGCCATCCGCGATAGTTTTGCGTTGACGTGGATATTTGAATTTTACACTTTTGGCAAAAAACTCCCCCTTATCTTTGCGGAAGTAAATTTTCAAAATATCGTTATTTGCTTCTTGGCGTAGGGTATAGCGGTCAATATCCTGAGGGTTACTGATGCCTAAACTTTTCAAATTATCGTACATGTTAGCTCGCTTAACTGTAGAGACAGAGTCGGTGAACAAAATAGTGGTGTGAACTGGCCGTAACAATACTGGTCTATTTCTCTTTTATTATGCTATTGCGCTAAAGGCTGCAAGCCGTTAGCTAAATAGCATTTTGAGAGTAAAAAAAGATAATACAGTTTTATTGATGGTAAACGGCAAAAGTCACAGACATATTATGCGCGATTTCTCGAAATAGACCAACTTCTCTTTGTAATCAACCTGTGAAAGGAAAATAGAGGTATGTAGCAAGGTAAGGGAACTTGGCCACCCGAGTTGCATACAGAGTATGCATTTCGGGATAGCTTCGTTTTACCCAATTACCACTGAGTTATTTAAAATAGCAGTAAAAGGAGCGGGGTGTAGAACGGTTGGAATTGCGTTATTCATCAATACTTCTTAATAATTCATTGATGCCAACTTTTCCGCGGGTTTTTTCATCCACTTTTTTGACGATCACGGCGCAATATAGGCTATAGCTGCCATCCTTTGATGGTAAGTTACCTGATACGACGACAGAGCCTGCGGGAACTCGCCCATAGAAAATTTCGCCTGTTTCACGGTCATAAATTTTAGTGCTTTGCCCCAGATAGACGCCCATAGAAATAACAGAGCCTTCTTCGACGATCACCCCTTCGACAACTTCAGAGCGTGCGCCAATAAAGCAGTTGTCTTCGATAATGGTTGGGTTAGCTTGTAATGGTTCTAACACTCCGCCAATACCGACACCGCCAGATAAGTGTACGTTTTTGCCGATTTGTGCACAGGAGCCTACAGTCGCCCATGTATCGACCATTGTTCCTTCATCGACATAAGCCCCGATATTCACATAAGATGGCATGAGTACGCTATTTTTGGCGATATAAGCACCTTTGCGAACTGCGGCAGGTGGGACAACGCGAAAACCTTCTTTTTCAAAGCGTGTTTGGTCATAATCGGCGAATTTCATTGGCACTTTATCGAAATAGCGACTTTCAGCGCCGTCAATCACTTGGTTATCTTGAATACGAAATGACAGTAACACGGCTTTTTTTAACCACTGGTGAGTGACCCACACACCCGCAATTTTTTCAGCAACACGCAGCTTACCGCTATCTAATAGTGCGATAGTGTCCAAAACGGCTTGCTTTACAGGTGCAGAGACGGTGTTTGGCGTGATATTAGCACGCGCTTCAAATGCGTTTTCAATGATCGCTTGTAAATGCTGCATTGATAGTATTTCCCTCTTGAATAATATAAATAATGGGTGCTCACCGGAAAAATGTGATGAACGTTATATTTTATCCTTCGATTGCAGGGCTTCTGTCAACCTTTCTGATAACTCTTGTTGCATATTTTTATCGAGCGCTTTGTGTTCTTTATCGGCTAACACAAAGAAATCCTCTACTTTTTCGCCAATAGTGGTGATCCTTGCGCCATATAAAGAAAGCTCCAACTGTGCAAAAATATGACCAATTCGTGCTAGCAAACCGGGTTGGTCTAATGCAAACAATTCCATATAAGTGCGGCGCTCATTAGTGGAGTGCAAAAAATTAACCTTGGTAGGAACCGTAAAATGACGCAACTTTGAGGGTAATGTGCGATGTTTTGGCGGCGAAATTTCAGGTTGCTGAACCGCAACTAACAACATTTTTCGAATATGTTCATAGCGATCTTTTGCGAGGGGAGAGCCATTAGGCTCAAGCACCACAAAGGTATCCATCGCCATATTGTCTTTATTGGTGAAAATTTGGGCACTGTGAATACTTAAATTGCGGCGATCTAGCTCACTGGCCACGGCGGCAAATAAATGTGGTTTATCGTGGCACCAAATAAAAATTTCCGTTCCACCATGTTTGGGCTGCGTACTGATCAACACTAAAGGCTGAGTTAGATCGTGATTTAACAGATTTTTGGCATGCCAAGCGAGTTGCGATGGGGTGTGGCGTAAAAAATAGTCAGCATGGCAACGTGACCACAGTTTCTGGAGTTTTTCTTCATCAATGGCTAGAGGACGAAGCAAAGAAAGTGCTTGGTTACGGTGATGGCGAATTCGCTCACGTAAATCTGGTGTACTTTGCATACCCTGATTGAGCTGATGCTCGGTTGAAAGAAATAATTCACGAATTAAGCTCTGCTTCCAGCTATTCCATAAGGTGCTATTCGTGGCGCAAATATCCGCAACAGTCAAACACATCAAATAGTTAAGACGAGAAACCGATTTAACTTCACTGGCAAATTGCTTGATAACATCAGGATCTTGAATATCCCGACGTTGAGCAGTGACTGACATTAACAAGTGATTTTTCACCAGCCACGCAGCAAGTTCAGCTTCTTTTATTGATAACTCATGGAGCAGTGCAAAGTCATATACAAAATCAGCGCCTAAGTCTGAGTGATCCCCTGCACGACCTTTTGCTATATCATGGAAAATAGCCGCTAACCGCAGAATTTCAGGTTGCAGTAGTTTAGGGTAAACGCTGACACACAAAGGGTGTTCGCGACGGTTTTCCTCGAGCGTAAAGCTGTCGATTTTTTGTAGAACGCGAATGGTGTGTTCATCAACAGTATAAGCATGAAAGAGGTCGAACTGCATTTGCCCAACAATGTTGCTCCAAAGCGGTGTATAGGCACTCAGTACGCTATGTAAGTGCATGGGGACAAATGCCCCCTTAATAGCCCGTGGATGGCGAAGAATTTTTAGAAACAACTTACGCGCTTCTGGAATTTCACACAGTGGCACGTTCAAGTTGCGTCTCGCAAAGCGCAGTAGACGCAATGTCGTAGAGTAAATACCTGTAATATTTGGGGCGCGAGCCATTTGGTAGAACATTTTTAAGATGGCGGCAGGTTGATTGATAAACAAGTTTTCATCAATCACGTCTATCAGTGTGCCACGCAATTGAAATTGCGCATCAATAGGTCGCGGTTTTTCATTCGGCTTGAGGGTTAAAATCGCTTCATCAAATAGCTGCAACAGCATTTGATTCAACTCCCTTACGCGGCGTGTCACTCGGTAGAAGTCTTTCATCATGCGTTCAACAGGCTGATTTTTCTCACCTTCATAACCTAATAAACGCGCTACACTAAATTGGCGATCGAACAGCAAACGATTATCGTGGCGTTTTACCACCAAGTGGAGCGCAAAACGAATTTTCCATAAGAAGGTGAGGCACTCTTTTAGCTCTTGGCGCTCTTCCTCAGTCAAAAAGCCAAAGCCGACCATTTCATCGACAGTTGTTGCACCAAAATGGCGTCTTCCTACCCAGAGTAAGGTATGAATATCGCGCAAGCCGCCAGGGCTGCTTTTAATATCTGGCTCTAAATTATAGCTGGTACTGTGATAACGCTGGTGGCGCTCTTGTTGTTCGGCAATTTTTGCAGCAAAGAAGGTCGCTGAAGGCCAAAAATCTTCACTAAAAATAGTTTTTTGTAGCGATAAGAAAAGAGCGATATCACCGCAAATCAGTCGTGACTCAATTAAATTCGTTGCCGTCGTTAAATCTGCATTGCCAGCCTCGATACATTCAGCAAGAGAGCGCACGCTGTGACCAATATCAAAGCGCAAGTCCCACAGTAACGTAATAAACTGACCGATTTGTGTGGCAATCTCTTCGGGCAGAGGTTGCTTGCTGAGGATCAAAATATCAATATCAGAAAGTGGATGCAGTTCGTGTCTGCCATAACCGCCAACTGCCACAAGGGACATATTCCCTTGATTGTCAAAGTTGAAAGCTTGCCACAACCTTGTGAGCAGGGCATCAAGGTAGTCACTACGAATGTGAATTAAATCGACAACATCTTTACCTTGGTTAAAACTGTCTTCCAGCCAATGGTCAAAATCATCAACATGTTGCCTGAGTGCCGTAAGTGCAAGGTCGCTGGCCGTGAAGTGGTTTGGTGCGAGATAAGTTGCAGAGGATGCTGTCATCTTTATCTTCCCGTATTGATAGCCATAAAGAAACGGCTACTAGCTTACGGTTTTTTGTGAAGGATGAACAGTAAAACAGCCCCTAACTCTTCTGACTGCTGACAAACATAAAATGATAGGCGATAGGTTGGATAGGCTTTGAAAATCAACCAGAAAAATCAATATATTGATTTTTATTTGATAACACAAAGTGGCAAAAAATACGCTTTTCTCCCACCTTCTCAACAACTTTAAGCGCCCTCTTGGTGGAGGGCGTTTGGAAGGTTTATTCGTTAACTAACACCGCAGAGATAAAGGGCTCTTCTTCTTTACGCAACGTGAGGATCTCACAGCCGTTATCAGTAACAACTAGCGTGTGCTCATATTGTGCAGACCAACCACGATCTTTGGTTTTAACTGTCCAACCATCTTTCATGGTGCGAATGCGGTGATCACCTGTATTCACCATGGGTTCGATAGTGAATGCCATGCCTTTTTGTAGAACAACGCCGCTATCGTCAGCATCGTAGTGCAGCACTTGCGGCTCTTCATGGAAACCTTTGCCGATACCGTGTCCACAATATTCACGAACGACGGAAAAACTTTGTTTTTCGACGAATTCTTGAATGGCCTTACCGATGGTGCGTAGGCGAACACCGGGTTTGACCATACGAATGGCTAAATACAGGCTTTCTTGGGTGATTTGGCACAGGCGTTCACCTTGAATTGTCGGTTTGCCAACGATAAACATCATCGACGTATCGCCGTGGAAGCCCTCTTTGATGACGGTAACATCGATATTAACAATATCTCCATCTTTTAGAATTTTATCATCGCTTGGAATACCGTGGCAGATTACATCATTAACGGAAATACACACAGATTTTGGAAAACCGTGGTAGTTCAGGCAAGCAGGGATCGCTTGTTGTACGTCAACAATGTGTTGATGGCAAAGTCTATCCAGCTCGCCAGTGCTAACACCGGGTACCACATGTGGTGCAATCATTTCTAATACTTCGGCTGCTAAGCGACCAGCAACGCGCATTTTCTGAATATCTTCTTCAGTTTTGATAATAATAGCCATGAGTCCAGTCCATTCATGCCAGCAATGATTGATGACATGTTAAAAAAATGAGAGGTTGAAAATGGGTTTTTGAGACCATTTTTTAGCATTAATGATACTTATGGTAACAGCCACCGCATTTTCTGCCAACTAACTATCGAAAGGTTAGAAAGTTGAAATTGTGATTAGGATAGGGGAATAGAGGGAGGTAGCTTATTCATTTTGAGCTTTTCACCGCACAAATTGCAAAAAAAGAAGTCAGAGACTCAATACCCATTATAAAAATAGGGCTTTTTCATCGGGTCAAAAAAAGTCTATAATTAATCGAATGCAAATCATGCATCAGATAGGCGAAATGCGACCCATAAAATCCGTTTTTCTGTCATTTTTTTGTGAGTGAAAAAATCAACAAAAGTTGGCTTCTAAGTTGGTTTTATGGTATAAAGCGCGCCGGCAATCCATATTATTTTCTTCTTACCTTCATTGAAATGTCAATTTATGGCAGGAAAATGGGGTTTCCTGAAAAGGAAATTGGATTAGCGAAACTTAAACTCAATTGTGTATAACACACACGAATCGACACGTGCGCCGGGGTGCTCTTATGCGTTTATACGCAGCTTTAGAGTCGGTAGTATGGGATTCGTGGAGGCATAACCCCAATTACTTAAATACAGAGGTATTAAATGGCAACTGTTTCCATGCGCGATATGTTACAAGCGGGCGTTCACTTTGGTCACCAGACTCGTTACTGGAACCCAAAAATGAAACCTTTCATTTTCGGCGCTCGTAATAAAGTTCATATCATCAACCTGGAAAAAACTGTTCCAATGTTCAACGAAGCTCTGGCTGAGTTGACTAAAATTGCTTCTCGTAAAGGCAAAATTCTGTTTGTCGGTACTAAGCGTGCTGCAAGCGAAGCCGTTCAAGAAGCTGCTAACAGCTGTGACCAATATTTCGTTAACCACCGCTGGTTAGGTGGAATGTTGACTAACTGGAAAACTGTTCGTCAGTCAATCAAACGTCTGAAAGATTTAGAAGTTCAATCACAAGACGGGACTTTCGATAAACTGACTAAGAAAGAAGCGCTGATGCGTAGTCGTGAACTTGGTAAGTTAGAAAACAGCTTAGGCGGTATCAAAGATATGGGCGGTTTACCTGACGCTCTGTTCGTTATCGATGCAGACCACGAACACATCGCTATCAAAGAAGCAAACAATCTGGGTATCCCAGTATTTGCTATCGTTGATACTAACTCTGATCCAGATGGTATTGATTACATTATCCCTGGTAACGACGATGCAATCCGTGCAATCAAACTGTATCTGGGCGCTGTAGCAAGCACCGTTCGTGAAGGTCGTTCGCAAGATCTGGCTGTTCAAGCAGAAGAAAGCTTAGTAGAAGCTGAATAATAAGGTTTTATCCTTATTAACAGGTATTGCTATACAGGTACTGCTATATGTTAGAAGGGGCCTGATTTAGGCCCCTTTTATATATGAATCAGAACTATCCACGTGAGGAAGACTCTTACGGGGAATATCGAGGAATAAATCACATGTCTGGAATTACCGCTGCATTGGTAAAAGAACTGCGCGAACGTACTGGCGCAGGTATGATGGAATGTAAAAAAGCACTTGTTGAAGCTAACGGTGACATCGAATTAGCAATTGATAACATGCGTAAATCAGGTCAAGCAAAAGCGGCTAAAAAAGCAGGTCGTGTTGCAGCTGAAGGTGTTATCCTGACTGAAGTGTTCAACGATGGTAAAACAGGTGCTCTGGTTGAGTTGAACTGTGAAACTGACTTCGTTGCTAAAGATGCAGGTTTCTTAGCATTCGGTAAAGATGTTTTAGCTTCTGTTGTTGCTGACAAAAATGCGGATATCGATGCGCTGAAAGCAAAATTCGAAGACGCTCGTACAGCATTAGTTGCGAAAATTGGTGAAAACATCAATATTCGCCGTGTTGCTATTCTGGAAGGCGCGCAAGTAGGTAGCTACCTGCACGGTGCTCGTATTGGTGTTTTAGTCGCTGGTGAAGGCGCAGACGAAGAATTACTGAAACACATCGCTATGCACATTGCTGCAAGCAAACCTGAATATGTGACTCCAGACGACGTTCCAGCTGATGTTGTTGCTCATGAGCACCAAATTCAGTTAGACATCGCAATGCAATCAGGTAAACCACGCGAAATCGCTGAAAAAATGGTTATCGGTCGCATGAACAAATTCACTGGTGAAATCTCTCTGACTGGCCAGCCTTTCGTCATGGATCCAAGCAAATCTGTTGGTGACTTACTGAAAGAGAAAGGTGCGACAGTTTCTGGTTTCCTTCGTTTCGAAGTAGGTGAAGGTATCGAGAAAGTTGAAACTGACTTTGCAGCAGAAGTTGCTGCGATGAGTAAGTAATCTCAACGAAGAGCCGCCAATTGGCGGCTCTGTTTTATTCACGTTGCTTTCAAGTAAAAAAATAAGTTAACGGATATGAGAGACCCTCAACGTTATCTTCTGGTGCTTGAACTATTTCGTGAGTAATTAAGGTTTAAAAATCTATTCGAATTTAAGTATGTAGAAACCGCGTGTTCTACGTATGTTACCCCAATAAATAATCTGTTAGGACAGAACACCATGGCAACCAATGCAAAACCCGTTTATCAGCGTATTCTGCTTAAATTAAGTGGCGAAGCCTTACAAGGCGCAGAAGGTTTTGGTATCGATGCTAGCGTTTTAGATCGTATGGCTCAGGAAATCAAAGAACTCATAGAACTGGGTATACAGGTCGGTGTTGTTATTGGCGGTGGTAACCTGTTTCGTGGTGCGGGTTTGGCACAAGCTGGTATGAACCGTGTTGTCGGCGACCACATGGGCATGTTAGCCACGGTGATGAATGGACTCGCAATGCGCGATGCTTTACACCGTGCTTATGTGAATGCAAGACTCATGTCTGCAATTCCATTAAACGGCGTCTGTGATAACTACAGCTGGGCAGAAGCGATTAGCTTACTGCGTCACGGTCGTGTTGTTATTTTTTCTGCGGGAACAGGCAATCCATTCTTTACAACAGACTCTGCGGCGTGTTTACGCGGTATTGAAATTGAAGCGGATGTTGTGTTAAAAGCAACAAAAGTTGATGGCGTCTATTCAGCGGATCCTGCGAAAGATCCTGATGCTGTATTATATGAAAAACTGGATTACCAAGAAGTTCTGGAGCGTGAGTTAAAAGTGATGGACTTAGCGGCCTTCACATTAGCCCGTGACCATAACTTGCCAATTCGTGTTTTCAATATGAATAAACCGGGTGCATTACGCCGCGTTGTCATGGGCGAAAATGAAGGTACTCTGATTTCTCACAACTAATACTCAGAGACATAGCCTGAGTTTAAATGTATTATCTAGGATAAATTCAGACAATTTAAGCGAGGTCGCAGTGCGGCCTTTAATAATCAGTTCTTAAGGGTTGAAAACGTGATTAACGAAATCCAAAAAGATGCTCTAGACCGCATGGAAAAGAGCCTTGAAGCATTCAAAAACCAAATTAGTAAAGTTCGTACAGGCCGTGCATCTCCAAGCCTGTTAGACGGCATCAGTGTTGACTATTATGGTTCAGCAACGCCACTGCGTCAGTTGGCTAACGTGACGGTTGAAGATTCACGTACACTGGCGATTTCTGTTTTTGACCGTAGTATGTCACCTGCGATTGAAAAGGCAATTATGGCGTCTGACTTAGGTCTGAACCCATCATCTGCGGGTACTGTTATCCGTGTTCCACTTCCGCCATTAACCGAAGAGCGTCGTAAGGACTTAATTAAAGTGGTTCGTGGTGATGCGGAACAAGGCCGTATTGCTGTTCGTAATGTGCGCCGTGACGCTAACGACAAAGTTAAAGCGCTGCTAAAAGACAAAGAAATCAGTGAAGATGATGAGCGTCGTTCACAAGATGACATTCAAAAAATGACTGATAATTATATCAAGAAAATTGATGAGTCATTAGCGCAAAAAGAAGCAGAATTGATGGAGTTTTAATCCATCATCGTGATGAAGCCACCAACGCAAAATGTAAAAGTGTGCGTTAGCGTGGCTTTATTATTTTTCGTCATCATTAAAAAATCCTTTCTTATCACTAAGCTGATATAATCTCAGTATTGAATTAATACAGAGTATCCGATCACTATGAAACGTCTGACAGTCCTGGGTTCAACAGGTTCAATTGGTACTAATACACTTTCTGTTGTTCGTCAAAATCCTGAAAAATTCCAAGTTGTTGCCTTAGTTGCGGGCAAAAATGTCGCTGAAATGGCAAAACAATGTCTTGAGTTTAATCCGAAATATGCCGCAATGGCGGATGAGTCATCGGCTCAAGCATTACGCACGATTTTGTCTGAAAATAATAATAAAACAGAAGTATTGTCAGGCAAGCAAGCGGCTATCGAGCTAGCAGGCCTTGATGACGCAGACCAAGTTATGTCGGCGATCACAGGGGTTGCTGGGTTATTGCCAACCTTAGCGGCGATCCGTAAAGGGAAAAGAATATTATTAGCGAATAAAGAGTCTTTGATTACCAGTGGCCGTTTATTCTTTAATGAGATTCGCCAACATAATGCATCCGTTTTTCCAATTGACAGCGAACATAATGCTATCTTTCAAAGTTTGCCAGAAATTATTCAGCTCAACTTAGGTTTTGCTGACCTTGCGGCTTCAGGTATCTCCAGTATTGTTCTAACAGGCTCTGGTGGGCCATTTAGAGACACGCCATTATCGCATTTTGAACACGTGACGCCTGATGAGGCCTGTAACCACCCAAATTGGTCGATGGGGCGTAAAATTTCTGTTGATTCAGCGACTATGATGAATAAAGGGCTAGAGTATATTGAAGCTTGTTATTTCTTTAATGCACATGCTGAGCAGATGGAAGTGATTATTCACCCTCAATCGGTGATCCACTCGATGGTGAGATACCTTGATGGTAGTGTTATTGCACAGCTTGGTACGCCAGATATGCGCACACCAATTTCGTATAGTATGGCTTACCCTGAGCGTATTGTTTCTGGGGCTAAACCCCTTGATTTTGCTAGCCTTTCATCATTAACTTTTGTGCAACCTGATTACCAGCGTTATCCTTGCTTAAAACTCGCTATTGATGCTTGTCATCAAGGGCAAGCCGCGACGACGGCGCTGAACGGAGCAAATGAAATGACAGTGGCAGCATTCCTTGAGGGGAAAATTCGCTTTACTGATATTGCGAAAATTAATCACAAAATTTTAGAAAGCCAAGTTTTTTCTGAACCAGTCTCTATTGAAGAGGTCTTAGAAATCGACGAATGTGTACGCCGTGATGCAGCAAAAATAATCGCTCAAACGGTTTAAGCTTGGTATGTGATTTATTTAGTTGCTGATAACCACAATTTATCTTTAATATGTGATGCGTTTAAAAAAAGAAAGATAACCTAGTATCTAGCAGAGAATTAAGGATGTGTCTTATCAGCAAACTTAATAATAGTGGTTATTATTGAGTGGTATTCTCAAAGCGGTACTCACAAGGATTAACATTTAATGAACTCTAGTGGTGAAAATCTCTCTGAATCGATGATGCCAAAGCATGTCGCTATCATTATGGATGGCAATGGGCGATGGGCAAAACAGAGAGGAAAACTCAGAATAACAGGTCATAAGGCAGGTGTTGAATCTGTACGTAACTCTGTGCGTTTTGCAGTCAAAAATAATATTAGCTCACTCACCCTTTATGCATTCAGTAGTGAAAATTGGCGGAGACCTGAAAAAGAAGTCAGTTCTTTGATGGAATTATTCGTTTTTGCACTCGATAATGAAGTAAAAAACCTACACAAGAACAATGTGAAATTAAAAGTGATAGGTGATATTGACCGCTTTAGTGAGCGCCTTAGAAAACGAATTGATAAAGCAGAAGCGCTGACGAAAAACAATACAGGTTTAAAATTAAATATTGCAGCGAACTACGGTGGGCGCTGGGATATCGTCAATAGTGTGAAACAAGTCTGTGCAAAAGTGCAACGTGGTGAACTTTCTATTGATAATATCAATGAAGATACAATCAATAACTCAATCTGTATGCATGACCAAGAAAATGTTGACTTAGTCATTAGGACAGGGGGAGAACATCGAATTAGCAACTTTCTATTATGGCAAGTCGCTTATGCGGAATTTTATTTCACCAACGTTTTGTGGCCAGATTTTGATGAAATGGTGTTTCAGGATGCGGTTGATGCATTTAGTAAGCGCGAGCGTCGTTATGGTGGAGCTGAATCAGATGACGAAATCGTCGAAGAATAGGGGATAGATGTGCTGAAATATCGTTTACTGACTGCGATAGTATTAATACCCATTGTTATTGCAGCGCTGTTTTTACTATCTCCAGCTAATTTTGGTTTAGTAGTGATTGCCGTTTCTGCGTTAGGTGCTTGGGAATGGGCGCAATTTGCTGGATGGCATTCACAGGTTAAACGTATTGGGTTAGCGGTTGTTTTTGCGGCAATCTTACTTGCGATGCAATTTTCCATCCCTAACATCACCTCATTATCGAATGATCCGATAATTTTATACGGGTTATGGGCTGGTCTTGTGTGGTGGGTGATTGCCATTGTGCTTGTTGTCACTTACCCTGCATCGGCGTCTTGGGGCAAATCCGTTGCTATACGTTTATTATTTGGTGCATTTACTATTATTCCTTTTTACTGCGGCATGATGGCGCTACGTACAGTAGGCTACCATAGCGATACATCGATTGGTGCATGGTGGTTACTGTATGTCATGTTACTGGTGTGGGGGGCTGATTCAGGTGCCTATGCTTTTGGGCGTACGATTGGGCGCAATAAAATGGCACCAAAAGTGTCACCGGGTAAAACATGGGAAGGTCTGGTTGGTGGTTTAATCACAGCAGGGATTATTTCTTGGGTATTTAGTGCATTTGCACCAATCCCGGTTATGCCAGATTATTTACTAGTGACTTCAATTATTGTTGTTGTAGTATCTGTGTTCGGTGATTTAACCGAAAGTATGTTTAAGCGACAATCAGGTATTAAAGATAGCAGTCATTTGATCCCTGGTCACGGTGGTATACTTGATCGTATTGATAGCTTAACAGCAGCAATTCCGGTATTTGCTGGGCTAAATTTGTTAATTTTTAACGGCTTTGGTCTCTAGGACGATAAATGGGATTTATTTGGAGCTTAGTGGCGTTTATTATTGCAATTGGTGTACTGATTACCGTACACGAATTTGGCCATTATTGGGTGGCACGCCGCTGTGGTGTTTATGTCGAGCGTTTCTCTATCGGTTTTGGTAAAACGTTGTGGCGCAAAGTTGACAAACACGGTACTGAATTTGTTCTTGCTTTGATCCCACTGGGCGGCTATGTCAAAATGTTGGATGAGCGCGTTGGTGAAGTTTCTCCTGAACGCCGACATGAAGCATTTAACAATAAAACCGTGGGGCAGCGTGCGGCAATTATTAGCGCGGGGCCAATTGCGAACTTTTTACTTGCTATCGTTGTCTACTGGATAGTCTTTATGATTGGTGTTCCTTCTGTGAAGCCAGTTATTGAGGATGTAAAGCCGGGTTCGATTGCGGCGGCGGCAAATTTTGAATCCAAAATGGAACTAAAATCCATTGATGGTATCGAAACACCAGATTGGAATTCTGCGCGTTTAGCGTTAGTGAGTAAAATTGGCGATCGGCAATTAACCGCAGAAGTATTGCCTCAAGGGTACAATGAGCCAATTACTAAAACAGTTGATTTAACTGACTGGAAATTTGATCCTGAAAAACAAGACCCTATTCTGTCACTTGGCATCATGCCAGTTTCAGCCAGAGTCGACCCTGTTATTCAAAAAGTGACAGCAGGTCAAGCTGGGGAGCGCGCAGGGTTAATGCCAGGGGATAGAATTGTGAGTGTTAACGGCGAAGCACTCGGGTATTGGAACCCAGTTACTCGAATTATTCGCGAAAATCCGGGAACACCACTGAAATTAGACGTTGAGCGTGCTTCACAACGTATTTCACTCACCTTAACGCCAGATAGTCAAGATGGGCAGCGTGGTGAGAAAATTGGGTTTGCGGGTGTAGAACTTTCAGTGTTACCGTTAGCAGATGAATATAAAATGGTGCAACAATATGGGCCATTTTCTGCGTTTTACCAAGCAAGCGATAAAACGTGGCAGTTGATGAAACTGACGGTCAGCATGATGGGTAAACTGGTTGTTGGGGATGTCAAACTCAATAACTTAAGCGGTCCGATATCTATCGCGAAAGGTGCGGGGGTATCCGCCGAGTCAGGCTTGGTATATTATTTGATGTTTATTGCGCTTATTAGCGTAAATTTAGGTATCATCAATCTGTTTCCATTGCCTGTTTTAGATGGGGGGCATTTGCTCTTCTTATTAATTGAAAAAATTAAGGGAAGTCCAGTGTCTGAGCGAGTACAAGACTTTAGTTTTCGGATAGGTGCAATGGCATTGATTCTGTTAATGGGACTTGCACTTTTTAATGATTTCTCTCGCTTCTAATTTTGTAAGCTGGGGACCAGTAAGGAATACGCATAACAACGATGGCGATGAAAAAGTTGCTCATAGCGTCGCTGCTTCTAAGCAGCGCCACTGCATACGGTTCAGACGGATTCGTAGTTAAAGACATTCGTTTCGAAGGTCTACAACGCGTCGCCGTTGGTGCAGCATTATTGAACATGCCAGTTAGGGTTGGTGATTCGATTGATAACGACGATATCAGTCGTTCGATTCGTTCCCTATTTTCAACCGGTAACTTCGAAGATGTTAGGGTCCTGCGTGATGGAAACACGCTGATCGTTCAAGTTAAAGAGCGGCCAACCATCGCAAGCATTACGTTTACAGGTAATAAATCTGTTAAAGACGATATGCTCAAGCAGAACTTGGAGGCTTCAAATATTCGCGTGGGTGAGGCACTTGACCGCACCACGATTGCGAATATTGAAAAAGGCTTAGAAGACTTTTACTACAGTGTGGGTAAATACAACGCGACAGTGAAAGCCGTTGTGACACCATTACCGCGCAACCGTGTGGATTTAAAATTTGTATTCTCTGAAGGTGTTTCTGCACAAATTCAGCAGATTAATATCGTCGGTAACAAAAACTACACGACCGCAGAATTGGTTAACAAACTGCAATTACGTGATGATGTACCATGGTGGAACCTTGCTGCTGACCAAAAATATCAGAAGCAAAAACTGGCAGGTGACTTAGAAACCCTGCGTAGTTTCTACCTTGATCGCGGCTATGCACGTTTTAATATTGACTCAACACAAGTCAGTCTGACCCCAGACAAAAAAGGCATTTATATCACGATTAACATTACTGAAGGCGACCAGTATAAAATTTCTGGCGTTGAAATTAATGGTAATACGGCTGATCATTTAAATGAAATCAAAGAGCTTATCACGATCACTCCGGGTGAATTATACAACGGTGCTCAAGTGACACGAATGGAAAACCAGATCAAAGAACTGTTTGGTCGATACGGTTATGCCTATCCGCGTGTGATGACTCAGCCTGAAATTAACGATGCCGATAAAACCGTTAAATTGCATCTGAACATTGATGCAGGTAACCGTTTCTACGTGCGTGAAATTCGTTTCCAAGGTAATGACACCAGTAAAGATACCGTCCTGCGTCGTGAAATGCGCCAAATGGAAGGGGCATGGCTGGGTAATGATCTTGTTGAACTTGGTAAAGAACGTCTCAATCGTACAGGGTATTTTGAAACCGTCGATGTTGAAACTCAACGCGTACCGGGTAGTCCTGACCAAGTTGATGTTATCTATAAAGTTAAAGAACGTAATACGGGTTCAATGAACTTTGGTATCGGTTTTGGTACAGAAAGTGGTGTGAGCTTCCAAGTTGGTGTTACGCAAGATAACTGGTTAGGTACAGGTAACGCGGTAGGTATCAACGCGAGTAAAAATGACTATTCAACTAACGTTGAATTCTCCTTTACTGACCCTTACTTCACCGTTAACGGTGTGAGTTTGGGAGGGCGTGTTTTCTATAACGACTTTAGTGCGAAAGATGCTGACTTATCTGGCTATAACAACAAAACGTATGGCTTAGATAGCTTCTTAAGTTTCCCATTCAATGAAAATAACTCATTCCGTGTAGGGGCGGGTTATGTTCATAACAAATTGTCTGACATGCGTGCACAAGCTGCGATGTGGGATTACCTTGATTCTATGGGTAAAAACCCGCCAATCACAGAAAACGGTCGTAATAAAGAAAGCTTTGATGCCGATGACTTCACGCTTAACTTAGGTTGGACTTACAACTCATTAAACCGTGGTTTCTTCCCAACATCCGGTAACAAGACCAACGTATCAGGTAAAGTTACCATTCCAGGTTCGGATAACGAATACTATAAACTACGCTTTGATACAGCGCAGTACTATCCATTAGATGAAGATGAAACATGGGTTGTGCTGGGGCGTGCTCAAGCGGGTTATGGTGACGGTATTGGCAGCAAACAAATGCCATTCTACGAAAACTTCTATGCGGGTGGTTCTAGTACCATTCGTGGTTTCCGTTCGAACAATATCGGTCCGAAAGCGGTTTACTTGAAACGTATGAAGGATTCAGCTGGAAATTGGGTAAATGGTCCAGAGCCAGGAAGCCCATCAAGTGATGCTGTTGGTGGTAATGCCATGTATGCGGCATCATTTGAGTTAATTACCCCTACACCATTTATCGATGAGAAATACTCGAACTCTGTTCGTACTTCTCTATTCGTTGATGCGGGGACAGTATGGGATACAAATTGGAATAGCATTAACTCTGATTGGCGTAAAGGAATGCCTGACTACGGTAAGGCGACCAATGTTCGTGCTTCAGCAGGTGTTGCTTTACAATGGATGTCCCCACTTGGACCACTGGTCTTCTCTTATGCGCAGCCGATTAAGGACTACGAAGGGGATAAATCAGAACAGTTCCAATTTAATATTGGTAGAACGTGGTAATCTACTCCAGTTTCTATCTATGAAGGCTCCCATAATATTATGGGAGCAACCAAAATTTCCAACCATACATATGGGTTAAGGAGTTTAGTGTGAAAAAATTGTTGTGTGCAGCGGGTGTGAGTATTGCTTTAGCAATGTCTGCGGGGGCTTATGCTGAAAAAATCGCTATCGTAAATGTTGGTGAAATTTTCCAAAATATGCCAGCGCGTGAAGCCGTTGCTAAACAGCTTGAAAATGAATTCAAGAGCCGTGCGACTGAGTTGCAGAATATGGAAAAAGACCTGCAATCACGTGTAGAAAAACTGCGTCGTGATGGTGCAACTATGAAGCAAAGTGAACGCGAAAAGCTTGAATCTGAACTCATGACTAAACGTGACGCTTTTGCTGAAAAAGCTCAAAAATTTGAAGAAGACAATCGTCGTCGTCAAAGTGAAGAGCGTAATAAGATTTTAGCTCGTATTCAAGACTCTATTAAGTCTGTTGCCGCGAAAGAAGGCTATGATGTTGTTATCGATGCAAACGCAGTAGCGTATGCAAAAGATAGTGTTAACATCACCAGCCAGGTTCAAAAACAGGTTAAATAATAGATGTATTCAATTCGATTGGCTGATCTTGCTCAGCAGTTGAATGCACAATTACAGGGTGATGGCGATATCGTCATCACCGGTATTGCCCCCATGCATTCAGCGAATAATCAACAGATTACCTTTTTATCTGATAGCCGTTACAGTGATAAATTGGCTGATTGCCAAGCTGCCGCGGTAGTCCTCACAGCAAAAGATCTTAAAGCCTGCAAAGTTGCAGCACTGGTTGTTGATAACCCATATTTAGCTTATGCACGCATGGCGCAAATTATGGATACAACACCAAGCCCAGCGGAAGATATTCATCCTTCTGCTGTTATTGCAGATGATGCAACGCTTGGTAAGAATGTTGCAATTGGCGCAAATGCCGTTATCGAAAGTGGTGTTGTACTCGGGGATAACGTGGTGATTGGCGCTGGTTGCTTTGTGGGAAAAAATACGCGTATAGGTGCAGGAACCCGTTTATGGGCGAATGTCAGCGTGTATCACAATATCGAAATTGGTGAGCACTGTTTAATTCAATCTGGGACAGTGATCGGTTCAGATGGTTTCGGCTATGCAAATGATCGTGGCAATTGGATCAAAATTCCGCAATTAGGTTCGGTGATCATCGGTTCACGTGTTGAGATCGGCGCAAGTACAACGATTGATCGCGGTGCGTTAGATAACACGATCATTGGTGATGGTGTCATTATCGATAACCAGTGCCAAATTGCACATAATGTTATTATTGGTGATAATACCGCAGTTGCTGGCGGTGTGATTATGGCAGGCAGCTTAAAAATTGGTCGTTACTGTATGATTGGGGGCGCGAGCGTCATCAACGGTCATATGGAAATCTGCGATAAGGTTACAGTAACGGGGATGGGAATGGTCATGAGGCCTATCACTGAGCCGGGAGTTTATTCTTCAGGTATTCCTTTACAACCAAATAAAGTTTGGCGTAAAACAGCTGCTTTAGTCTTAAATATCAATGAGATGAATAAGAGACTGAAACATGTTGAGCGTGAATTAGATAGCCAAAATCAAAAAAAACAGTAATCATTTTGTAATTCAGGCTAAAATAGTTATCTGAGTTACGTTTTCCGGCCTGCCAGTTAACCTAATTTAAGGTTAAAGCAGGCCGATTCGTTAATAATAACCGTATTAATAAACAGGAAGAGTATTTCGATGAGTGATAATCATACTCTGAATATTGAAGAAATTTTAGAGCTCCTTCCGCACCGTTACCCGTTCCTTTTGGTTGACCGTGTTTTGGATTTTGAAGAAGGCAAATCTTTGCGTGCAGTTAAAAATGTTTCCTTCAATGAGCCATTTTTCCAAGGGCACTTCCCTGGTAAACCGATTTTTCCGGGTGTTTTAATTTTAGAAGCCATGGCGCAAGCAACGGGTATTCTTGCATTTAAAAGCGTTGGAAAATTAGAACCGGGTGAACTGTATTATTTTGCAGCGATAGACAATGCACGTTTCAAACGTCCTGTTCTGCCTGGAGACCAAATGGTCTTAGAAGTTGAATTTATCAAAGAACGTCGCGGAGTCGCACGTTTTAAAGGCGTTGCAAAAGTTGATGGAGAAGTGGCCTGCGAAGCAGAAATGATGTGCGCCCGTCGCCGTGAGGTCTGATATGATTGACAATACTGCCTATATCCATCCTTCATCCATAGTCGAAGATGGAGCGATTATTGGTGCCAATGTTCGTATTGGCCCTTTTTGTTATATTGGCGCGAATGTTGAAATTGGCGAAGGCACGGAGCTGAAATCCCACGTTGTCGTTAATGGCCATACTAAAATCGGTCGCGATAATGTCATTTTTCAGTTCGCTTCAATTGGCGAAATTAACCAAGACCTGAAATATCAAGGTGAACCAACTCGCGTTGAAATTGGCGATAGAAACCGCATCAGAGAAAGTGTCACAATCCACCGTGGTACGATCCAAGACGTAGGTTTAACAAAAGTGGGTGACGATAACCTATTGATGGTTAATGTGCATATTGCTCATGATTGTATCATCGGTAATCGTTGCATTATTGCAAATAACGGCACGCTTGGTGGTCATGTCACGTTAGGTGATTATGCCATTATTGGTGGTATGACAGCCGTTCATCAATTTTGTAAGATTGGTGCACATGTTATGGTTGGTGGTTGTTCTGGAGTTGCTCAAGACGTGCCACCATATGTTATTGCTCAAGGTAATCATGCAACGCCGTTTGGTTTAAACCTCGAAGGTTTAAAACGTCGTGGTTTTGAAAAAGAATCATTACATGCTATTCGTAATGCATACAAGACGTTATATCGTTCAGGTAAATCATTAGAAGAAGCACGTGAAGAAATTGCTGAAGCGGCAAAAGAGAATGAGCACGTTAAAGTGTTTAGTGATTTCTTGGAAGATTCCGCACAATCTAAACGTGGTATTATTCGCTAATCTCAGCGTATTGGGATTAGCGTGGCTTGGGGTTGTTGAACTTTGATGGTGAATTTTTGTTCGGATTAACGCCATGTTAGGTAAGGTGAGAGGTTCGCTGCCTAGCGAACTTGGCAAGGGCCTCTCAACGTAGCACTAAATGAGTGAAACGCGCTTTTATCGAACCCGTAGGGCAGCGTTTAAGCATCAAACTTCATTCAACTAATTGCCAGTCAGTTTGATTTTCACATTCATCAATTTTTCGGGTTTTTTGACCTTTTGGCTGTAAAATCAATAGAAAAGGTCAACAGCCCCTAGGCCTTTATTAAGGAGCGAATTTCGGTGATTAATAACCGCCCACTTACTATTGGCCTTGTTGCCGGAGAAACATCTGGTGATATCCTCGGGGCAGGGCTTATTCGTGCACTGAAACAGCAAGTACCGGATGCGCGTTTTGTTGGCGTCGCAGGTCCTCTGATGCAAGCCGAAGGTTGTGAGGCTTGGTACGAAATGGAAGAGTTAGCCGTAATGGGAATTGTGGAAGTCCTCGGGCGGTTGCCGCGTTTATTGTCCATTCGTAAAGATCTGACTGCGCGTTTTACACAGTTGCAACCCGATATTTTTGTTGGCATTGATGCGCCTGATTTCAATATTACCCTCGAAGGAAGCTTGAAAGCAAAAGGTATCAAAACCATTCATTACGTTAGCCCCTCTGTTTGGGCATGGCGGCAAAAACGGGTATTTAAAATCGGTCGTTCGACTAACCTAGTCTTAGCCTTTTTACCATTTGAAAAAGCGTTTTATGACCGTTTTGATGTGCCTTGCCGCTTTATTGGTCATACCATGGCGGATGCTATCCCTTTACATCCTGATAAACTTGCTGCGCGAGCACGGCTGGGTATTCCGGACAATGTAAAATGCCTCGCATTGTTACCAGGAAGCCGCCACTCCGAAGTGGAAATGTTGAGTGCTGACTTTTTACTCACGGCGCAGATACTCCAACAACATTTTCCTGATTTGCATATCTTGGTGCCGTTGGTTAATGAAAAACGCCGTCAGCAATTTGATACGATAAAAGCGACTGCTGCCCCCGAGTTATCAGTGCATATTCTAGATGGCCAAGCTCGTGATGCGATGATTGCCGCAGATGCGACATTGTTAGCATCGGGAACTGCCGCACTTGAATGTATGCTGACTAAATGTCCGATGGTGGTCGGTTATCGCATGAAACCGTTCACATTCTGGTTAGCGAAGCGCTTAGTCAAAACACCTTATGTTTCCTTGCCGAATCTGCTTGCTGAAAAAGAAATTGTCAAAGAATTACTGCAAGAAGAGTGTCAGCCAGAAAAACTGGCGCAAGAACTTCTTCCATTATTGGAAGGGGGCGAACAGGTTGAACAACTAAAAGAAACTTTTTTACAATTGCATCAATTGATCCGTTGTGATGCAGATAAACAAGCTGCGCAAGCAGTACTCGATCTGGTTAGAAGTTAATGGAATTTATATATCCCAAAGCCAATTTAATTGCTGGCGTTGATGAAGTCGGACGCGGGCCATTAGTCGGTGCAGTAGTGACTGCCGCAGTGATCCTAGACCCTAATAACCCTATTGCTGGGCTTACAGACTCAAAAAAACTCACAGAAAAAAAACGTGAGAAGCTGTTCGAAGAAATTAAAGAAAAAGCCTTGTGTTGGTGTATTGGGCGTGCAGAACCCGAAGAAATTGATAAAATAAACATACTACATGCGACAATGTTAGCTATGCAGCGTGCAGTTGCAGGGCTATCTATTGCGCCTGAGTTTGTTTTAATTGACGGCAATCGCTGTCCTGAATTGCCAATGCCTTCACAGGCGGTGGTCAAAGGTGATAGCTTGGTGCAAGAAATTAGCGCTGCATCCATTTTAGCGAAAGTGGTTCGGGATAGAGAGATGGTTGAACTGGATAAAGCATTTCCAGAATATGGTTTTGCAAAACATAAAGGTTACCCAACCGCTTATCACTTAGAAAAATTGGCGCAGTATGGTGCAACCGAATTCCATCGTAAAAGCTTTGCTCCGGTGAGACGAGCTTTAGACAGTCAAAAATAGGTATTCAGTCGATGGCATCTCCTCGTTTTATTCATTTGCGTGTGCATAGTGACTACTCCATGGTTGATGGACTTGCTAAAACGGGTCCATTGGTCAAAAAAGTGGCCGCGATGGGCATGCCCGCGTTTGCAATTACCGATTTTACTAACTTGTGTGGGTTAGTGAGGTTCTATGGCGCTGCTCATAGTGCAGGGATCAAGCCAATTATTGGTGCTGATTTTTATGTGGAAAGTGAATTGTTGGGTGATGAAATCTCTCATCTAACCATTCTCGCACGGAATAATGAAGGGTATCAAAATCTCACGCTTCTCATCTCTGAAGCTTACTTGAAAGGTTATGGTGCGATCGGGCCAACGATTAAACGGGAGTGGTTGGCGAAGTACAAAGATGGTCTTATTTTACTCTCTGGCGGGCGCAAAGGAGATGTGGGTCAATGCTTGTTACGAGGTAATCAAGCCCTTGTTGATGAGTGCCTTGAGTTTTATCAAACGCATTTTCCCGGTTGCTACTACCTTGAATTAGTGAGAACAGGTCGCCCTGATGAAGAAAGTTATCTCCATGCTGCTGTCGAATTGGCAACGAAAAAAGGCTTGCCTGTCGTCGCCACGAATGATGTGTGTTTTATTGAAAGTAGTGACTTTGATGCTCATGAAATTCGCGTTGCGATCCACGATGGCTTCACATTAGCCGATCCTAAAAGACCGAAAAATTATAGCCCTCAGCAATACTTACGTACTGAAGCGGAAATGTGCGAGCTTTTTGCTGACATTCCTGAAGCATTAGAAAACAGTGTAGAGATTGCTAAGCGTTGTAATGTCACTATCCGTCTTGGTGAATATTTCTTACCGCAATTCCCGACAGGGGATATGAAAACCGAAGATTTTTTGGTCATGCGGTCAAAAGAAGGGCTCGAAGAACGCCTTAAGTTTTTATTTCCTGATGAAAAAATACGGGCTGAAAGGCGACCTGAATACGATGAGCGTCTGGAAGTTGAACTCAACGTTATTAACCAAATGGGGTTTCCTGGTTACTTCCTGATCGTGATGGAATTTATCCAATGGTCAAAAGATAATGGTGTGCCAGTTGGGCCGGGAAGGGGGTCTGGCGCAGGGTCATTAGTGGCTTATGCGCTTAAAATTACCGACCTTGACCCATTAGAGTTCGACTTGCTATTTGAGCGTTTTTTAAACCCAGAACGGGTCTCAATGCCGGACTTTGACGTCGACTTCTGCATGGAAAAGCGTGACCAAGTTATTGATCACGTGGCACAGATGTACGGTCGTGATGCGGTATCACAAATTATCACCTTTGGTACGATGGCAGCGAAAGCGGTTATTCGTGACGTAGGCCGTGTTCTCGGTCACCCTTATGGCTTTGTGGATAGAATTTCTAAACTGATCCCACCTGATCCGGGGATGACATTAGAAAAAGCGTTTGAAGCCGAACCTCAGTTGCCTGAAATTTACGAAGCGGATGAAGAAGTCAAAGCGCTGATTGATATGGCGCGCAAACTTGAAGGGGTGACTCGAAACGCGGGTAAACACGCAGGTGGTGTGGTTATTGCACCAACTAAAATTACCGATTTTGCTCCGTTGTATTGTGATGCGGAAGGGAATAACCCTGTTACGCAATTCGATAAAAATGACGTTGAATATGCTGGGTTGGTAAAATTTGACTTCCTAGGTTTACGGACATTAACTATCATCAATTGGGCGTTAGAAATGATCAACGCCCGCCGTGCCAAGAAAAATCTAGAACCGATTGATATTGCAGCTATTCCGTTACACGATCAAAAAAGTTTCGATATGCTGCAACGCTCTGAAACCACGGCGGTATTCCAATTAGAATCCCGTGGTATGAAGGATTTGATTAAGCGGTTACGCCCTGACTGCTTCGAGGATATGATCGCATTAGTGGCGTTATTCCGCCCGGGTCCACTGCAATCAGGCATGGTAGATAACTTTATCGACCGTAAACATGGTCGTGAAGAGATTTCCTACCCTGATGTGCAATGGCAACACGAATCGTTAAAACCTGTTCTTGAGCCAACTTATGGTATTATTTTATACCAAGAACAGGTTATGCAGATTGCACAGGTTCTAGCGGGCTATACCCTCGGTGGTGCAGATATGCTACGCCGTGCAATGGGTAAAAAGAAACCGGAAGAAATGGCGAAGCAGCGCTCTGTTTTTGAAGAAGGCGCGATCAAAAACGGCATTGATGGTGAGTTGTCGATGAAAATCTTTGACTTGGTAGAGAAATTTGCCGGTTATGGGTTTAACAAATCACACTCCGCAGCGTATGCATTGGTTTCTTACCAAACCCTGTGGTTAAAAGCCCATTACCCTGCTGAATTTATGGCGGCGGTAATGACCGCGGATATGGATAATACTGAAAAAGTCGTTGGTTTAGTTGACGAATGCTGGCGAATGGGCTTAAAAGTATTACCGCCAGATATCAATAGCGGACTTTATCACTTCCATGTGAATGATGAAGGTGAGATAGTTTATGGTATTGGCGCAATCAAAGGGGTTGGTGAAGGTCCGATTGAAGCGATAGTGGAAGCTCGCCAACAAGGTGGGATTTTCAAAGAAATTTTCGACCTTTGCGCCCGTGTTGATATTAAAAAAATTAACCGCCGTGTGATGGAAAAACTGATCATGGCGGGGGCGTTTGACAGACTAGGTCCTCATCGTGCGGCCTTGATGTCTTCCCTTGAGGATGCATTAAAAGCCGCTGATCAACATGCGAAAGCCGAAGCCATTGGCCAAGCTGATATGTTTGGCGTATTGGCTGAAGCCCCTGAACAGGTGGAAAGCTCATATGCCAGTGTACCTAAATGGCCTGAGCAAGTGGTCTTGGATGGCGAGCGAGAAACCCTTGGGTTATATTTAACGGGGCATCCAATAACACGATACTTGAGCGAAATAGAGCGCTATACTAACGGCCTTAGGTTAAAAGATGTGAACCCAACCCCTCGTGGTCAGGTGACAACTGTGGTAGGTTTAGTACTATCAGCTAAAGTGATTACAACCAAGCGTGGCAATCGAATTGGTATTTGTACGCTTGATGATCGTTCCGGTCGTCTGGATATTATGTTATTTTCAGATGCACTCGATAAATACCAACATATGTTGGAAAAAGACAATATCCTGATAGCCACCGGTCAGGTCAGCTTTGATGATTTCAATGGTGGTAATAAAATGACAGTGCGTGAGTTAATGGATATTAGTGAAGCAAGGGAAAAATATGCGCGTGGACTCGCGATTTCACTGTCAGATAAACAAATTAACGATCAATTACTGAACCGGCTACGCAGTACGCTTGAACCTCATCGTTCAGGTACTATCCCGGTTCATCTGTATTACCAGAAGGATGATGCCAGAGCCAAGCTTAAATTTGGCGTTGTTTGGCGTGTGACACCCGTGGATCCCCTTCTGAACGATCTTCGAACTCTGCTGGGTAGTGAGCAGGTAGAATTAGAATTTGACTAAAATAGGAATATTATGAGTCTGGATTTTCTTGATTTTGAACAGCCAATTGCGGAATTAGAGGCAAAAATTGATTCTCTAAAAGCCGTTAGCCGTCAAGATAACAACTTAGAAGTCAACCTAGATGAAGAGGTTGCTCGTTTACGTGAAAAAAGTGTTGAATTGACACGTAAAATTTTCTCTGATCTGGGGGCTTGGCAAATTGCTAAACTTGCTCGTCATCCACGCCGTCCATATACATTGGACTATATCTCTCGCATTTTCACGGACTTCCAAGAATTAGCAGGTGACCGTGCTTATGCTGATGATAAAGCTATCGTAGGTGGTTTGGCTCGTTTAGATGGTCGTCCAGTGATGGTTATAGGGCACCAAAAAGGGCGTGAAACGAAAGAAAAAATCCGTCGTAATTTTGGTATGCCAGCCCCAGAAGGTTACCGCAAGGCGTTACGCTTGATGGAATTGGCTGAGCGTTTTAACCTACCTATTATCACTTTTATTGATACCCCAGGCGCATACCCAGGTGTCGGGGCAGAAGAACGTGGTCAATCAGAAGCGATTGCACGTAATTTACGTGAGATGTCACGTTTATCTGTTCCTGTCATTTGTACTGTTATTGGTGAAGGCGGTTCTGGTGGTGCATTAGCCATTGGTGTTGGTGATAAAGTGAATATGTTGCAATACAGCACCTATTCAGTTATTTCACCAGAAGGTTGTGCATCCATTCTATGGAAAAGTGCAGACAAAGCACCATTAGCGGCTGAAGCGATGGGGATTACTGCTCCACGCTTAAAAGAGTTAAAACTGATTGATAACGTGATTTCTGAGCCTTTAGGTGGTGCACATCGTAACTACGATGAAGTTGCAGCGTATCTAAAAGCGCGTATTACTGAAGACCTTAACGAGTTGGAAGCTTTAGATGCTGAAGCATTAAAAAACCGTCGTTATCAGCGTCTGATGGAATATGGTTATTGCTAATTGTTAGTGATCCGCCAATTTGATAAAACGGGAGTTTGCTTTTGCCAGCTCCCGTTTTTTATTGGAAATGATCAATTCTCATCTGCAAACAAAAAAGGTAAGAAAGTGCGCCAATATAATTATTTAATCTATGCCTTTTCTTGCGTGTTGATTTGGAGTTTTATCCCGATTGTTTCACGCTTTGGGCAAAATGGAATGGATAGTTTCCAATTTTTATTTTGGTCAAACCTTATTTCAGCAATCGCCGTTATTAGTGTGGCATTAGCATCAGGCTATAAGCCTACCAAATTGTTTATCTTGCCTCGCAAAATGCTTGCCAGAGTCTTTGTGCTCGGTTTTCTTGATTGTTTGTTCTATTTACTATTGTACTACGGTTACTCCATCGAAAATGGTATTGCCGTATTGGTGATCCAATATAGCTGGCCGCTAATTATTATTCTTTTATCAGTGATATTATTGAAAGATAAGCTAGCAATGAAGCAAGTCTTTGGGGTGTTAATTGGTTTTATTGCCGTTATCATTACGTTTACGAAAGGGCAAATTACGCAGTTGCATGTGGACCATCCAGTGGCCTTATTATTAGTGTTTAGTGGTGCATTTTGCTTTGCTTTAATGTCGGTATTTTCGCGCCAGTATTCCATTGACCCTTATATAAGTACGGTTTGGTTATTTATATTTTCGACGTTGACTTCACTGGTTTTACTGTTGTCGTTGAGTGAAATACAATTGCCATCTCAAGCCGCATTTTGGCCGACACTGATTAATGGTGTGTTAATTAACGGTGTATCATATATTTTGTGGTTTAAAGCAATGAATACAGGAAACTCGACAAAAATTGCCTCAGTGGTATTTTTATCACCCGTGTTATCTGTGTTGTGGCTAGTTTTACTTTTAAGTGACCCATTTGAACTAGCTTATATCATAGGGGTCGTATTAGTGATTATTTCTGGCGTTTTATGCGTTGGTGCAAAACGGCGTAACTAACAATAGTCAAAAGGGTGAGCGAATGGTATCTCAATCAGCCATGATCATCGAACGAGTACGGGAAAAAATAGCCGATCACAAAAAAATACTCGTAGGGTTCAGTGGAGGGATTGATTCAACAGTGTTGTTGCATGCCCTTTATCTGATCAAAAAGGAGCATGATCCGGCATTAATTATTCGTGCTATCCATGTTCATCATGGCTTGAACGCCAAGGCAAATGCTTGGCAGCAACATTGTGCACAGCTATGCCAACAATGGGAAATCCCTTTTATCTGCCGTCATGTTTTCGTAGACCCCAGTGAAAAAGGGATTGAGGCGGCTGCACGGGATGCCCGATATCAAGCGTATCGTGAGGTCATTGAAGTGAATGAAGTCTTAGTGACGGCTCAACACCTTGACGATCAGGCGGAAACATTCTTACTAGCCTTGAAGCGCGGAAGTGGTCCTGCAGGGTTATCATCCATGCCAGGATCCCTCTCTTTTGTCACAAAGCAAGGTCAAACTCAATTATTGCGTCCATTATTAACTATCCCCCGCGTTGATTTAGAAACTTATATGCAAGAGCAGCAATTACCGTGGGTGGAAGATGATAGTAATCAAGATGATCGTTATGATCGCAATTTCCTTCGGTTACACATTTTACCGCGCTTAACAGCGCGCTGGCCGCATATTTCTCATGCCATTGCTCGGAGTGCGTCACTGTGTGCCGAGCAAGAATCCTTACTGGATGAATTATTGCAAGAAACGCTTGAAGGCATGATGGACTATCGAGGTGGTTTATTTATTGATGAGCTACAGAACTGCTCTTTGGCGAAACGTAATGCATTGATACGCCGTTGGGTTGGACTACATCAACTTCCAATGCCACCATTTAATCAGTTAGAACGTATCTGGCATGAAGTTGCGCTTGCTCGGCAGGATGCTGAACCTGTTTGTCGCTTAGGTGCTGTTGAAATTCGTCGTTACCAAGGGGCATTGTGGGTGGTTCAACGTATTGCAAACTTGGCTGGACAGCAATATACATGGTCATATCCAGCTTCCTTTGAACTGCCTGAATCACTTGGAATATTGCAGATTATGGAAGGGCAGGGGCAAATTCGCCCTCCAGAGCCTTGTGAGAGCGTAACGGTGCGCTTTGGTTTACAAGGAACTCTCAATATTGTAGGTCGCCACCGTTCAAGAAGCAGTAAAAAAATTTGGCAAGAGCTCGGCGTAGCACCGTGGATGCGAGAGCGTATTCCGCTGATTTATTATAATGACCAACTGATTACGGCGGTGGGGTGCTTTATTACCCCAGAAGGCTTAGTTGGCGATGGATTGTTGGGTATTGCGATAGATTGGCAAAAAAAGAACGAATTTCAGCTCGCGTTATAATAAGAAACCCCTTATGACTGTGACTATCATAAGGGGCAAGAAGAACTCAAATTGTGAGTGTTAGTGAGAGTGGTCGATAACTATCGTACCGATTTCTGGATGACTGAAGGAATTAATGTAATCCAACCTTAGCTCCTTTGTGCCTTCATGTGTTTCAACAATCAGGTACTCGACTTTTTTTCGTAGAAGCAAATCACTGGCTTGTCCTTCAATATTCTCGCCGTCATTAAGTTTTATCTGCAACTTCAGCTGACGTTGGCATGCAATTTCTAGATATTCGTAATCATCACAATTGATAGGTTGATATTCAGTATCTGTAGACATATTCCTTCACCACTGTGTTAGTGGCGGTTATTGCCGCCTTGAACATGTTGTACCAAGCAAAAAAATGCTTAGTCCGATAATAGCACAGTAATTTTAATAACTATAATCGCTACTTGATGAAAAAGACAATTCTTATTCATCAAGCTAATGCGTGATATTTTTTATCAGTTATGTCCGAATTATCTGACTCTTTTCATTTTTTTATGGCTTGAGGTGCTATGATGTTTCATATTGGTAAACAAGTTAAAAACAAATGATTTCAAGGGAATTATCATGAAAAAATCACTATTGTTAGTCTTAATAGCGGCTGGTACGGTGACATTAGCAGGCTGTCAAAGTGGTGCACGAAATACCAATGTAGTGCCTGTTGATCAGGTTTACACAGGGGTATTGCCTTGTGCTGATTGCTCAGGCATTGAAGCAACTTTGTTAGTTAACCAAGATGGCAGTTATGTTGAGCAACTGATTTATTTGGGAACAAAAGACGGCAACAGTGGTTTCCATGAAGCTGGCAAATGGAGTCTTGAAGGTAACAAACTGCGCACCACCAATCCGAAAGGTGAGAATACCTTTTTTGCTAAAGCCGATAATGGTGAGTCCGTCACCTTGCTGGATTTAGAAGGCAACCCAATTGAGACGGAACTCAACTATACGTTAAACCGTGTTCAGCCAAGTAAAAAAATAGGGCAATATCGCTATATGGCAGATGCTGCTGTATTTAAAGAATGCAGTACGGGACGTCAGTATGCGGCTTCAGGAATTGAATTAGAAAAAGCCTATAGTGAAACAGGCGTTGAAGCTGGAACACCAGTTTACGTAGAGGTTGAAGGTTATTATACCGTTCGTCCATCAATGGAAGACGGCCAATTTGACTCTGCATTAGTGCAAACAGGTCAAATCAAATTTGATAAAAATGCGTCTTGTAACTAATCTGAACTGAATTTTTATTTGAAAGCCCAATAGAAATATTGGGCTTCTTTTATTTAACTTCTTCAAATATCAATAAAAACAGCCCATACCTTACGCTTTTTTCCACATCTCATCCTTCTTGATATCAATATTACTTTTTTATTGTCGCAAAATATTTGTAGGTTTTGTGAAGGCTGTCATAGGGATTGGTCAATGACAGACAATTAGTGCTAACTATGAAATATCGCAAACTAAGGGAAGTCCGTATACTGCATTCAGCTAGAAATAATTTGAATTTTTAGTTCGTCCACTCAAAAAAAACCGCAAGTCTGTAACAAAATTTATAAATTACGGCGGTAATCAAAAAATAGAACGCAGCAAAGGATAAGGAATGAAGAAAAAAAATATCTATTTATTTTGTTCTGCGGGTATGTCTACCTCGCTGTTAGTGAACAAAATGAGGCAGCAGGCAGAAAAATATGATGTACCAGTCAACATTGAAGCCTTTCCCGAAAGTTTAGTGAGTGAAAAAGGCATTGATGCAGATTTGGTTTTACTTGGTCCCCAAATTGCTTGGATGTTAACGGATATTCAAAAAGTATTACCCAATAAACCTGTCGAAGTTATTGATTCATTGCTGTACGGCAAAGTTGATGGGCTTGGGGTATTAAAAGCAGCCGTTGCAAGCATAAAAAAACAAACAGCAAATTAAAATCAGAGAGTTACCTCTACTACATAATAACTCCATCAACCTTAGTGCTATTTACTGCGGATTAGCCTAATCAGAATGGAGCACACTCAAAAAATCGAGGGTATTTTTATGAGTCTTGTTATCACTTCGCTTGAAAAGGTACTCCTTCCCTTTGCGGTTAGATTGGGAAAGCAACCTCATGTTAATGCAATAAAGAATGGTTTTATTCGTATTATGCCACTGACGTTAGTTGGGGCTATGTTTGTACTGATTAATAATGTGTTTTTAAGTTTTGATACTGGCTCGTTCTTTTACTCATTGGGCGTGAGATTAGAACCGTCGACCATAGAAACATTAAATGGATTTAAAGCAATAGGGGGAAATGTTTATAACGGAACACTGGGTATTATGTCCCTAATGGCTCCCTTTTTTATTGCAATGGCACTAGCAGAAGAGCGAAAAGTTGACCCATTAGCCGCAGGTTTGCTGGCAGTCGCTTCATTTATGACGGTCACGCCTTATGAAGTGAATGGCGCATACGCGGTTGGGGCAAATTGGTTGGGCGGCGCAAATATTATTTCAGGCATTATTTTAGGGTTAATTGTCGCCGAATTGTTTGCATTTATTGTACGTCGCAACTGGGTAATTAAGTTGCCTGAAAGCGTACCACCATCGGTTTCTCGTTCATTCTCTGCACTAATCCCGGGTTTTATTATCTTGTCTATCATGGGGATTGTGTCTTGGGCGCTTTCTAGTGGTATTAGCACTAACTTCCATCAGATTATTATGGATACCGTGTCGACACCACTTGCATCAATGGGGAACATCGTGGGATGGGCCTATGTGGTATTTACGTCGTTACTGTGGTTCTTTGGTATTCATGGTTCATTAGCACTGACTGCCTTAGATAGCGGTATTATGACGCCGTGGGCATTAGAAAACGTCTCATTATATGCAGAATATGGTTCTGTGGATGCGGCAATTGCTGCTGGGAAGTCTTTCCACATGTGGGCAAAACCAATGCTTGACTCCTACGTGTTCTTAGGGGGAACAGGGGCAACATTAGGGCTGATTATTGCTATCTTTATTGCCTCACGTCGTGCGGATCACCGCCAAGTTGCGAAATTAGCGTTACCAGCAGGTATTTTCCAAATTAACGAACCGATTATTTTTGGATTACCTATCATTATGAACCCAGTTATGTTTATTCCTTTTATTCTTATTCAACCTTTATTGGCGGGAATAATGGTAGCTGCGTATTCTTTAGGGATTATCCCTCCAGTGACAAATATTGCACCGTGGACAATGCCGACAGGTTTAGCCGCCTTCTTTAACACTAACGGAAGTATTGCCGCTTTACTGCTTGCTTTATTTAACCTTGGTGTTGCTGTTCTGGTTTATCTACCATTTGTGGTGATTTCGAACAAAGCCCAAAATAAGATAGATGAAGAAGAAAGTGAAGAAGACATTGCGAATGCACTGAAGTTTTAAAAAATGGAGGAGCTTGCTCCTCCCACTTTAGTAGAGATAAAAGTATGTTTGAACTCGATGATATTCAAGAAGATGCCGCTAAC
The DNA here is from genome assembly GCF_041075285.1 of Providencia rettgeri. NCBI lineage: Bacteria > Pseudomonadati > Pseudomonadota > Gammaproteobacteria > Enterobacterales > Morganellaceae > Providencia > Providencia rettgeri. The sequence goes on along the minus strand of NZ_CP163512.1, from coordinate 2,573,354 downwards.
GAATTAGAAGAAGTCGTCATGGGCTTAATCATTAATGCGGGACAAGCGAGAAGTTTAGCCTACACCGCATTAAGAAAAGCAAAAGAGGGTGACTTCACAACAGCCAAAAGTTTAATGGAACAATCTCACTCTGCTTTGAATGAGGCCCACAAAGTACAAACTCAACTGATTGAAAGCGATATGGGAGAGGGGCGAATTAAAGTGAGTTTAGTGCTTGTTCACGCACAAGATCATTTAATGAATGCCATGTTAGCTCGCGAACTTATTACAGAATTAATTGAGCTACATGAAAAGTTAAACCATTAAAAGGGGATAATGATGCAGACACTGATGAATAAAACCGACACTAATGCTGAAATTAAATTAGTTCAGGAAAGTGAACTGTTTAACAATAAAACCTTTCATGTCTTTATTTATAATAAAGTTGAGAGTGCAAGTGGACTGCATCAACATGACTATTATGAATATACCATTGTATTAACGGGACGCTGTTACCAAATCATTAATGGAAAAAAAATACTACTAGAACGCGGCGATTTCGTTTTCTTACCTATCGGCTCGCATCATGAAAGTGCTTATGACTTTGGACCAACACGAATATTGAATGTTGGAATTAGCAAATCATTTTTTGATAAACATTATTTGCCATTATTACCAAGTTGTTTTGTTGCTTCGCAAAGCTATCAATTAAAAAATGAATTTATGGCTTATATTGAATCTGTTATTGCCTCCTTAAATTTCAGAGACAGCGAGTTTAATGAGTTTATCGAATTAGTTACCTTTAATGTGGTTAATCGCTTACGTCATTTCCGTGAAAAGAGTTTACAAGATGATGCGCCTCAATGGTTAAAGAACACACTGGAAGAGATGCATGATATAGCGATGTTCGGTGAGAGTGCTTTACAAAATATGATCTCTATGACGGGAAAATCTCAAGAGTATTTAACAAGGGCGACAAAGCGTTTTTATGGCAAAACACCAATGCAAATAATTAACGATATCAGAATTAATTTTGCCAAAAAACAATTGGAAATTACCAACTATTCAATTACAGATATTGCATTTGAATCTGGTTACAGTAGCCCAAGTTTATTTGTGAAAAAATTTAAAGAGTCAACATCATTAACTCCGAGTGACTATCGGAAAAATTTATTTAGTATTGAGCAAAAAATGGTGGGTTAATTTATATTAATTAAATTGTATTAAAAACGGTTAATTAAAAAATCAAGCATAACCATCTTTTTAATAAAGATGGTGTGCCTTTCTATGTCTATTGTATAAGGTTTTATGAGGTTAATATGACTCAGAAGTTAAAAGTTGTCACTATTGGTGGCGGTAGTAGCTATACACCTGAATTACTAGAAGGTTTTATTAAACGTTACCATGAACTTCCAATTACTGAGTTATGGTTAGTGGACGTTGAAGAAGGCAAAGAAAAATTAGATATTATTTTTGATTTATGCCAACGAATGGTTAAACACGCGAACATCCCGTTAAAAATAGTGAAAACATTGGATCGCGCAGAAGCACTTAAAGATGCAGACTTTGTAACCACACAATTAAGAGTAGGTCAATTAAAAGCCCGTGAATTAGATGAGTCTATTCCTCTAAAACATGGTTATTTAGGTCAAGAAACCAATGGTGCTGGTGGGTTATTTAAAGGGCTACGGACGATCCCTGTTATTTTTGACATTATTAAAGATGTAGAAAAAATCTGTCCTAATGCATGGGTGATTAATTTTACTAACCCAGCAGGAATGGTGACAGAAGCCGTGTATCGCCACACTAACTTTAAGCGGTTTATTGGTGTATGTAATATACCGATTGGCATGAAAATGTTTATTACAGATGTTCTTAAACTTTCAGACCAAGACGATCTGTCCATCGATTTATTTGGTTTAAACCACATGGTTTTCATCAAGGATGTAATTGTTAATGGCGTTTCTCGTTTTGATGAGTTGTTAGATGGTATTGCTTCTGGAACATTAAGTGCTAACTCAGTGAAAAATATTACTGATCTTGCTTTTGACGAAGGCTTAATTCGCAGCTTAAACCTGATCCCTTGTTCTTATTTACTGTATTACTTTAAACCAAAAGAAATGTTAGCTATCGAACTTGGGGAGTATTATAAAGGTGGGGCTCGTGCGCAAATTGTACAAAAAGTAGAACATAAACTTTTTGAACTTTATAAGGATCCATCGTTAGATGTGAAGCCTAAAGAGCTTGAATTACGGGGCGGGGCTTATTATTCAGATGCCGCTTGTGAAGTGATTAATGCTATTTATAACGATAAAAATACAGAACATTACGTTAATATCCCACATCAAGGGCAAATTGATAATATTCCTGATGATTGGACAGTGGAAATGACCTGCCTACTTGGGCGTGATGGCGCAAAACCTCATCCACGAGTCACCCATTTTGATGATAAGGTACTTGGTTTAATTTATACCTTAAAGAACTTTGAAATTGCGACTAGCCAAGCTGCTGTGAATGGCCAGTTTAATGATGTATTACTGGCAATGAACTTGAATCCATTAATTCATTCGGACAATGATGCACGTTTAATTGCTAAGGAACTACTTATCGCACATAAAAAACACCTGCCTAACTTTGCTAGAGCAATACAACAACTTGAGCAGGAAAATTAATTAGCCAAATGGCTTATAGTATTAGAGGAGAGCCAATGGCTTCATTACTTATTGTGAATGCCGATGATTTCGGGTTATGTGAAGCCGTTAATTACGGCATTATCGAATCTCATCGTAATGGGGTTGTTAATTCAACTAGTGCAATGATGAATATGCCCGCAATATACCATGCTGCTAAATTAAGCCATGAAAATCCGAATTTAGCGGTGGGTATGCATTTTGTTTTAACAGCAGGTAAACCTTTTTCATCAATGCCGGCACTTAGTCGTGATGGAATGTTGGGTAAATGGCTGTGGGATATTGATATCAATGAGTTACCACTGTCTGAGATTGAACAAGAGCTAAATCTGCAATATCAAAAATTTATTGAAATTTTTGGTCAAAAGCCTAGTCATATTGATAGCCATCACCACGTGCATATGATTGAAGGTATTTTTCCAATAGTCGTCGGGTTCGCGCAGGAAAAAGGCGTGGCATTACGTGTTGATCGCCAATTAGAGAAAAATTGGCCGCCATTATCATATCAAGTGGCGAGCACTGACTGTTTTAGTAGTGAGTTTTATGGCGATAAAATTTCAGAAGCGTTATTGTTAAAAATTATCGATGAAGCGAAAGCACAGGGTTATAACAGTATTGAAGTTATGAGCCATCCGGCTTTTATTGATAATGCACTATTAAAAAGCAATTATGCTTATCCACGTTTAAATGAATTGGAAGTATTAACGTCGGAGAATTTAAAATCACAAATTGTGGCACGTGGTTTTAAAATTGGTTCTTACCGCGATATCTGAAGAAAAGCCCAAATTCAAAATGATAGTCATTTGGGCTTTATTCCTAGGGGCTGTTGATCTTTGCTGCTACGTTGAGAGGCTCTTGCCTAAAATGGCTTTAATTCAAATAAAAATTGACCAGCAAAGATCAACAGCCCCTAGAGGTTAACCTAACTTATTTGCCAAGCTTACCTTTAAGGAAGCTAACGACATTTTCTAGACCAACCAATTCTTTATCATCACTACGGCGTGATTTATATTCAATTTGGTTGTTATCTAAGTTACGGTCACCAATAACGATGGTGTGTGGAACACCAATCAGCTCCATATCGGCAAACATCACACCTGGACGCTCTTTACGGTCATCAAAAATGACATCAATCCCGTTTGCTTTTAGATCAGCATACAGTTTTTCCGCCACCTCTTTTACGCGATAAGATTTGTGCATGTTCATTGGCAAAATGGCAACTTGGAAAGGCGCGATGGCATCTGGCCAAATGATCCCACGATCATCATGGCTTTGTTCAATAGCGGCAGCAACAATACGGGTTACACCAATGCCATAGCAACCCATGGTGACGATTTGATTGTGGCCTTCTTCGTTCTGCACAGACGCTTTCATGGCTTCTGAATATTTGGTACCTAATTGGAAAATATGACCAACTTCGATACCGCGTTTAATTTGTAGCACACCTTTACCATCTGGGCTTGGGTCACCTTCAACGACATTACGCAAATCGTACGTGTCAGGTAACGCTACATCACGTTCCCAGTTGATGCCAAAATAGTGTTTACCATCAACATTTGCACCTGCACCAAAGTCACTCATCACAGCAACGCTGCGGTCGATAATCATCGGTAGTGGCATGTTGATTGGACCTAATGATCCTGGTCCTGCATTTACGGCATTTCTGATTTCAGTTTCTGTTGCGAACGTCAGTGGGCTAGCAACGAGAGGATGTTTTTCAGCTTTAACTTCATTCAATTCATGATCGCCACGGATCAATAATGCGACTAATGTATGCCCTGAATCTTTTTCTGCATGAACAATGAGAGTCTTAACCGTTTTTTCAACAGGTAAGTTAAATTGTTCTACCAACTCAGCGATCGTTTTTGCGTTTGGCGTATCAACTAAACGCAATGCTTCTGTCGGTTCTCCACGTGGTGTAGTGGGAGCTAATGCTTCGGCAAATTCAATGTTTGCAGCATAGTCAGATTCTGTTGAAAAAATAACATCATCCTCACCATTTTTGGCTAACACTTGGAATTCGTGGGAGGCACTTCCACCGATAGAGCCTGTGTCTGCTTGAACGGCACGGAAGTCAAAGCCAATGCGCGTGAAGATTTTGCTATAGGCTTCGTACATCGCATCATAGGTTTCTTGCAATGATTCTTGGCTAATGTGGAAAGAATAGGCATCTTTCATAATAAATTCACGTGAACGCATGACACCAAAACGCGGGCGAACTTCATCACGGAATTTGGTTTGAATTTGGAATAAATTCAATGGCAGTTGTTTGTATGAAGTGATTTCGTTACGCACTAAATCGGTGATCACTTCTTCATGGGTTGGGCCGAGAACAAACGGGCGCTCACCACGGTCAACAAAACGCAGCAACTCAGGACCATACTGTTCCCAACGTCCACTTTCTTGCCACAAATCTGCGGGCTGCACGACGGGTAAAGATACCTCGATAGCGCCTGCATTTTCCATTTCTTCACGGACAATATTTTCTACTTTGCGCAGAACACGCACGCCAGTGGGTAACCAGTCATATAGACCAGAAGCAAGTTTACGGATCATTCCTGCACGCAGCATCAGCTGGTGGCTGATAACTTCTGCATCCGCAGGGGTCTCTTTTAGAGTTGAGAGCAGATATTTGCTAGTACGCATTGTATAGGTTCCATTAGAACAACAAATTATGGTAAGCCGCTTGCCTACCAAAGTATATAGAGATCTAGTCTACCAGCGACTGAGATCCGCCAAAAGGGGTTAACACGTTTTTTCGTAAGGTTCGATAGCGAATACTTCAGTCACGCCATTAATCACTCGCCAACGAATATTAAAATCTAATAAATGAACGGCATAGTCACGAATATCATTAGATTGTTTTTTATACGCAGGGCGAGGGTCTTGCATTAAAACTTGTTCAATAAATTGCTTTAGTGCGGGATATTGATGTTGATAAGACGCTAATTGTTTTTCAACGTGCAGTGTGAATAAAACTTGCATATTATCTGAAGGCGCATCTTGCGCGTATCCCGCGGTTGCTTCAGGTATGGCTTCAGCAAAAGGTAAATAAGGCTTGATATCAATCACTGGTGTGCCGTCGACCAAATCCAGACTACCAAGCTCAAGTATAGCTTGGTTGTTTTTTATAGAAACCCCTTTTAATTCAACAAGAGACATTCCTATTGGGTTTGGTCTAAATGTTGAGCGTGTTGCAAATACCCCCATTTTGTCATTACCACCAAGGCGGGGAGGGCGGACTAAAGGCTTCCAGCCACCTTTTATTGTTTGATGAAAAACAAAAATCACCCAGATATGACTAAATTGTGTTAAGCCACGAACGGTATTAGCATCATTAAAAGGGGGATGAAGGTGTAGGCGTCCTGCGCCACCTGACACAAGTCCAGGTTGACGCGGGATGGCAAACTTTTCTTTATAGGGTGATTCGATATGCCCAATAATATCAAATTGAAAAGATTGCATATGGCAGTTATTCAACAATTTTTAATGCGCTACCTTCACAAATCGTTGCTTGATAACAACCAGGAGCGGTCATTGTCTGGCATTGGTGCAAAAGGACAGCATCAGCAGCGATAAACGCAGCTTGCGATAACATACTGTTTTTGGCTGTGTTTAAATTTGCAGGTGGGCTTTGAACGCTTTCTCTGCAAGATTCCCCAGAAACAATGCCTAAGTCTTTGAAAGGCATACCCAATAGTTCTTCAGGGCTATTCATTAATTTAACATTTGCTGTTTCAGGTTCTTTAGTCACACTCGGTACAGGCTTAGACAATTTCATACTCGTGAAACCTTTGTTTGCCCCTGGACTCGTGTATTGGTTAATCCCACACCCAGCTAACGTAAACGCGGCTAAGGTGAGCAATAACAGTCTCATAAGTTATACCTTTCTTATATGATTCAAAAAGATGTCGTTATTTTTATAGTCTATAAATTGCAAAAAATACTAGATGGCACGGAGCCACCTAGTATTTTAATCGTTTTTTCAATAATAAAAAAGATTACCAGCCCTTAACTGCACCACCATCAAAGACTTCATTAGCTTTGTTTGCTACTTCATCTGATTGATAAGCTTGGATAAACTTCTTCACATTTTCGTTATCTTTATTGTCTTCACGAGCAACAATAATATTTACATATGGAGAATCTTTATCTTCAACAAATAAACCATCTTTTGCTGGTGTCAGTTTTGGTGTTGCGCTGCTAGCCCAAGTGGTGTTGATGATGGCTAAAGCAATTTTCTGATCATCAAGTGCACGTGGTAATTGTGGCGCTTCTAATTCAACAAATTTTAAGTTTTTTGGATTTTCAATAACATCCAGAACGGTTGGCATTAAACCTGTGCCGTCTTTTAATTTAATTAAACCTTGTTGTTGCAGCAGCAGTAAAGAACGACCTAAGTTTGTTGGGTCATTAGGTAATGCGATTTGTGAACCGTCCGCTAATTCGTCAACAGACTTAATTTTTTTAGAGTAAGCAGCAATTGGGTAAATAAATGTATTACCAACTGGTACTAACTTATAATTACGATCTTTAATTTGTTGATCGAGATATGGCTTGTGTTGGAACGCGTTTAAATCAATGTCGCCTTTACTTAAAGCTTCGTTTGGTAATACGAAGTCATTAAATGAAACCAGTTCAACATCTAAACCGTATTTTTCTTTAGCAACTTTTTGTGCGACTTCAGCAACTTCTAACTCTTTGCCCATGATCACACCAACTTTAATGCTATTAGCATCTTTTTCTTTTTCACCACAACCCGCTAAAACGAGTGTGCCTAATAGCGCGCCGACAACTGCGATAGATTTTAATTTAATAGACATTGGTATTACCCCTTTCATACGGACTTTATAAGCACCCTAACGGCGCAGCTATTTTACTGACTATCGATGTGAAACTTTTTTCATTAAGTATTCGCCACCAAATTGGATTGCGTTTACTAAAATTACAAGAAGAACAATAACGGTATTCATGACAACAGGGTTATAGGTTTGATAGCCATATTGCAGTGCGATTTGCCCTAAACCACCGGCACCTACAGCGCCGCCCATTGCGGAATAACCCACTAACATAATTAAGGTAATGGTTGCTGCGTTAATCAGGCTTGGCATAGCTTCAGGGATCAAGATCTTACGGATGATCTGAAGCGGTGTCGCTCCCATAGCACGTGCTGACTCAATCAAACCGCTTGGAATTTCCAAAAGTGCATTTTCTACCATACGTGCAATAAATGGCGCTGCGCCAATAGTTAAAGGTACGATTGCGGCTTTTAAGCCAATAGTTGTACCCACTAAAAACGACGTTAATGGAATAATCCAAACGAGTAAAATAATAAAAGGTACAGAACGGAAAATATTAATTATAACGGCAAGAACACGGTATAAACCGACATTTTCCATTACTTGGTCTTTACGCGTAATATAAAGTAAAACACCCAGTGGTAAGCCTAAAACAAAGCCTAAAAAACCGGAAACAAAGGTCATTGTGATAGTGTCGATGGTGCCGTTAATCAGCAAGTAAATCATTCTCTCAGACATAACCCAAAACCTCTACTTTCACGTGGTGCTCTTTCAAAAATTCAATTGTGGACTCAATACCACCATTTATGCCATGCAACTCGGCTAACATCACACCAAATTTTACGCCGCCTGCGTAATCAATCTGAGAGCTTAAAATATTAATATCAATATCAAATTTACGTACAGCCATCGAAATTAGTGGCGCATCAACAGACTGCCCTGTAAATTCTAACTTCACCAATGGTGATAAATCTTTGCCCGCTTCCGTATTCAAACGCTCTTTATAGTCATCAGGAATATCAATAACTAGCGTTGATTGAATAAAAGCTTGTGCAATAGGTGTTTTCGGGTGAGAGAACACTTCACTTACTTTATCTTGTTCGATTAATTGACCGCCACTAATCACCGCAACTTGATCGCAGATGCGTTTGACGACATCCATTTCGTGAGTGATTAACAAGATGGTTAACCCTAAACGGCGGTTAATATCTTTCAGTAATTCTAAAATTGAACGAGTTGTTGCTGGGTCTAAGGCGCTAGTGGCTTCATCACACAGTAAAACTTTTGGTGAATTGGCTAATGCACGTGCGATAGCAACACGTTGTTTTTGTCCACCAGATAAATTAGCAGGGTAAGCATCCTTCTTTTCGCTTAAACCGACTAAATCTAATAACTCATCAACCCGCTCTTTAATTTTGTCTTTAGGCGTATTGTCGAGTTCTAATGGCAGAGCCACGTTATCAAAAACAGTACGTGAAGATAATAAGTTAAAATGTTGAAAAATCATGCCAATACCGCGGCGTGCTCTCGTCAACGTTTTTTCTGTCATTGATGTTAAATCTTGCCCATCAACAATAACTTGGCCTGAAGTTGGGCGCTCTAACATATTAACGCAACGAATTAACGTGCTTTTACCTGCGCCTGAAGCACCAATAACGCCATATATCTGACCAGCAGGTACATGCAAGCTAATATCGGTTAGCGCTTGAATGTTACGGCTTCCTTGCTGGAAAACTTTATTTATATTTGAGAGCTTTATCATTTATGTTTTCTAACTTTTATCTGAATTGTTCTTTTAGATAGTGTATCTAATATGGTTGGATGTTAAGGCGTCTAGACGTCTAAGTCAATAAAGATTGTGCGATTTATTCTATTCTCATTTCATTTCTTTTCGTGAGATACTGAAGCGATATTTAGTTTGAGGAGTAAACAGGTGAGTAAAGGGATACCAGCAGTCTTTTTAGACAGAGATGGCACAATTAATATCGATCATGGTTACGTGCATAAAATAGATGATTTTGAATTTATTGAAGGCGCTATTGAAGCCATGCTGGAATTAAAGAAAATGGGTTATGCGTTAGTGGTTGTTACAAACCAATCGGGCATTGGTCGTGGCATTTATACTGAAGACCAATTTATGCAATTAACAGAATGGATGGACTGGTCACTTGCCGACCGTGGTGTTGATCTTGATGGTATCTATTTTTGCCCACATTACGCAGAGTCGGATGTTGAAGAATATCGTCAAGACTGCAATTGCCGTAAACCGAACCCGGGTATGCTATTAGATGCACAATCGTTCTTAAATATAGATATGGCTGCTTCTATAATGGTAGGTGATAAACTTGCAGACATTTTAGCGGGTAAAGCCGCGAAAGTCGGAACGACAGTCCTCGTTAAAAGTGGCGAACCTGTGTCAGAAGAAGCAATGAATAGTGCCGATTTTGTGATTAATAGCATAGCAGAACTACCAGAAACGCTAAAAAGAATCAAAAAATAGCCATTTTGGGTGATAAGCAAGCAGTCAGAGCAAAAGTTAAAAAAAACACTTGCCAGATTTTTCTGGCTGCCTATAATGCGCATCCACTGACCGGGAACAAGACAACGCAAAGCGCGATGAACACTGAAACGGCAGCGAGAGATTCTGAAAAGAAAAAGCAAAAAATTGCTTGACTCTCACGGAGGAAAACGTATTATACGCCTCCTCGCGACAACGACCTTGAAGTCGAAAATCGAAAGATTCAGTCGCAACGCTCTTTAACAATTTATCAGACAATCTGTGTGGGCACTCACAGGACACTATCAAAAAAATATTTGATTTTAAGTCTTGAAGAGTGACTAACACGTTAATTCATATATATGAACTTAATAGGTAGTAACGTTATTTTGGAAGGGTAACGCGAAAGCAAGCAGCGATGAACCGAGACAGTACTTAAGTACGGCGAGGTGAAGCGATGCGCAGCTGACAAAGTTAACCGAACAAAAGAGCGTTACGAGACAGTAACATTCTTTGAGCATCAAGCTTTTTAATTGAAGAGTTTGATCATGGCTCAGATTGAACGCTGGCGGCAGGCCTAACACATGCAAGTCGAGCGGTAACAGGGGAAGCTTGCTTCTCGCTGACGAGCGGCGGACGGGTGAGTAATGTATGGGGATCTGCCCGATAGAGGGGGATAACCACTGGAAACGGTGGCTAATACCGCATAATCTCTAAGGAGCAAAGCAGGGGAACTTCGGTCCTTGCGCTATCGGATGAACCCATATGGGATTAGCTAGTAGGTGAGGTAATGGCTCACCTAGGCGACGATCCCTAGCTGGTCTGAGAGGATGATCAGCCACACTGGGACTGAGACACGGCCCAGACTCCTACGGGAGGCAGCAGTGGGGAATATTGCACAATGGGCGCAAGCCTGATGCAGCCATGCCGCGTGTATGAAGAAGGCCCTAGGGTTGTAAAGTACTTTCAGTCGGGAGGAAGGCGTTGATGCTAATATCATCAACGATTGACGTTACCGACAGAAGAAGCACCGGCTAACTCCGTGCCAGCAGCCGCGGTAATACGGAGGGTGCAAGCGTTAATCGGAATTACTGGGCGTAAAGCGCACGCAGGCGGTTGATTAAGTTAGATGTGAAATCCCCGGGCTTAACCTGGGAATGGCATCTAAGACTGGTCAGCTAGAGTTTTGTAGAGGGGGGTAGAATTCCATGTGTAGCGGTGAAATGCGTAGAGATGTGGAGGAATACCGGTGGCGAAGGCGGCCCCCTGGACAAAGACTGACGCTCAGGTGCGAAAGTGTGGGGAGCAAACAGGATTAGATACCCTGGTAGTCCACGCTGTAAACGATGTCGATTTGGAGGTTGTTCCCTAGAGGAGTGGCTTCCGGAGCTAACGCGTTAAATCGACCGCCTGGGGAGTACGGCCGCAAGGTTAAAACTCAAATGAATTGACGGGGGCCCGCACAAGCGGTGGAGCATGTGGTTTAATTCGATGCAACGCGAAGAACCTTACCTACTCTTGACATCCAGAGAACTTAGCAGAGATGCTTTGGTGCCTTCGGGAACTCTGAGACAGGTGCTGCATGGCTGTCGTCAGCTCGTGTTGTGAAATGTTGGGTTAAGTCCCGCAACGAGCGCAACCCTTATCCTTTGTTGCCAGCGATACGGTCGGGAACTCAAAGGAGACTGCCGGTGATAAACCGGAGGAAGGTGGGGATGACGTCAAGTCATCATGGCCCTTACGAGTAGGGCTACACACGTGCTACAATGGCGTATACAAAGAGAAGCGACCTCGCGAGAGCAAGCGGAACTCATAAAGTACGTCGTAGTCCGGATTGGAGTCTGCAACTCGACTCCATGAAGTCGGAATCGCTAGTAATCGTAGATCAGAATGCTACGGTGAATACGTTCCCGGGCCTTGTACACACCGCCCGTCACACCATGGGAGTGGGTTGCAAAAGAAGTAGGTAGCTTAACCTTCGGGAGGGCGCTTACCACTTTGTGATTCATGACTGGGGTGAAGTCGTAACAAGGTAACCGTAGGGGAACCTGCGGTTGGATCACCTCCTTACCATTGAAGTGTACTTGTGAAGTGCTCACACAGATTGTCTGATGAAATAGAGTAGCGGTATCGATAGGCTTGTAGCTCAGGTGGTTAGAGCGCACCCCTGATAAGGGTGAGGTCGGTGGTTCAAGTCCACTCAGGCCTACCACTTTTCTCTTATGCTGCGTTATGGCTAAGCTCGTTTACCCAAGTAAACGTCGCTAATCCATGCCTTGTCTAAGAAAAAAGACCTCCGAGTAAGAAAAAAATCTTATCAGGAGATTGATTGATACCGAAAAACCTTTATGGGGCTATAGCTCAGCTGGGAGAGCGCCTGCCTTGCACGCAGGAGGTCAGCGGTTCGATCCCGCTTAGCTCCACCATAATTTTTCTGATTATTCAGAATAGATTAGCAATAGTCTATTGCGAATAATTATGCTCTTTAACAATCTGGAACAAGCTGAAAATTGAAAACAACGCACATCGTTTATCGCTTAAACGATGTGAGAGTCTCTCAAAAATCTCAACTCAAGATGTTCTTTGTCATGATGGCAAAACGTAATGAGCGAGCAGTCAGCGATTCAAGGCGGCCAGCGCACAGCAAGCGCAGCGTACATGAGTACGTGAGCATTGCGAGCACTGCCCAACATAGAATCGATGCACGCGCAGCCATTACCCGTCAGAATGACACGAAAAGACACCTTCGGGTTGTGAGGTTAAGCGACTAAGCGTACACGGTGGATGCCTAGGCAATCAGAGGCGATGAAGGACGTGCTAATCTGCGAAAAGCGTCGGTAAGGTGATATGAACCGTTATAACCGACGATATCCGAATGGGGAAACCCAGTGCAATTCGTTGCACTATCGTTTGATGAATTCATAGTCAAACGAGGCGAACCGAGGGAACTGAAACATCTCAGTACCTCGAGGAAAAGAAATCAACCGAGATTCCCCTAGTAGCGGCGAGCGAACGGGGAGCAGCCCAGAGTCTTAATCAGCATCAGCATCAGGAGAACGGTCTGGAAAGTCCGGCAGTAAAGGGTGATAGCCCCGTATCCGAAGGTGTTGGTGTTGTGAACTCGATGAGTAGGGCGGGACACGTGTTATCCTGTCTGAATATGGGGGGACCATCCTCCAAGGCTAAATACTCCTGATTGACCGATAGTGAACCAGTACCGTGAGGGAAAGGCGAAAAGAACCCCGGCGAGGGGAGTGAAATAGAACCTGAAACCGTGTACGTACAAGCAGTGGGAGCCCCATCACTCAAGTGCCTCGGCAATTGAGTGATGGCTTAAAAGACCACCACAAGAGCAGCGCAGCATTGGCTAACAAGGTTGGTCGATTTTTTCAAGCCGCAGCGCAGTGGACATAGAAGTCCATGAGCAGCGGAAGTTAAAAAATCGGGCAAGATTGGACGGCAAGGCAAGCGGGACATTTGAGGATGGGGTGACTGCGTACCTTTTGTATAATGGGTCAGCGACTTATATTCTGTAGCAAGGTTAACCGAATAGGGGAGCCGTAGGGAAACCGAGTCTTAACTGGGCGAATGAGTTGCAGGGTATAGACCCGAAACCCGGTGATCTAGCCATGGGCAGGTTGAAGGTTGGGTAACACTAACTGGAGGACCGAACCGACTAATGTTGAAAAATTAGCGGATGACTTGTGGCTGGGGGTGAAAGGCCAATCAAACCGGGAGATAGCTGGTTCTCCCCGAAAGCTATTTAGGTAGCGCCTCGTGAACTCATCTTCGGGGGTAGAGCACTGTTTCGACTAGGGGGTCATCCCGACTTACCAACTCGATGCAAACTACGAATACCGAAGAATGTTATCACGGGAGACACACGGCGGGTGCTAACGTTCGTCGTGAAGAGGGAAACAACCCAGACCGCCAGCTAAGGTCCCAAAGTCATAGTTAAGTGGGAAACGAAGTGGGAAGGCTCAGACAGCCAGGATGTTGGCTTAGAAGCAGCCATCATTTAAAGAAAGCGTAATAGCTCACTGGTCGAGTCGGCCTGCGCGGAAGATGTAACGGGGCTAAACTATGCACCGAAGCTGCGGCAGCAATATTAGATATTGTTGGGTAGGGGAGCGTTCTGTAAGCCTGTGAAGGTGTACTGTGAGGTATGCTGGAGGTATCAGAAGTGCGAATGCTGACATAAGTAACGATAATGCGGGTGAAAAACCCGCACGCCGGAAGACCAAGGGTTCCTGTCCAACGTTAATCGGGGCAGGGTGAGTCGACCCCTAAGGCGAGGCAGAAATGCGTAGTCGATGGGAAACGGGTTAATATTCCCGTACTGGTGATAATTGCGATGGGGGGACGGAGAAGGCTAGGCTGGCCGGGCGACGGTTGTCCCGGTTTAAGGATGTAGGTGGGTGAATTAGGCAAATCCGGTTCACTATACACTGAGATCTGATGACGAGTCACTACGGTGGCGAAGTAGCTCATGCCCCGCTTCCAGGAAAAGCCTCTAAGCTCTAGATTATCATTAATCGTACCCCAAACCGACACAGGTGGTCAGGTAGAGAATACTCAGGCGCTTGAGAGAACTCGGGTGAAGGAACTAGGCAAAATGGTGCCGTAACTTCGGGAGAAGGCACGCTGGCATTAGGTGAAGTGGTTTACCCATGGAGCTGAAGCCAGTCGCAGATACCAGCTGGCTGCAACTGTTTATTAAAAACACAGCACTGTGCAAACACGAAAGTGGACGTATACGGTGTGACGCCTGCCCGGTGCTGGAAGGTTAATTGATGGGGTTATCCGTAAGGAGAAGCTCTTGATCGAAGCCCCAGTAAACGGCGGCCGTAACTATAACGGTCCTAAGGTAGCGAAATTCCTTGTCGGGTAAGTTCCGACCTGCACGAATGGCGTAATGATGGCCAGGCTGTCTCCACCCGAGACTCAGTGAAATTGAACTCGCTGTGAAGATGCAGTGTACCCGCGGCAAGACGGAAAGACCCCGTGAACCTTTACTATAGCTTGACACTGAACATTGAGCCTTGATGTGTAGGATAGGTGGGAGGCTTAGAAGCGTGGACGCCAGTCTGCGTGGAGCCAACCTTGAAATACCACCCTTTAATGTTTGATGTTCTAACGTTGCCCCATAATCTGGGGTGCGGACAGTGTCTGGTGGGTAGTTTGACTGGGGCGGTCTCCTCCCAAAGAGTAACGGAGGAGCACGAAGGTTGGCTAAGCATGGTCGGACATCATGCGGTTAGTGCAAAGGCATAAGCCAGCTTGACTGCGAGAGTGACGGCTCGAGCAGGTACGAAAGTAGGTCTTAGTGATCCGGTGGTTCTGAATGGAAGGGCCATCGCTCAACGGATAAAAGGTACTCCGGGGATAACAGGCTGATACCGCCCAAGAGTTCATATCGACGGCGGTGTTTGGCACCTCGATGTCGGCTCATCACATCCTGGGGCTGAAGTAGGTCCCAAGGGTACGGCTGTTCGCCGTTTAAAGTGGTACGCGAGCTGGGTTTAGAACGTCGTGAGACAGTTCGGTCCCTATCTGCCGTGGGCGTTGGAAGATTGAAAGGGGCTGCTCCTAGTACGAGAGGACCGGAGTGGACGCACCACTGGTGTTCGGGTTGTCATGCCAATGGCACTGCCCGGTAGCTAAGTGCGGAAAAGATAACCGCTGAAAGCATCTAAGCGGGAAACTTGCCTTGAGATGAGTCTTCCCTGACCCTTAAAGGGTCCTAAAGGAACGTTTAAGACTAAGACGTTGATAGGTTGGGTGTGTAAGCGTAGCGATACGTTGAGCTAACCAATACTAATGAACCGTGAGGCTTAACCTGACAACACCGAAGGTGTTTTAGAGAGAGTGTGTTGATTTTCAAGAGGTGAGAAGCCGAAAGGTGAAGGACACAACAGCTTGTTCAAGATTGCACTTCTGGTTTAGTGAAAGATAGCTAAACGGGAAGAAACAGAATTTGTCTGGCGGCAATAGCGCGGTGGTCCCACCTGACCCCATGCCGAACTCAGCAGTGAAACGCCGTAGCGCCGATGGTAGTGTGGGGTCTCCCCATGTGAGAGTAGGGAACTGCCAGACATTAAATTAAAGCCTTATTGTGAGATTTCATAATAAGCAGCCGAAAGGCGAAAGATTAAGTGGAGCGGTAGTTCAGTTGGTTAGAATACCTGCCTGTCACGCAGGGGGTCGCGGGTTCGAGTCCCGTCCGTTCCGCCACTTATCGAAGCCCCGTGATGAAAATCACGGGGTTTTTGTTTATATACTTATACTACCTACCAAACTCCAATCTTAAAAAATTTCACAATAGCGATTTAATTCAAGGTTAATGGCTATAAATAAACTGATCATGCAAATATGGCTTAGTTATGGAAAATAGCGAGAACCATCCGTATAGTTATCTTATTTGGCAAGGGTGACTAGCCTCTTCCACCTATTGTTGTCATTACTTTGGTGTATGCCTTTGAGAGAAATGATGTAGTGAGTCACAACGCATATATTGATGGGAAGTGATAAAGATACTATGTGCAAGCTATTATTTTAGTCGGTGAAATGACGGAATATTGGGAAGTAAAGAACACTCATTGTTTATATTTGCTCGGTGTGATTGTGCCATATGCGGTATGTATTTATATGACCTTAATACCAAAAATTCGCTGTAGTGCTTCTTTTCCACGAGTGGTAAAAATAACCTCTCGATAGCCTACTGTTTTCATGATCCATTCGTTTTGCTCAAAAGTGTGTAATAAGGCAGCACCAGCGCTGCCCCCTAAGTGCATGCGTCTTTCACTCCAATCTAAACAAGCACAGGCCATTTTTCGTTTAGTTGGTGCTGTAATGTTAATACCTAAGCTTTGGAATTGCGCAATACCGATAACGGATAATGTATTTTCTTTAGATGTAAACCAACCATTTGTATCCATAAACTCATAAATCTGAACTGCAATTTCCCCAGCTAAGTGATCGTAGCAGGTGCGTGCTTTTCTTAAATGAATAGGGGTAGAGATCGGCGCTTGATATTCCCGCTTCATGGACACGCCCATCAATGTTTCCAATAATTGTGCAATATCTGAGCCAGCAAGTCGGTAATAACGGTGCCGACCTTGAGATAAACAACTTACTAAATGGCTATTTAAAAGTTTCGTTAAGTGGGCACTGGTTGTTGAAGGTGCTATATTTGCTGCGGCGCTCAATTCTGTGGCAGTCCAAGCCCTACCGTCCATTAGTGCACAAAGGATACTGACCCTCGAAGGATCAGCAATTGCAGAGGCAACCTTTGAAATAGACTGTTCTAAATGTGCATTTTCGTCAATGGGAAGGTTAATTTTATTGGTTTTCATGTTAGCCTAAAGTTGTCTCTTATCGTACTAATGTGCCAGCTTAGTTCTCAATGATGGGGGAAATATTATAGGTTATGATTATCTTCCTTATTAAAGGCATAATCTTTTATGGTCTGCGCAACTCGGATACGGTAATAAGAGAAAACTGACCTTTTTCCCTCATTTTGTGCATTTTGGTGCATAAAATGGCGTTTCCATTTCATAACAGCGTCCTCATTTTCCCACCAAGAAAGGGATAATATTTTCCCTTCAGTTGTTATACTCTGAAAACGTTCAACTGAAATAAACCCCTCAATGTTCATTAACTCAGATCTCAGTTCTGTGGCAAGTTGAAAATAACGCTCTTTTTGCTTAGGAATTGGAATCGCTTCGAAGATCACGGCAATCATAAAATTCTCCTTAATATCGAAAGCACAACTATAAGCCTTTTATTAAGCAATACTTCGACGATGAGCGAAGTATTGAAGGAAATGAGAATAGGGGCAATTGAAAATAAGGATTACTTAAGGGATTGATATAAGCTATACCCTGCAACTGATCCTGCAATGTCATATGCAAAGTCGTGCCAGCTCCAGCCTGTTCCTTCTGGTCGGCTATCATAAAGTTCTTTCGCCGCACCAAGAGAAATGGAAAATAACATACCAAATTGTGCCGCACTGCGATGTGACATATTTTGTCTATCTGCATAGGCATTGCCTGCTACAGCCATTGCGGCGGAGAATGCAAAGTGTTGTGCTTTGTCTTTCCCTTTCCAGTTGTCATTTGACCAATGAAAGCCACTACACCCAGTAGTTAATAACATCAGTGAGCTAATAATGAATATTTTGATTGTATTTGGGTTCATTTAATACCCGTCTGAATTAAAAAGCGCCACTGTGAAGTGACGCTTTATTGAACAACTTATAAGATCCGACTAATGAGTCGATCAACACGTATACGTCGCAGCCTACGAATTAATTTTTTGACTTTAACAGGGTAAGTTTGAATGCTGTCTAATTCCCTGTAATGGCGAACAATTTTTGTGTGAGTGCGGATACATTCTAATTCATGATGGCGCTGTTCGTGAAGCTCTTGCTTAGGATCGTGAATGAGTACCGCGTTTTCCAAATCTAAGCCCCAAGCACGAGGGTTTAAGTTATTACCCGTGATTAATTGCCATTGATTATCGACCCACATGCCTTTTAAGTGGTAGGTATTGTCACCATCTTTCCATAGCCTTACCGTCAGTTGTTCGCTATCAATATAGCGTTGTAAGCGACTGACAAAGCGACGCAAGTTGATTTCATACAAGTAAGGAAGCGCGCCGATAATTTTAAAAGGCTCTTCAGGTGGAATATAGAAATCGTTAGCGGTTTTATCACCAATAATGATTTCTACATGTTTACCCTCACGCAGTAGTCGACTAATAATCCGTACTAGCACCGCCGGAAGGTTAAAGTATGGTGTACAAATAGTCAGCTTATCACTGGTTGAGCCCATTAAATGGGTGATCACACGATTGAGATCGTTTTTCTTACCCAAGCCGACAAAAGGCGTGACGGATAATTCATCATTAGAAGCATTACCCTCAAAACGGTAAGAAGAACCGCGTAGCCCTAAGCGGAATTGCTTTATAAGATGCTTAAATTCAGCTGTTTTAGGGCGTGTCTCGGTATTTAGACGATTAATCGCATCAGCCGGTAATAAGGAATCATCAATAAATTTTCGCATTGATGCGGTTAGCTGGCTATTTTTGATAAGGTGATATCGGTCATAACGATATTTTTCATGTCGTTGTAAATACACATCATTAATACTCGCACCGCTATATAGCAGTGTATCATCAAAAAGAAAACCTTTTAGATGTAACACACCTAAAGCTTCCCGTGTATTGACTGGGATACCGTAAATTGGAATTTCGACATCAGGATACTGCTGTGAGACATCGTAATACCAATCTGCATTGGTGGAATTAGCCGCTGCACCAATGCGCCCTCGTTGAGCTCGATGCCAATCGACGAGAATTTTGATATCTAATGATGTATTAGCTTGTTTTGCAGCATACAGCGCATGAAGAATGTCTTTACCTGCATCATCTTTCTCTAAATACAACGCCGTTATGTAGATAGTATTTTGAGCGAGAGAAATTTGTTTAAGCAGTTCATCACGAAAATCTTCTGTCTTATAGAGCGTTTTAACATCAGCAACATCTTGAGACAGTTTAGGTAAACCAACCAAATATTGTTGATGTTTTGCTTGTTTTAATTTTGACAACATCACAGTGTGAATTTTCTCTTATTAGTCCAATAGCAAATCGCTTTGCACACATTTTTAAGCGAATGATCCATGGATGATAGCATATTTAGTCAAACCATTTAGAATAAATTGCATATCTGTTTAATTTCCATACAGGTTATGCGACGCATTCCTGTGTAGCTAAAGATGGAGAGTGAGATTAACAACACCATCTTCAAATTGTATTTCAACATCGAACCCTAATTTTTTTGCCAAGCTGATCATATTACGATTTTCAGGCATGGTTATTGCGGTTAATTTTTTGATGCCGTGACCTCGAGTATAGTTAAGCAGCTTTTGCATGAGCTGATAACCGAGTGTTTGACCTTTCATATCGGAACGCACTAAAACGGCGAATTCAGCTTCTTGGTTGTCAGGATCCGCCATTGCACGGACAACACCAATAATTTCGGGGTTGGTGTTTTGGTTTTTAACGGCCACAAAGGCCATCTCTCGGTCATAGTCTATTTGGGTCATGTTGGCGAGATCGTCATGTGTAAACTCGCTGATTTCACTAAAATAACGATAATAAAGATCTTCTTTTGTGACCTGTTCGATAAAAGATTTCAATAGTGGCTCATCTTCAGGAAGGATCGGGCGTAGTAGGCAATTTAGATCGTCTTTTAAGTGAATTGTTTCTTCCAGTTCACTTGGATAAGGGCGAATGGCAAGCCTTGATGTAGTTACCTCATCACTAGGACTGAGTGTCATGGAGACATCCAGTAAGGTAAATTCATCCCCTGAAGCGAGCAGTGGATGAATGTCTAAGTGGGTAATATTAGGGCAGTCTATGATTAAGTTTGATACTCGCACTAATAAACTTGAGAGCCCTAAGATATTTAACGGCTCTAAAGCACTACGTGATTTAATTTTGTAGCCTTTGATGGCGTTAATCACGAGATAACGTGCGAGTGCCATATTTAACGGTGGAAGGGCTACAGCGGCTTGGCTTTCTTGTTGCCACTCAATCCCCCCTTCGCCTAACATGATCAATGGGCCAAATACAGGGTCTAATTCTACCGCGATACGTAATTCTTGTGCCCCAGCTCGGTTTGCCATGCTCTGCACTAAGAGACCATCAATGCGAGCATTTGGATAGTTGCTAGAAACACGTTCGATAATGGCTTTTGCGGCGTCTTCGACTTCTTTTGCGTTTCTTAGGTACAGCATAACCCCTTGGACTTCTGATTTATGCACAATATCAGGTGAACGCAATTTTAATGCAACGGGATAACCAATTTTCTCTGCAATTTTAATTGCCTCATCACTTGAATGGGCTATCCAGGTTGGTAAGCTATTGAGTCCATAGGCTTGTAATATTGGTTGAACTTCATGAGTATCTAAGTGCAAGTTGTTATTTTTTAATGCTTGCTGAATGTACTCATGAGCCTGTTGTGTGTTCGCAGTAATACCGACAGGCAGTGCAGGCGTCTCTTTTAGTTGCTTCTGGTTACGGCGATATTCCACCATATGCATATACGCAGTAATAGCCCCTTCAGGCGTGCGATAAGTGGGAATGCCTGCTTCACTAAATAAACGGCGCGATCCTTGAGATGAATATTCACCACACCAGTTGGTTAGGATAGTGAGCCATTTTCCACGAGGGTGCTGCTTGATGGTTTTGATGATTTTTTCTGCCATCGTTTTGCTTTCGGTGATTGCGCTGGGGGTGTGGATCAATAAAAGTGCGTCATGATCATGGCTATCGAGCATTTTATTTAGCACATTGATATAGCGTTCAACGGTGGCATCATCACCTAAATTAATCGGGTTCTGCGTGGAGAGGTCAAGAGGTAGTAGGGCGCTGAGTTCGTTTTCTGTTTCAATACTGAGCTTGGCGAGTTTGCCATTACGCTGTAAGAGTTCATCCAGTGCCATTGCAGCAGGGGCAGCGCCATTACTCATAATTGATAAACGTTCACCCCGTAATGGTGTCATGTAGCTTAATGTTTCAACAGCGGAGAACATTTCATGAGTATCTTGAACTCGCAAAAGCCCTGCGCGTTGAATGGCTGCATCATAAGCAGCATCTAAGCTCGGTTTTTCCCCTAAAAGTGCTTGCGCCTTACGTGTTCGTCCGCTTTTGATAACGAGAATGGGCTTGTTGCGTGAAGCACTGCGTGACGAAGATAAAAAACGCCTCGCATCACTGATATTTTCCAAATAAAGTAAAATCGCACTGGTTTTGCTATCACGTGCTAAGTAATCCAGTAGGTCATCGATATCAATATCAATACTATCGCCTAGCGCGATAAAATAGGAAAAACCGATATCGCGATGCCTTGCCCAATCAAGTACGGTATTTGAAACAGCGGCAGACTGGGAAATAAACGCCAGTTTGCCTTTGAGTATAGGGATAGGTGAGAAGCTGGCATTCAAGCCTTGCCATGGTGCTAAAAAGCCTAGGCTATTAGGACCTAAAAGACGAATTTGGTATTGCTGAGCGACTTTTTTTAATTCATTAAATTGAATCGAGGGGGAGGATAAGATAATGACGACTTTACAGCCTGCTTCGCCAAGTTGTTGTAAACAACTGATGTTTCTTGAGTAATGAGTGCAAATAACGGCAAGGTCAGGTTTGAGTGGAAGTTTATCAATAGTGGGATAAGCGAGTACGCCGAGTACAGAATTACGGTTTGGGTTTACCGGGAGAATAGGCCCTTTAAAACCACTGGTGAGTAGGTTTTTCATCATAACCGAACCTGCCCGGTTCGGATTTTCAGATGCGCCAATGACCACGATTGATTTTGGCCTGAATAAAGATTCTAACTGACTCACTAAACCCATAAAGATAACCCTTCACTTGGTGAACAATATAATCATTTAAGAGATAAAAAGAGGCTGATAAATACTTATGAATACTATGCCCTATCTTTTATATTGCGCTAGTTTATCCTGCGAATTTAATTAATTTATACAAGCCCCTTCACGTTTTATGATGACGTTTATCCGAAAGTTACGATTTCTTAGAACAGCTTACGAAAAAAACGTGAGAATGGGGCTAAAAATAGTTAGAGCTCCTCTTCGTTTAACAGCATTTTTGCCACAGGGTGATGGGGTTTTCCTTCAAGGTATTTCTGGCGAAATAGGCTAAAATGACTAAACAATTGCCGTGATGCTTGGACGTCACCCGCGAGCTCTAGCAAGGTGGCGGCAACTTCAGCGGTGCAGTGTTGTTCTTCACGAGATGGCGTGCGTAGCAGGTAGTCCGTTCGTGCTTTTGTGTTGATGGATAACAGTGGAATATGGTTAAGATACGGGCTCTTACGGAACATTTTTCGTGCTTCAGGCCATGTTCCATCTAATAGAATAAATAAAGCAGGCTTGTCAGAAATGTTCGGTTCATTCACAACAATACGATTTTCTTGGGCGTAGCTGTTTGGAAAAATCAGATAAGGTTGCCGAGTATCATCCTCCAATGCCGCTAAAAGCTGAGTTTCTGGCGCAGTTCTTGACCACTGAAAAGCCAGTGTATCAGGTAGGACATCTGCAATGAGTTTTCCCGTATTGCTGGGTTTAAACACTTCACCATCAAACATGATCAAGCAAAATTGGCTTTTCGCTTGGCAAGATACCGTCTCTTGGCAAAGGCATTGTGGAACAGGTAACAAACAATATTGGCAGCGCTTTACACGACAGCCCCTAGCTTTAAACGGTTTTGTTGATAAGGCGAGGCGTTGCTGGCGGAGGTGATAAACGGCATTAGATGTCATTTTGATTACTGTTTTTCAGACTATAAAATAAGCCGCATATTGTACGCAAAACGATTTCTATGCGATAGAGGTATATTCAATAAGTTTTCGGTGAGATAATAGTGCGGATCGGTAGCGTAGCCTTGCAACATCATGTAATCTTCGCGCCATAGCTTAGTAGGGAATAGTGATGAACGACTCGAATGATTTTAGTGGTAAAAACGGCAAAGTAAAAGTGATGTATGTCCGCAGTGAAGAGCAGGGCAACAACCAAGGCAGCGATAAACGCCGTGGTGGTCGTGACGGTAGTCGCGATGATAGACGTGGGGGCAACGATAGACGCGGTGGTCACCGACGTGATGGTGCCCCCCAAGAAAGAGGAAGTCGTTCGAATCGCTCTGAGAGCGGTCGTCAAGAACGTCGTCGCTCTGATAATCGTGATAGTGCACCGCGTGAGCGTTCTCCATGGCGTACTGTTTCAAAACCGGATAGTGCCGAATTTGAAAATGATCATGGTGGGATTGTTGGAAAAAGCCAAATTGATCCTGAACAACTGCGTAAGCAACGCCAAGAAGAGACGCGTATTTATGGTGAAAATGCGTGCCAAGCCATGTTTAAAAATCGGCCAGATGCCATTGTTCGTGCGTGGTTTTTGCAATCTGTCACCCCGCGCTTTCGTGATGCCTTGAAATGGATGGCAGCAAACCGCAAAGCGTATCATGTTGTCGATGATGAAGAGCTATCAAAAGCGTCCGGTACAGAGCATCATGGTGGTGTGTGCTTTATTATCAAAAAACGTGGCGGCATGAGTGCGGATGCTTATTTACAGCAAGCCGCAGAAAAGGACTGTGTGTTAGCGCTAGAAGATGTGGGCAACCCCCATAATTTAGGCGGGATCATGCGTAGTTGTGCTCACTTTGGTGTGCAAGGTGTGATTTTACAAGATGCGGCTATGTTGGAGTCTGGTGCCGCAATTCGTACCGCAGAAGGTGGTGCTGAGCACATTAAAGCTATCGATGCGGATGGCTTGACTTCCACGCTAGATAAGTTTCGTAAAGCGGGGTATACCATTGTCACCACTTCAAGCCATAAAGGTAGCCAAGATTTAGCGAAAGCGACGTTGCCCGCTAAAATGGTGCTCGTTTTAGGCCAAGAGAGTGATGGTTTAAGTGATAGCACCTGGGAACAAGGGGATATGAGCTTATTTATTGGCGGGACGGGTAAAGTTGAAAGCCTGAATGTTTCTGTGGCAACAGGTGTGATGTTGGCACAATGGTGGCAGCAAAACCAAGTTAAATAAACGATTTTATTGATGTGATTTCGATGGGTTGTTGACAAAGTGGGATAAAAGCGAGGTTTTTCCCACTTGATGTTATCAGGCGAAAACCAATATATTGATTTTCCATGTTTATTTTCTAAACTTATCCAACCTGCAGCCAAACATGTTATGTTTGTCAGCAATCTGGGCCATACGTTTTTACGTATGGCTTTTTTCTATCTACAATTTGATTAGTGAGCAAATAAATCCGCAAACTCCGCTAACTTCGGAGCGAGAAACTCTTCTTCTGCATAATTACATGAGAAAGCTTCTAATATATGATTAACGAATTCAATGAGGTCTAAACGGGTCAATGGGGTGGCTTTAGTTACGATTTGATATGCCGCAGATATTTCATTTAAACTGATGCAGTATTCGTAATAACCTTCTATGATGGCTTGGGTGATTTCATCGGGGATGGTACTAAAATCAAGATCATCAGCCGCCAGTTTTAACTGCATATAAGCCTGAACGTCGTCCAAAATATCGAATGAATAAGTTTCTTGATATTGGTTAACGTAGCAAATCAGTTTTCTTCGGTATTGCTCCGCCTGAATATCATCCATGGCATTAATTAATGCTAATGCCTGACTATTTTCAATCCATGATTTCATCGCTGTTTTACCTAATTAGGATAATGCTCCCCCGCATTGGTTGGGGAAAGCGCAGAAGTAAAAAACTAACCCCACATCAGAATGTAGGGGTAGCCTGAGATTAGTGTGCTCCCCCACCATCTTTTGATCCAGCACCAAATGGCGGTTTAGCAAACCACACGATCACCATTAGCAAGATAAAGACCCCCGCTGATAACCAGAAAATTTCATTGGCAGATAAAATTAGCCCTTGGTCTGTAATCGTTTTTGCTAAGTAAGCTGCACTTTGCTGTTCATTCATACCGATTTGTGCCAATTCGCTATACATGTGCTGTGCGTTCGGGTTATAGGGGTTGACAAATTCTGTCAGATTTTCATGGTGCATGGATTCTCTTTGTGTCCACATTGTGGTGGTAATTGAGGTTCCAATTGCCCCTGCCAGTGTTCGAGTAAAATTGGATAAGCTAGATGCCGATGCCATTTTTTCAGGGGGTAGCCCCGATAACGTAATGGTGGTTAATGGCATAAAGAAGCAGGCGATAGCAAGACCTTGAACGAATTGTGGCCAAGCTGCTGCGGCAAAGCCCATGCCTGGCTCAAAGGTATAAGCACGCCAGTAGTAACAGACAGCATAGATAATAAAGCTAAATGTGACTAAGTAACGCATATCAATACGGTTACCAAATTTCCCGATAATTGGCGTGATAAGTAGCGGTAATAGCCCGACAGGTGCGGACGCTAAACCTGCCCATGTTGCAGTATAGCCATATACTTCTTGCAATAACTGAGGAAGCAAAACGATGGTGCCAAAGTACAACATATAGGCGAGGCTAAGTGATAAGCAGCCAATCGTAAAATTGCGTTCTTTAAATAAAGAGAGATCAATGACGGGGTGATCATCCGTCAGCTCCCAAACAATTAAGAACGCAATCGCAATAACCGCAATCACGGTCAGAACGATGATCTCGGTCGAGTTAAACCAATCAAGTTCTTTCCCTTGGTCGAGCATGATTTGCAGTGCACCAACGCCAACAACCAATAAAACTAAACCAACGGTATCAATACGTTGGATAGAAATTTTTGTCTCACGGCCTTTTAAGGTGTGCATGATGGCAAAAATAATTGCAACACTAAACGGAACATTGATAAAGAATATCCATCCCCAATGGTAGTTATCACTAATATAACCGCCGAGAATAGGGCCACAAATTGGGGCGATCACAATAGTCATTGACCACAACGCTAAGGCCATGCTGCGTTTTGCCGGAGGGTAGTTATTGAGAAGTAGACTCTGGGATAGAGGGATCAACGGGCCCGCAACTAAACCTTGCAACACACGGAATAAAATCAGCATTTCTAGGTTGCCAGAAATACCGCATAACCAAGATGTTAAAGCAAATAAACCGGTAGACCATAGGAATAGTCGAACTTCACCAATACGCCGAGCTAACCAGCCCGTGACTGGAATGGAGATCGCATTTGCTACGCCGAATGAAGTGATCACCCAGGTTCCTTGGGAGTTAGATGCACCAAGATTACCTGCAATCGTTGGGATAGCAACGTTGGCAATTGTTGAATCAAGGACCTGCATAAATGTCGCCAAAGAGAGGGCGATGGTCATCCAAGCCAGCTTTGAGCCTGTAAGTGGTGCGGTCATATTTGTTGCGCTCCCACTTATTTGTTTCCAGCGTTATTATTAATTATCTCAGTAACTATTTTGTCTGCAGGGGACATATCCACCGCTAATGCTGATGTGTGATATGCAGGTGCATCGCGCATGCCTTTTGACAGCACCTTGCCATCTTTATTTAAGGTATCAATTGTCACTTCGGTAGATAGGCCGATACGCAGTGGGTGTTCTTCCAGTTGGGCTGGATCTAACGCAATACGCACTGGGAGGCGTTGCACGACTTTGATCCAGTTGCCACTGGCATTTTGTGCTGGTAGTAATGAAAACGCACTCCCCGTCCCCATATCTAAACCGACAACAGTGCCATTAAAGACCACATCTTTACCGTAGAAATCAGCTGTCACTTTCGCAGGTTGACCAATACGCATATCAGCTAGCTGTGTTTCTTTAAAGTTAGCATCAATCCACATGCCATTTGATGGAACAATGGCCATTAATGGGGTTGATGGCGTGATTTGTGAGCCAACCTGTACACTACGGCGGGAAACATAGCCATCGACTGGGCTAACAATTTTGGTTCGTTGTAACGTCAGCCATGCATTACGAACTTCAGTAGCGGCTTGTTCGACGGCGGGTTGCTTTTCAATGGATGTGTTGAGAACGATCGCTTGGTTGGCGTTATATTGTTCAACTGCCATGTCTAATGCAGCTTTTGCACTCACAACGGATTCACGAGCATGCTGTAGCTCTTCTCTACCAATTAAATTGCTGCTGCCTAACACTTCACGGCGTTTTAAATCATTTTGTAAACGACCTAATTCTGAGCGTTTAACATCAATATTAGCTTGTAGTTGGCGACTATTAATCATGTGTTGGCGAGTTTGACGCACACTGTTTGCTAATTGGGTTTTGGCTTTATCGAGTGCAAGTTCAGCGTCCCGTGGGTCAAGTTCAACCAGCACGGTACCACTTTGCACAAAGTCAGTGTTGTCGACGTTAACGGTCATAACACTTCCCGATATTTGGGATTGTATTTGGACTTGGTTACCTGCGACGTAAGCATTATCCGTTGATTCATAATGGCGAAGTACTAAATACCAGTAAACGGCCCAGCCCACACCAATTACTATAAAAATTAACGTTAAAAACATTAAGGCATTTCTGCGTTGTCTTTTTTTATTTCGTTGGGGAGCTTGCATTTGTTGCATTTCCTCAGGGGAACTCATACGGGTATTACTCCATTTTCGATGGATAAGGATCACGGTTGTTTCCAGTAGTTAGTCATAACCACTGGAAACTGAGACTACAAATGATTTTGCTGCTTGCGGGAATATCGTAAAGCATAAGGTTGAAAGGATAATGAAATATTGCCGGCTGAAAAGTTTTTTTTCGCCTTATGGCAGCAGAATGCCTCAAATACATTAACCTTACAAAAAAAGTGGTTAATCTTTTATAGTATCCAGTTTTACCAGTAGCTTACGCATTAGTTTATCCAACTGCTGTTTTTCATCATCTTCTAAAACTGACCATATATCGATTAGTGCACGGTGTTGTGGCGGTAATAAGCCACTTAAAAACTCTGAACCTTTTTCTGTGAGGTGTAAATGTAGACAACGTCTGTCATTGTGGCTTTCTTTTCGTTCAATCCAACCATTTTTTTCGAGTTCATCTGCGATACGTGTTGCATTGGTACGGGATGAACCAAGTGCAGCACTGAGCTCGGAAGGTTGGATACTGCGTGTATCTTTTGTATCTAAAATCATTAATGCCATGAAAAGGGTTTCATTAATGCCTTGAGCACGTAGCATACTGTTGCGAGATTCAAGTAATTTTCCATGAACATGCATGCATAAGCGTGTTAACAGTATTTCTTGGTACGGAATGGGTTTTTCGTGTGTATCTTGCTGTGCGACACGAGCATTTAATAGCTCTTCTGTCGGTGTAAATGAACTTTCCATTATTTGGATACCTTATTAGTTTCAGTTGGTAAGATTACAACTGTCATCAACCATCTAAATGGTATATTAAAAGATAGAATTAGCAATTATACTTAATTAATATCGATGATTTTATTTTGATAATGATACATCATTCATAAATTTTATGAATGTAATTTATGTGTTTCAGTATAGCCCAAAGTGAATTTTTAGCCTACTTATGTTTATTTGAACATAAAATAACCAGAAAAAACACGATTTATACCTCAAATAAAATCATATAAAGCAATATATAATCACATTACATTAACTCAACACCATTTTTTTTGTTACCCAATAATTACAAGTTAGATAGATATTGCTATTCATTAAGTGTAAATACCTATTTATTGTTTTTGTATGATTATTTCTAGCAATAATTATTGGGCAAATTAACAATAATTATACTGTTCTAGGTAGATATAGTATTTGTTTAACTGTGTCATTTGCTGACTTTTGCCATAGTAACTATAACAACATATAACTATAGTCCTGAATTATGGATAATAATTTATAGGTTATGGACAAAAATGCAGAAAAAAAGGTTGACAATACCGTAAATATATTATGTTTTTTTATGTATTTATGTGCTGTCGATAACATTTATTTTTAAATGTTATCGACAATAAAAAATGAAAGGTATTACGCTTCTGAGGGGGGAACTGTTGGATCAAATCGAATACCAATAGCCCAAATGATTAAGCTTAATGCCGTTAAACTGACGCCAGCTATCGCGACACCTTCCCAGCCCGCACGTTCATAGGCATAACCTGATAATAACGAGCCAAGTGCTCCCCCAATAAAATAACTGGTCATATACCCTGCGGTTAGGCGATTACGTGCTTCAGGCATGATGCGATATAAGGTACTTTGGCTGGTGACATGGACGGCTTGAACGGCAAGATCGAGAACCAGAATACCGATAATAAAGGCGATTAAAGAGTGTTTTGCTAAACCTATAGGTAACCAAGACAGTAGTAATAAAACTAAGCCAACGGTTGTGATCATCTTACCCTTGCCTTTATCCACTAGGTGTCCTGCTTGAGAGGCCATTAATGCGCCCGCAGCGCCAACGAGACCAAATAAGCCAATGGTGCCTTCAGAATAGTTAAAGGGAGGGCTAGCCAATAAAAATGCCATCGCTGTCCATAATAAGCCAAAGTTAGCAAATGAAAGCGCGCCAAGAGAAGCTCTAACGGCTAACACTGGGGTGCTGAAAAATAAACGGCCAATAGAGCATAGGAGCTGAAAATAGTTCAGATTGGCTTTTTGGTGGTAGCGAGGTAATTTAATCGCTAATACAATTAATAAGATAATTAATAAAGCAAACGCGACCCAATAAATTGCACGCCAACCTCCGACCATCGCCACCGCACCTGAAACCGTTCTCGCCAGTAAAATACCCAGCAGTAAGCCGCTCATAATAAT
Source organism: Providencia rettgeri (assembly GCF_041075285.1). Taxonomy (NCBI): domain Bacteria; kingdom Pseudomonadati; phylum Pseudomonadota; class Gammaproteobacteria; order Enterobacterales; family Morganellaceae; genus Providencia; species Providencia rettgeri. The sequence goes on along the minus strand of NZ_CP163512.1, from coordinate 2,543,123 downwards.
ACCGACAGCTTTGCCTCGCTTATTAGGATGAGCAATGGATGCCGCCATAGGAATAAGTACCTGAGCAACAACTGAAAACAGCCCTGTCAGAGCCGTCCCTAATAGGATCTGCCAAATATTGGTTGAAAGTGCGGTAATCAGTAAGCCAGACGCAGAAAGCAGTGTCATCAATAAAATTAGTCGCTTGCGTTCAAATAAATCCCCGAGAGGGACTAAAAATAATAAACCAACGGCGTAACCAAGCTGTGCTGCGGTGACAATAAACCCAGCCATGTTAGTGGTAAGGTTAAATTGGGCTGCAATGGTGTCTAACAGTGGCTGAGCATAGTAGTTACTGGCAACGACAAGACCTGTCGCAATTGCCATTAAAATGGTGAGGCTGGTGGTCAGCTCTGCTGTTTGGTTCTGTTTCATATAGGTTACCTATTAATTGCTAGGTGGCTACTATAAACAAAATTCATTTCCTCTGGTTATTTCTTTTTATTATTAAATGTAAAAAAGCCACCGAGTTAAGGTGGCTCAGACTGCTGACACACATAACATGTTTGGCGGCAGGTTGGATAGGTTATTGAAAATAAACAAGGAAAATCAATATATTGATTTTCGCCTGATAACACAAAGTGGGAAAAACCACGCTTTTATCCCACTTTGTCAACAACCTCAGCCACCGAGTTAAGGTGGCTAAAGTTAGTTGCACGAACTATTTAGGCTTATTTAGCGGCTTCTTGCGCTTGCTTTATCCAGCCATCAAATGTGGACTGGTGGGCTTTGATCCACGCGTTTGCATGACGTTCGATATCGGCTTGTGAGGCTTCACCATTATGCATTCTTAGGTTCTGCGCATTCACGTCAGCAATCGGTAATTTCATGATGGCAAACAATTTGGCTGCCGCAGGGTTCTCTGCCGCCCATTGTTTGTTTGCGACAATGTGCATGGTACTTGGTGGGAAGCCATAGTTTTTACCGTTAGGCAGTTTGGTATCAATTTTTTCACCATTTGGCATCGCCGAGAAAGGAACTTCTAGCCACACCACGTCACGACCCGGTTTTAACACGTCACTGATCCAATAAGGCGTCCAAGTGTAGTAGAAAATCGGTTTGCCTTCTTTGTAGCGAGTGATCGTGTCGGCCATCATAGCGGCATAGTTACCTTGGTTGTGGTCGACTGACTTTTCAAGGTCGTAGGCTTTTAAGTGGGTGTTGATCGCAGCTTCACAGCCCCAGCCTGGATTACAGCCGGTGAGATCCGCTTTGCCGTTACCATTGGTATCAAATAATCTCGCAATTTTCGGATCTTTAAGTTGTTCAATGTTAGTGATGTTATATTTCTCTGCCGTTTTTTTATCAATTAAATAGCCTTGTGCCGCATTGACGATGTAATCACCTTGGCGGTAGAACGCTTTATCGCCTCCAGCTGCTTCATACTGAGCATTGTGCAAAGGAACCCAACTCACGGCGAGGAAGGTAGCATCGCCATTAGCGATAGACGCGTAAGCCACGTTGTAATCCACTTCTTTAATTGGCGCGACATCATAGCCTAATTTCTCAAGTGCTTTAGCTACAATCAGTGTCTGGAAAGTTTCTTCACTGATAGTACTTTGCACAGGATTGACTTTAATCCCTTTGCCCGGCAGGGATTCGGCAGCGGCTAAAGGGGCTGCAAGAATGGCGGATAATGCAGTTGCAAGAATAATGGATTGTTTCATTTGATGATCCTTCTATTTTCGTTCGTCGCTGAGTCATGTCAGCGAAGAGCCAACTACATGGCTCTTTAGGATGGAGGATGTTTTATTTTTTGCTAAATGGGCGTACGACGAGCCCAATTGGCCCTTGTTGATACCAACGTGCAGCTGATTTTGCGCGTGTATCTTGGCCTAAAGATTGTGTGAAACGGTCTAAGACAATGGCAAGGATGACAATCCCGACACCACCGACGGATGCGAGTCCCATATCAAGTCGACCGATCCCCCGTAAGACCATTTGGCCTAGTCCACCCACGGCAATCATGGATGCAATTACCACCATCGACAGCGCTAACATCAAGGTTTGGTTAACCCCTGCCATAATGGTTGGCATCGCCAATGGTAATTGCACTTTAAATAGCATTTGACGGGGGCTGGCTCCAAATGATTCGGCAGCTTCAATTAAATCTGCTGGGACTTGTTTGATCCCCAGAATAGTCAAACGAATGATTGGCGGTAAGGCAAATATAATGGTGACGACAACACCGGGTACATTACCGATACCAAATAACATGACAATAGGTACTAAATAGACGAATGCAGGAGTGGTTTGCATCGCATCAAGCAATGGACGAATAATTTTCGCTGCTCTATCACTGCGTGCGAGCCAGATCCCTAACGGGAGTCCTATTACAATACAAAACAGTAAAGAGGTCAGCACCAGAGACAGTGTCACCATTGCTTCTGACCATGCGCCGATCGCCCCAATGGCAATCATTGAAATAAAGGTCGCCACGCCCATTGCTTTTCCTGCAAATTGCCATGCTAATAATGCAAACAGTACAATGGCAATTGGGGCAGGCAGGGTGGTCAGTAGCTGTTCAAACCCACTGAGAATGAAATCAATAGGTGCGCGGATCCCTTGGAAAACAGGTCTGAAATTTTGCACGACCCAATCAATACCATGGGTTACCCATGAATCGAGGGGAATGATTGTGTGTTGGAACGGATCCAGAATGTCAAATTGATCGATAGGCGCTGAGTCTGTCGGCGCAGCATCAAGCCAGTCACTGGATCCAGAATCCGTTGCGGTATCTGTTGTTGATGAGCCGCCCCACGGATCATTTGTCGCATTGTGTTCTTGTGTGGAACTTGTCGCCCAAGGATCGTCAGCAGCAGGTGTTTCTGGTGCTTGTGCTGGCGTTTGCTCAACTTGAGTATCTGCCCACGGATCCTGTTGGTCGATGGTCTTTTCTTGGTTTTGCTTACTCATTTGGCGTCTCCTTATCCAGTGCTTGCAGTAACATTCCTTTTGAAATCACCCCTAAATAACGATTCTTTTCGTTCACCACAGGGACTGCACAAGGCGCTTGTGCGACAGTTGATATGACCTCATTTAGGGATGTATCGCCTTGGATCGGTTCGATATCGGGTAAAATAGCGGCTTCAATACCCGCCTTGTCGTGTAAAGCTTTTTCTAAGGACTCTACGGAAACAACGCCTGCAAAAGTATGACCTCGTGAAAGTAAGTAGCCGTGGTAACGGTCTTCATCGTTTAGCACTTTTAACGCTGAACGAGGGCCAAAACCGGGGGCGATATGCAGCAATGCATCAGGGCGTCTTCGGGCAATATCTTTGGCGCTAAATACCTGACTAATATCAACCCCACGGAAGAAGGTTCTGACATAGTCATTCGCTGGATTATTGAGTATTTCATCAGGTGTACCGACTTGAACGACTACGCCACCTTGCATAATGGCAATGCGATCTCCAATTCGCATAGCTTCATCAAGGTCGTGGGAGATAAAAACGATAGTACGCTGTTTATCCCCTTGTAAAGAAAGCAACTCGTCTTGCATTTCTGTTCGGATCAGTGGATCAAGGGCTGAGAACGCCTCATCCATTAAGAGAATGTCAGGATCATTTGCAAGGGCTCTTGCTAAGCCGATGCGTTGACGCATGCCACCAGAAAGCTCATCGGGGTAAGAGTTTGCCCATTTTTCAAGATTTACCTGCTTCAGTGCATCCATCGCTTTTTGATGACGTTCTTCTTTTGCGATCCCCGAAAGCTCCATTCCAAATGCGGTATTATCAATCACATTCATATGTGGCATTAAGGCAAAAGATTGGAACACCATGCTGATTTTTGTCCGACGAACTTCTCGCAGTGCTTTGTCTGAAATATCAGAGATATCTTCACCATCAATTAGCACTTGACCACTGGTAGGTTCGATCAGGCGATTGAGGAGGCGCACCAAGGTGGATTTTCCTGAGCCAGAAAGCCCCATCACAACGAAGATTTCGCCTTCTTCAATCGCCAGATTGACATCTTGAACACCGACCGTAAGGCCTGTTTTTTCAAAGATAGTCTCTTTGTCCATGCCTGATCTTAAAAGCTTAAATGCGGGATCAGGATTTTCCCCAAATATTTTATATAAATTTTTAACTTCTAATTTTATTGCCATATATTATTTACCCAATTTTCAATCAACAAAAAGAGTTGGAGCCCAAAATGAATTATGTCGATTCAATAGTGATGGCTGGACCTATTCAGAACGCTATGGCAGCCATCGGTTGAAAATTATTAGGGCAGAAATTCCTATTTTAATTTAATGGGTTTATTCATTATGGTTTAAATTCAAATGCCCCTAGATGAGTTATTAGTAAAAATTGCAAGCAATAAACCCTAGCATAATAAAACGAGCTGACAACCCTTGGTTAAGTAGAATTAATCAAAAAAATAGCCTATAAATACGCAATATCATTTAACAAAATTAAGTGAAAAGTGATTAATATGAATTGTAGTATGATGAATTGAAAATCTTGCTAACTAACTGGTAGGACTATACTTATTTTCTTATGGATGAAAGTAAGCGCATATATTTAGAAAGGTTAGAGATATCATTTTTTTTGAATAAAAAAAACAATAAGTAATGCATAAAAATAAATTGAATAAAAGGTGTAAAACATTAGGGTTATTAATGTGTTTTAATCTGTAAATATAGTAAAACGAAAATTAATACCAGATTTGCTCATTAAAAATGAATAGTTAAATAGATATCACTATAAAAAACGAACTATTTTGTCTATTTGTTAACCTAAAAAATACCCAGACAAATAAATTTCTTATTATTCATCAGGGTATGCTTAGGTTTAATGTTTGGGTTTAAATGTAAACTAAATTAATCAATTGGTTAAAAGTTCCAGTCATCATCTTCGGTACTGACTGCTTTGCCGATAATATAAGAAGAGCCTGAGCCTGAGAAAAAATCATGATTTTCATTTGCATCAGGGGATAATGCAGACAATATGGCAGCACTGACATCGGTTACACTATCAGGAAATAAGGCTTCATAGCCTAAGTTCATTAAGGCTTTATTGGCATTATAATGCAGAAATTTTTTGACGTCTTCTGTCCAACCAACGGGATCATATAACTCTTGGGTATATTTAACTTCATTCTCATATAAATCGAATAATAATGAAAAGGTAAAATCTTTTATTTCAGCCTGTATTTTTTCATCATATTGTAATAATGATTTTTGAAACTTATAACCAATATAATATCCATGAATAGCTTCATCTCGAATAATCAGCCGAATTAAGTCTGCGGTGTTTGTTAGCTTGCCTCTGCTTGACCAAAACATAGGCAAATAAAATCCTGAATAGAATAAAAAAGATTCCAAAAAGACACTTGCAACTTTTTTCTTTAATGGATGTGAATCACAATAATAAGACAGAATAATGCTAGCCTTATTTTGCAACGTACTATTTTCTTCACTCCAACGATAAGCATCATCGACATCGCTGGTGGAACATAATGTAGAAAAAATAGAGCTGTAAGAGCGTGCGTGAACGGCTTCCATAAAGCTGACGTTGGATAATACGGCTTCTTCATGTGGGGTTTGCGCATCAGGTATCAAACAAGGTGCGCCAACGGTGTTTTGGATGGTATCAAGTAGCGTTAACCCAGTAAAAACACGGATGGTGAGCTTTTGCTCGGCTGCATTGAGGGTGTTCCATGAGGGAATATCATTGGATAACGGCACTTTTTCGGGTAACCAAAAGTTAGTGGTCAGGCGGTTCCAAACCTCAAGGTCTTTATCATCTTGAATGCGGTTCCAGTTAATTGCTTTAACAGGAGCGGTGGATGCATGGTGGGTCATAGTCTTTTCCTATCACAAAGTGCAAGATACGCAGCCGTCAACTTCGGTGCCTTCCAGTGCTGTTTGGCGTAATCGTATGTAGTACAAGGTTTTTATGCCTTTTTTCCAAGCATAGATTTGTGCGCGATTAATATCACGTGTCGTGGCATCGTCTTTAAAAAATAGAGTTAACGACAAACCTTGATCGACGTGTTGAGTCGCCATGGCATAGGTATCAATTATTTTTTCTGGACCGATTTGATAAGCGTCTTGATAGTATTCAAGGTTATCGTTATTCATAAATGGAGCAGGGTAATAGACTCGACCAATCTTTCCTTCTTTACGGATCTCAATACGAGAAACAATTGGATGAATGCTTGATGTTGAATTGTTGATATAGGAAATTGATCCCGTAGGTGGAATGGCTTGTAAGTTTTGGTTGTAAATACCATAGGTAATAACAGACTGTTTTAAGGTTTGCCAGTCTTCGCGAGTGGGAATTTCGATGCCCGAGCGTCGGAATAATTCCTGTACTTTTTGGGTCTTTGGTAACCAGATATTGTTGATATATTTATCAAAATAGTCACCAGAGGCATAGGTGGATTGTTCAAAACCGACAAAGGCAGTTTTACGTTCGATGGCTAATTGATTCGATGTTTTAAGGGCATGGTAAGTTACAACATAAAAATAGATATTAGTAAAATCCAGAGCTTCTTCACTGCCATAATGGATATGCTCACGAGCCAAATAACCGTGTAGATTCATTTGCCCCAGACCAATCGCGTGGGATTGGCGGTTTCCTTGTGCAATAGAGGGCACGGAGCGGATATCGCTCATATCGGAAACGGCACTAAGGGCTCTTACAGCGGCTTCAATGGACTGAGCAAAGTTTGGCGAATCCATCGTTTTGGCGATATTCATCGATCCTAAGTTGCAACTGATATCTTTACCAACCTCTAGGTAACTTAAATCCTCGTCATACAGGCTAGGGCGATTAACTTGCAAAATTTCCGAGCACAAGTTACTCATATTAATACGCCCTGCAATTGGGTTACTTCGATTAGCGGTATCTTCAAATAAAATATATGGGTAGCCGGACTCAAATTGAATTTCAGCTAACGTTTGGAAAAATTCCCGTGCATTAATTTTAGATTTTTTTATTGCCTTATTATTCACCATTTCAGCGTATTTTTCAGAGACGCTGATTTCAGACATGGGAACACCGTAAACGCGCTGGATGTCATAAGGTGAAAATAAGTACATATCCTCATTATTTTTTGCTAACTGGAAGGTAATATCAGGGATCACTACCCCAAGGGATAAGGTTTTTATGCGTATTTTTTCATCAGCATTTTCCCGTTTTGTATCGAGAAACCGCATAATATCAGGGTGATGTGCATGTAAATACACGGCACCAGCCCCTTGGCGCGCACCTAATTGATTGGCGTATGAAAAAGCATCTTCCAGCATTTTCATCACTGGCACTACGCCTGAGGATTGGTTTTCAATCAGCTTTATTGGGGCACCTTGCTCACGTAGATTGGTCATCATAAAGGCAACGCCGCCCCCACGTTTGGACAGTTGGAGTGCCGAATTTACGGAGCGCCCGATAGACTCCATATTGTCTTCAATACGTAATAGGAAACAGGAAATCAGTTCCCCACGCTGTTTTTTGCCGCAATTAAGAAATGTCGGTGTTGCGGGTTGGAAGCGACCGGTTATGATTTCATCAACATACAGCTTAGCAAGGGATTCTGAACCTTGTGCTAACGTTAATGCCACCATACATACCCGGTCTTCATAACGTTCTAAGTAGCGTTTGCCATCAAAGGTTTTTAGGGTATAGCTGGTGTAGTATTTGAATGCGCCAAGAAAAGTTTGAAAACGAAATTTATGCGCATAAGCTTGCTGAAATAACGCTTTGATAAAGGCATAACGATATTGTTGTAATACGTTACTTTCGTAGTAGTTTTCTTGAATAAGGAAATCCAATTTTTCTTTTAAATCATGGAAAAATACGGTGTTTTGATTAACATGCTGGCGAAAATAATGGTGCGCAGCTTCTTTATCTTTAGCAAATTGAATATGACCTTCGCTATCATATAGATTCAACATGGCATTTAGCGCATGGTAATCAACAGTAGTATTGTTTTGTGTTGTATCCATCAGAAAGAACTCTCGTTGAAGGCACGTTGCCAGAACGTTTGTAGGCCATTTCTCACCGATTGAACATCTTTTGCCGTACCTAAGAGTTCAAAACGATAGAGGTAGGGCACTTGGCATTTTTGTGCGACGATATCACCGGCAATGGCGTAGGCATCGCCAAAGTTGGTATTACCTGCGGCAATGACACCGCGGATAAATAATCGGTTTTGCTCAATGTTTAAAAACTGGATCACTTCTTTTGGCACCGCACCTTTTGTTCCTCCACCGCCATAGGTGGGAAGCAATAGAACATAAGGTTTTGTCGCAATAGGGCTATTTTTTTGTTGACCAATCGGAATGCGTGTTGCTTGTATCCCCAACTTTTCAACAAACCGATGGCAATTTCCTGATTGGCTTGAAAAATAGATCAGTGATTCCGTACCCATGGGATTTCCTATGCAGCCAGAAGGCTTATCATATCGGGGCGAAAACCAGACCAATGTTTGTCACCTGCAACAACAACTGGCACTTGCTGGTAGCCTAATTTTTTAACAAACTCAAGCGCTTGGCTATCTTCTGTTAAGTCAATTATCTGATAAGTAATTTGTTTGCGGTCTAAGGCTTGATAGGTGGCATTACATTGAACGCAGTTGGGCTTACTATAAATGGTAATCTCATTCATATTATTCACCTTTGGAATTTCTAACAGTATCGTAGTGTGCGTTGAGATATTTAAATACTATATATAGATCTTAATTTTATCAACCACACAATATATAGTGATTAGTGAATATTGAATGATAATTATTCTAATTATCCGCTAGGTTGTTATTTATATTGAAAATAAAAAATTAGGGTATTCGACGATTCCGTTAGCCACACTGAGAAAAAATAGCATTGCAAAGTTGAAATACTTTACTCTATAACTGTATATACAATCAGGTAAATGAATCCTTTTAAGGAGATACTATGTACCATCAATATTTAGCGACACCGGATACGTTTCCTAAGCCGTGGATCCATATTACGGCGGACGACGAAGGGATCACGAGCCTTTTTTTTGTTGAAGAAAAAACAGAAAAAGAAACTAAAAATGAACATTCCAAGTTGTGTGCTAAAGAATTAAAAGAGTATTTTAATCACAAAAGAAAAACGTTTACGGTAGCCTTAAACCCACAAGGCACTGAATTTCAGAAGAAAGTTTGGAAGCATCTGTGTGGGATCCCCTATGGGGCGCGATGGAGTTATAAGGACTTAGCATTAAAATTAGGTTCCGCCAATTATTGCCGTGCAGTGGGAATGGCGAATTCACGTAATCCCATCTCGTTAATCGTCCCTTGTCACCGTGTCTTGGGTCACGATGGTAAGCTAGTTGGGTACACAGGAGGTTTAGATATTAAAGATTGGCTGTTACTCCACGAGAAGTAAAGGCTAAATAATTGGCTATGGATGATACTATTGGTTGTATTAATTGCTATTGATAAGAATAATTGTCGAAATCAGAGTAAAGGCAACCAATAAATAATATATTTTTATCATTTTAGTCGATTTTCGTGATCTAGGTTGTAGACAAGTAAGTCAGAGATCTGATGTACTGAGCTTGATACAGATGGTGTGTCTATTTTATTTTAAAGGTAATAATTTGATGTCTAAAGTTAAAGGTAACGTTAAGTGGTTCAACGAGTCTAAAGGTTTTGGTTTTATCACTCCAGAAGATGGTAGCAAAGATGTATTTGTTCACTTTTCTGCGATTGCTAGCGAAGGTTTTAAAACCTTAGCTGAAGGCCAGAAAGTTGAATTTGAAATCACTGAAGGTGCTAAAGGCCCATCTGCTGTTAACGTTGTCTCTCTGTAATTTATACAATTAACAATCAGAAACGAACAGCTGTAAACTCGCTCTAGTTAACTGGAGCGAGTTTTTTATGCAGCAAGTATTATTGCAGGCAATAAAAAACCTGACTCAGTTACCTAAATCAGGTTTCAGTTTTGCTTAATGAATCAATTTGGCGATTATTTCACTTCTTCGCCTTTTGCTTGTAAATCAGCGTGGTAAGACGAACGGACGAAAGGTCCACAAGCTGCATGGGTAAAGCCCATCGCCATGGCTTCTTCTTTCATTTCATCAAACTCAGCCGGGCTGACATAACGTTTTACAGGCAAATGGTGACGGCTTGGCTGCAAGTATTGCCCAAGAGTTAACATCGTCACGCCGTGGCGACGTAAATCACGCATCACTTCAATAATTTCTTCATTTGTTTCACCGAGACCCACCATCAAACCTGATTTTGTTGGGATATCTGGGTGCGCTTCTTTAAATTTTTCGAGTAATTTTAGTGACCAGTCATAGTTTGCACCTGGACGAACTTGACGATAAATACGCGGTACATTTTCCAGATTGTGGTTGAATACATCGGGTGGTGTTGCCGTTAAAATTTCTAATGCGCGATCCATACGACCACGGAAATCGGGGACTAAGGTTTCAATTTTAATCGATGGGCTTTTCTCACGAATAGCGCTGATGCAGTCAGCAAAATGTTGTGCACCACCATCACGCAGATCATCACGGTCAACGGATGTGATCACCACGTAACGTAAAGCCATATCTTTTATCGTCTGTGCTAATTTTTCAGGCTCGTTGGCATCTGGGGCATTAGGACGGCCGTGGGCAACATCGCAGAACGGACAACGACGTGTACAAATCGCGCCTAAGATCATAAAGGTTGCCGTCCCATGGTTAAAGCATTCAGATAGGTTAGGGCAGGATGCTTCTTCGCACACCGAATGGAGACCATTTTTGCGCATTGCAGCTTTAATGCCTTGGATACGTGTTGAGTCAGCAGGAAGCCGAATTTTCATCCAGTCAGGTTTGCGTAGAATTTCTTCGCGTTCAGTGACCACGTTTTTGACAGGGATCAGCGCCATTTTGTCGGCGTCACGATATTTAATTCCGCGTTCTATCTGAATTGGTTTACTCATAATATGACGGTTCCAGTTATCTTTTATGCTGATGGATAAGTGCTAATTCTAAATTACATATAGAGCGCCGTAACTCACTCATTAAAATATTTTTTAAAAATGTTAAAAAATTATAGCATTATTATTGAACAATATGAAATCCCAGTGTGTCACAGAATTGGCTAATTAGCACAGGCTGAACATCAGATAATGACACGTTGGGGGCGAGGTCACAAACTTGAGTCATTTTCAATTCACTGTAACCACAAGGATTTATACGGTTAAATGGCTCAAGATCCATATTAATATTTAATGCCAATCCATGAAATGAGCAACCTTGGCGAATGCGTAATCCAAGAGAGCAAATTTTGTCTCCGTTAACATAAACGCCGGGGGCATCAGGGCGAGGGTAGGCTTCAATATTAAAATGGGCGAGGGTGTTTACTACGGTGGTTTCCAGAGCAGTAACTAACTCACGGACACCAATTTTATTGCGTTTTAAATCAAGCATGACATACATGACTTGCTGACCGGGACCGTGATAGGTCACCTGACCGCCTCGATCACTTTGAATGACGGGAATATCGCCGGGCGCTAAAATATGTTCTGCTTTCCCAGCTTGTCCTTGGGTGAAAACACGTGGATGCTCAACAAGCCAAATTTCATCTAGGGTTTCAGCGGTGCGACACTCAGTAAATTGGTGCATGGCATCAGAAACAGTTTGATAAGGCGCATGGCCAAGTTGGCGAATGATAATGCTTCTGTCTGACAAAATATTGTGTCCAACGGTTCAAATGAAGGCAGTATAACGCTGTGAAAAGTATATCTCCAGTTCACTTTGTTATTAATTTGTTATTTGGATAACGCTTAAAACAAAAAAACCGAATAACAGTCAAGCTATTCGGTTTTCCAGTTAAGTGTCCATTAGAGAACAACTTTCACTAATTCTAATGCACCTAATTCACTGTACAAGGTTTCAACCTGTTCGATATGGGTTGCATTAATCGTAATTGATACTGAGTGATAATTGCCTTTGCTGCTGGGTTTGACTTCGGGTGAATAATCACCGGGTGCATGGCGCTGTACCACTTCAATCACTTGATCAACCAGTTCAGGCTGTGCCAAGCCCATTACTTTGTAAGTTAATGGACATGGGAACTCAAGCAGTTCACCTAATTTCGTTTTCATGGGCACTCCTAATTTTTTAAATGGCATCGCTGGTTGAAAAAGATTGGCTGGTATTAAACCAGCCAATGAATTGTTTTCATCCAACAAATATTTCGATATTCACTATATGGGGATGAGTTATTTTTGTTTCAAGGGCTAGAGGTGTTTATCGTTCCTGCTGATTGTTACAGCTAGGAAGACTCAAAAACCTCCCTTAACCAAACCAACGATGGAATAACAGCTTAATATAATCGATTAAACGACTGAAAAAACCACCTTCTTCAACATCTTTTAGCACCGCTAATGGGTGTTGCTCAATGGTTTTACCATCTAACTGGAAGCTAATTGTGCCCACTTGCTGCCCTTTAGTTAGTGGTGCTTGCAACTCAGTAGTGGATAATTCGTAGCTGGCTTTTAAGTCTTTTAAACGACCACGTGGGATCGTTAGGTAGAGGTCTTCCACAACACCTAATTTGACTTCGTTTTCATCACCAAACCACACTGGGGCACTAGCGAAATCAACCCCTGCTTGCAGTGGCTTGACCGTTTCATAGAAACGAAAACCGTAAGTTAATAATTTTTTACTTTCTGCATCGCGACCTTTACTGCTTTTTCCGCCCATAACAACAGAAATTAAACGCATATCACCTTCCGTCGCGGAGGCAACAAGGTTATACCCCGCTGCGTTAGTGTGACCCGTTTTAATCCCATCAACAGCGAGGCTCTTATCCCATAATAGACCATTACGGTTAGTTTGGCGGATATTGTTAAAGGTGAATTCTTTTTCTTTGTAGATAGCATATTCTTCAGGAACATCACGCACTAGCGCTTGACCAATCAGTGCCATATCACGGGCTGAACTATATTGCCCATCGGCATCTAAACCATGAACAGTTTGAAAATGGGTGTTTTTTAAGCCCAGTTTATTCACATACCCATTCATTAATTGGACAAAATTGGCTTGATCTCCAGCAACATAATCTGCCATAGCCACACAAGCATCATTACCCGATTGTAGGTTAATACCACGAGTTAATTGAGAAACGCTGACACGATCACCCGGTTTTAAAAACATCAAAGAAGAGCCTTTAAACACAGGGTTTCCTGTTGCCCATGCATCTTCCCCCACAGTAACCATGTCATTTGCACCGATTTTACCTGATTTAATCGCTTGACCAATCACGTAGCTCGTCATCATTTTGGTTAAACTCGCCGGATCACGACGCTGATCCGCATTATTCTCAGCGAGGACTTTTCCTGAATTATAATCAATCAGAATATAAGCTTCAGCATCAATAGGTGGTGCCGCTGGGATTGAAGTATTTGGAAAAGTTTCATTAGCAGTTGCAATATTAGCAGTCAAAAGCAGTAGTGCAGAACCTAGCACAGTGTGACGCACGATGCGTGATGGAGCGACATTATTCATGGTTTTACCATTACATCCGAAATTCGGTGAACACAAGGAGGCGCAGTGTAGCAAAAGAGTGTGTGAACAAAAAAGCCCCTTTTGCATTGCGCCAATCATTTTATTGCATTTTATCTTTTTCATATGTTAAATGGATTTTTATCTCATCACTCAACATATGTGAAGTCTTAAGGTGCGACAACCATCGAAGTTTGGTTTCGTTCAGATTGCAAACGCCCTTGGATCTCTACGGCTTGTTGCCTTGTACTAAATGGCCCTAATTGCACGCGATAAATACCATTATAAGGTTGTAGGCGACCTGGTACATTAAACTGAGTTTTTAATTCATTCAGCATCGATTGTGCGTTAGCTTGGCTACTAATAGCCCCAGCTTGAACTAAGAAGCCGCGTTCTGGTACAGCCTCTTCACGAGGAGGTTGAGACGAAGGTGTTGGTGCCGGAGGTTGTAGGTTCATATCCGGCATGGTTGGCTGCATTGGTTCTTTAGGTTGTTGAACAGGCAGTACATTTTCTGGGGTCGGTAAATTTTCCATTACCGGGGTGCCCAGTGGGCCTGAACCTAATTGTGGGCGTCCCGGTAGAGCATAACTTTGTTTGACAAAGTTGGAGCCGATGGTACCAACACCCGATAAACTGCCATCTTGTGCAACCGAAATGGCATCAATTTTGATCTTTGTGGTGGGCATTAAATTTAAGCGATCTGCCGTTGCACGGGAAACTGCAATACTTTTACCCGGAATATAAGGACCACGATCATTAACGCGAACCACCATCATGCGACCATTCATCATATTAGTGATGCGAACATAGCTTGGGATAGGCAGCGTTGGGTGCGCAGCGGTTAATTCTACAGGGTTTACGCGCTCACCAATTGCGGTCATATTGCCTGTGGATTCAGCGCCGTAAATCGACGCATAACCCACTTGTGAAAACTGAGCGGGATCACGAACAATTTGGTATTGTTGACCATTACGTGAATAGTCATTATTTGCAGTAGGGTGGTATGGCTCATAATGAGGCTCTGCACCTAACACATCTTGTGTGGGCACATTTGTCGGCACTTGTGGTGCCTGCTTAACTTCTTCAGTCACACAACCACTGAGCAGCGCGGCAGTGATGCCAAGCATTATCCATTGTAAACGCATACTAAGCCTCATTTTATAAACTTTTGGATAGAAATTTTCGGTGTGTATGTATCGACATGATAATACCGAACCCAGCCATTAACACAATTAAGGCAGATCCCCCGTAACTCACCAAGGGGAGGGGAACACCAACAACGGGTAATATACCACTTACCATGCCGATATTAACAAATACATACACAAAAAGGATTAATATCAAGCCACCAACCATGACTCGACCAAATGTATTTTGCGCACTGGCGGCAATATACAATCCGCGAATAATGAGCAGGATATATAACCCGAGTAGAATAAGTACACCAACTAAACCAAGTTCTTCAGCAAGGACGGCAAAAATAAAGTCGGTATGCCTTTCAGGTAAAAACTCAAGTTGGGACTGTGTACCGTGTAACCAGCCTTTACCCATTAGCCCACCAGAACCAATGGCGATTTTAGATTGAATGATATGGTAGCCTGCGCCTAAAGGATCGGTTTCAGGATCGAGTAGCATCATGACGCGGGCTCTTTGGTAATCATGCATTAAAAAGAACCACAAAAGCGGAACAAAGGCGGCAAGTGCAACTGCGGCAACGGCGATAAGCCGCCAACTCATCCCCGCAAGAAATAGGACAAATAGGCCTGAGGCAGCGACTAAAATCGAGGTTCCAAGGTCAGGCTGCGCGGCAACTAAAAGTGTTGGAACGAAAATTAGCACTAAAGCAATCAGCGTATTTTTAAATGAAGGTGGGCAAGAATCGCGGTTCATAAAGCGAGCCACCATCAAAGGAACGGCTATTTTGGCAATTTCAGAAGGCTGAAAACGGACAAAACCCAAATCTAACCAGCGCTGAGCCCCTTTACTGATTTGCCCAAAGACATCCACGAAAACAAGTAAAATAACGCAAAAAATAAATAAATGCGGAGCCCAGTTTTCATACATACGTGGTGGAATTTGTGCCATCACAATCATGACAATAAAGCCAGTGGCGATTTGCCCAAGCTTTCTTTCCATCATGTCAGGATCTTGGCCGCTAGCACTCCACATAATAAATGCGCTATAAGCCAGAAGAGCAATAATGATCAATAACATTGGCACATCGATGTGTAGACGTGTTGATAATGAATTTATTTTCTTATCGTCAGTCATAGTCTTTATTGCCTACAGAAAAAGTTCTTAAAATGTTCATTAGCGATCTTCCCCCGCCCCTGTTACAGAGGTTGCAACTTCAGTTCGGTTATCACCTAACAGAACATGGTCAAATATTTGGCGAACAATATCGCCGACTGCTGGACCCACACCACCATTTTCTAAAATAATTGCCACAGCAAGCGTTGGCTTGTCATAAGGGGCATAGGCTATCATTAATTTGTGGTCACGTAAGTGTTCAGCCAGTTTACTTGCGTTATAGGTTTCGTAGCTAAAAACCTGTGCTGTTCCTGATTTTGCAGCCACTTTATAGGGAGTACCAATAAAACTGCGGCGACCCGTGCCGTTTGGTGCATTTGCAACACCATACATACCGTGTTTAGCCAGTTCCCAATAACCAGAGTGGATATCACCAATTTGTCTGGTTTCTTTGTCTTCATAAGGCACCATTGCATTACCTAACTTTGTGCCATACAGCAGATGAGGGGTTTTGACTTGCCCATCATTGATTAATGTCATCAACGCCTTAGACATTTGAATAGGGGTGGCTGTCCAGTAACCTTGTCCGATACCAACGGGAATAGTATCTCCTTGATACCAAGGCTTTTTGTAGCGTTTTTGTTTCCATTCACGGGTTGGCATAATACCTGAACGTTCTTCGGCGAGGTCAATACCAGTATATTCCCCGAAACCAAAACGTGTCATCCAAGCCGAAAGTCGGTCTATCCCCATGTCGTAAGCGACTTGGTAGAAAAAGGTATCTGCGGATTCAACAATAGACTTAACGACATTGAGTTTGCCGTGTCCCCAACGTTTCCAGTCTCGATAACGTTTTTCTGAACCGGGAAGTTGCCACCAACCGGGGTCAAAAATTGTTGTATTGGGTGTGATCACTTTTTCACTTAGGGCTGCAACAGAAATAAACGGTTTAACCGTCGATGCAGGGGGGTAAAGCCCTTGAGTGGTACGGTTTATCAGAGGCCTGTCAGGGTTATTTAGCAGGGCTTGATAATCTTTGCTCGAAATACCATTAACAAACAAGTTCGAGTCATAACTTGGATTAGATACCAATGCCAGTATTTCACCATTGCGTGGGTCAGTTACAACGACAGCAGCACGGCTGGTGGTGAGTAATTTTTCGATATAAGTTTGCAGTTCAAGGTCGATAGTGAGGTAAATATCGCGCCCCGCTTGAGGGGGTTGTTCATGTAACTGGCGGATCACTCGACCGCGGCTATTGACCTCGACCTCTTCATAACCCGTTTTGCCGTGCAAGATATCTTCATAGTAGCGTTCAATCCCTAACTTGCCAATGTCGTGGCTAGCGGCATAGTTTGCTAACACCCCCTCTTTATCCAAGCGTTCAACGTCTTTATCGTTAATTTTTGCGACATAACCAATCACGTGGGTTAGTGCGGAACCATAAGGATAAAAACGGCGTTGATAGCTTTTTACTTCTAAACCGGGGAAACGGTATTGGTTTACGGCAAAGCGTGCCACTTGCACTTCATTGAGTTGCGTTTTTAGCGCAATAGAGGTAAAGCGGCGCGAACGTTTACGCTCTTTTTCAAAGTTGGTGATGTCTTCATCGGTTAAATCGACGACATCACGCAATTTTTCAAGGGTTTCTTTTAAGTCACCGACTTTTTCAGGCACAATTTCCAACTGATAGAATGTGCGGTTTAGGGCAAGCTGTGTTCCTCGGCGGTCATAGATGATGCCACGGCTTGGTGCAATCGGTACTAATTTGATCCGGTTATCGTTTGAACGTGTTTGATAATCTTCATGACGGACGATTTGCAAATGATGCAAATTAGTGACAAGAATAGCAGTCAAAATAACAATCACGCCGAAAGCAATCAGCGCTCGGCGAATAAATAAGACAGATTCAGCGGTATGGTCGCGAAAAGGGGTGCGTTGTGTTTTCATCCCATTGCCATTTTGAACATATTCAAACTTAACTATTCCCGATGGTAAGGGTGATTAGTCGTAATACTCCATGCCCGATAAAGACTTTCGGCAACAAGGACTCGAACCAGCGGGTGGGGTAACGTAAGCGGTGACAGCGACCAGCTTTGCTCAGCGGCTTGTTTACAAGCAGGTGCAAGGCCTTCAGGCCCTCCAATCAGTAAACTGACATTGCGACCATCTTGTTTCCACCTATCAAGCTGAACAGCGAGTTTGGGCGTATCCCAGCGATCACCTGGAATATCCAGTGTGACAATACGATTACCTTTTCCCACAGCGGCAAGCATTAACTCGCCTTCTTTTTCCAAAATACGCTTGATATCAGCATTTTTCCCTCGTTTTCCGGCTGGAATTTCCGTTAATTCAAACGGCATATCTTTAGGAAAACGGTGGAGATAATCCATAAAGCCGGTCTGAACCCAGTCCGGCATTTTTGTTCCAACGGCGATGAGCTGTAATTTCAAACTCAGCTCCAGAGTTTTTCTAATTCATACATACGGCGACTTTCATCTTGCATGATGTGAACGATAGCATCGCCAAGATCAACAACAATCCAATCAGAAATTCCTTGCCCCTCAACACCTAACGGCATTAGCCCATTTTTGCGGCAAGCGTCGATCAACCTGTCAGCAACAGACATCAAATGACGGCTTGAGGTTCCTGTACAGATGATCATCTGATCGGTAATACTTGATTTCCCATGAACATCGATAGTGATGATATCTTCGGCTTTCGCATCATCAAGCTGATCGATAATAAATTTTTGGAGTTCAGTTCCTTGCAAAAGGTTCACCTTTTATTCAAACAAACAGAATACGATGTTAGATACTGTTTGTAGTTTATAGACAAATAGTTTACTGCCAATAAACGAATCAGACTCATTTTTAGCACAGCCATTTTACCCTAGATTTTCAGAAAAATCGGCTAAATTCTTTTTTATTCATTTTGAAGTGAAATTTATAGGGATATTGCTCATTTGGGCAAGAAGTTTGTGTTAACTTTACAAAATAACAAAAAAGTTCTTACGCTAACAAATATTTTAGAATGGGATGGATAGAGTGCAAATAATTAAGCCACAAGTTTTAATTTTTGAAGAGATTAATCACATCCCGTTTAAAACGCAGGATGACATCGTTTCTATTGTGGAATTCATAACCAATCTATCGAGTATTTCTTACTCAGGAACGGTATTGGGGGTTATTTGTGCGTCGAAAAATCTTTCTCAATTAATGGCTGGGTTTCCCGCAAATATTCCAATTTTAACGGAAGATAAATTGCAGGATATAGATCAGTGGGATGCTTTTTTAACGCAATTATATACTTTGCAGCGGCTTGAGTATTTGCAGCAACATTTAACGCATCATGAAGTGATCAAATTTCATAGTCGTCATAAATATTTGATTATGGCCTATTCCCCTGTGGGGTATCAATTGACGGGGCGTTTAGTTGCCAATATTCGCAAAGGGAGTGATTTGACACTCTTTTTTAATCAATATAAAGCCTGTTTGATGGAAATATTTTCAGTGGTTTCACCTAAAAATATTCAAGTAAATGCACTTAGCCATATGCAAGGGTATTTTAAACATAAGGCTACGCAGGATGAGAAAAAACGCTTATTGTGGCTAATTAATGATTATCGTGAAGGTAATCTGCCTATTAATCGGCCACTTATGATGATGCAGCAATTGTTGCAGCAATATCCGGATAACTACCTTCAAGAACAATATTTCTTTGCACCTTATCCTAATTGCAATGTGTTACGGGAAAACCCTTATCACTGGTAAAGACCTTGCTGACGAATATAGTGTAAAACAGCTTCTGGAATTAAGTCTCGGCAGCTATCTCCTGCACTTAATTTTTGGCGGATATCTGTCGCTGATATATTAACAAGCGGGGTATCCCCTAAAAAAATATAACCGTGGGGTGTACGGTTTAATAGTTCAGGGCTGGTGGTTTTATGTTGTGAAAGCCACGTTTGCATGTTGGGGTCAGTAAATTGTGCTGCGTACCCCGGACGCGAGCAAACCAATAAATGGCAGTTGTCTAATATTTCATCCCATCCATGCCATGTATTAATGGAAAGCAGTGAGTCTTGCCCAATAATAAAGGCTAAGGGCTGAGTAGTGCCCATTTCTTGACGTAACTCTTTCAATGTTTCAATGGTATATGAGGGGGTGTTTTTTTCCAGTTCCCGTGTATCAATCGTAAATAGCGGGTGATTTTCGATTGCTAATTTTACCATTTCCAATCGTTGTGATGGGCTGGCTTCTGGCTGCGGGCGGTGAGGGGGAACATGGTTTGGTAGCAAAATAACCTTCTGTAACCCAACTTGTTCTGCGAGGGCTTGAACTGGGCGCAAATGACCATAATGGATTGGGTCAAATGTTCCACCAAATAGTGCTTGCAGGCCAAGTGTGTTTTCTTGAGAAATGGGGTTATCAGCCATGAATAAAATTCTCTGCGAATGTCTTGCCGCATAGCAACATCGAAAGGGATTGAAGATCTGGCCATGCACCATGGCTAAAATCTTGCTTAATATGAAGTTCTGCTTGTGTTAACAACATTAATGCTGCTTGTAATTGATGCAAACTTAAACGCTGTAAAGCTTCAGTTAGCACACCACGTCGATTTTGCCAGACTTTGTGTTGGTCAAACAACGCTTTTAAAGATGTTGCCGATGATTGCCGTTTTAAGGTGACAAGCAGCATCAGTTCACGCTGGATTGAACGCAGTAAAATAACTGGCTCAACATCTTCTTGCTGTAATTGCTCAAGAATATGCCACGAACGGCGTGGTTTCCCCGCCAATAGGGCATCAACCCAATGATATGGCGTGAAGTGTGCTGAATCATTTACCGCACTTTCAACACGGGGATAGGTCAATTTACCATCAGGGTAAAGCAACGAAAGTCGTTCAAGGGCTTGGGCTAGACCCAATAAATTCCCTTCATAGCAATAACATAGTAGTTGATTGGCTTCTGCTTCCAGAGATAGCCGCATACTGTATGCCCGTTTAGATACCCATTGAGGTAAACGCTGATATTCAGGCGTTAAGCAACTGACATAAATTGCATCTTGGCTAATCGCTTTAAACCATGGACTGTTTTCTTGAGCTTTGGTTAGTTTATGACCTCGTAGCACCAACAGGAGATCAGCATGCAATAATGGCGCTAATTGGTTTAATTTTTCCGCCATAGCCGCATTTGGGCCATTTTCGGGGAGCAGTAAGGTGAGCGTTTGGCGGCTGGCGAATAAGCTTAGTGCTTGACTCAAGCTAAAAATTTCATCCCAATCCGTGTTTTGCTCTAGGGTGAAAGTAAAATGCTCTGCAAAGCCCTGATCAGTGGCGGCTTTGCGGATCGCATCCTGACTTTCTTGAAGAAGAAGGGGCTCATTGCCCCAAATTAAATAGCGGCCTCTTAGAGACTCTTGTAACGAAGAGGCCAGCTGTTCAGGGTAAATACGCGTCATTATGGTTGAGTGTTAGTTTCAGCCGCTTGAGTTTTGGCTTTTTCAAGCTCAGCTGAGTGAACCAGCAGTAGCTTGCGAACGATATTTCGTGCCGCTTGCTCTTGCATTTCTTGCTTAACAATCTCTTTTTCCGCATCTTTTGCAAGTGCTTCTAATGGATTATCAAAGAAAGTGCGTTCTACGCGACTTTGCAGCGGGTAAATCGCACCATCTGGCATCAAAACTTGCGCATTCATGGTGAACGTTAATTGTTTCTCGGCAGCCTTACCATCTTGATAAATCGAAACGGTTTCGGTGTTTTCACTTGAACCGGTGATTTTCAAAATTGGGACGCTCGCGTTGCCTGTTTCGAGGATCGTCACGTTATTGAGTCGCAGTTGTTCCCGAAGAGCTCGTGTTAGGTAGCCGTATGGGTCGTTTGAACTCAGTTGCAATGTTTTCAATTCTTCAGGAATTTGGGTTGTCCCCTGTAAACGAAAACCGCAACCAGCGGTGACTAGCACCGCAAGACTCAAAAATAAAGTTATCAGATAACGCACCTGGCCTCCTTATCAGCCAACAACCTAATATCAACCTACAACAAGGTTCAGCAATTTGCCTGGTACATAGATTACTTTGCGAATACTGACTTCTTCAAGATATTTCGCGACGCTCGGCTCTTTTTGTGCCATATCTAAGACAAATTCCTGATTGGCATCAGCTGGAACGGTAATACGCCCACGCACTTTACCATTGACTTGAACAACCACCAGTTTGGTGTCATCAATCATCGCTTGTTCGTCAGCGACGGGCCAATTTGCAAAATCAACATCTTCTTCATGACCCAGCGCTTTCCACATTTCGAAACACGCATGTGGAATAATAGGGTTGAGCATCAAGGTAATCGCATCAAGAGACTCTTGTACTAATGCGCGGTCTTGTTCGCTTTCTTGTGGTGCACGAACTAATTTGTTCATAAACTCCATAATGGCAGCGATAGCGGTATTGAATGCATAGCGACGACCAATATCATCCGTCACCTTCGCGATAGTTTTGTGCAGATCACGACGTAAATCTTTTTGTTCTGGGGTTAATGCATTGAGATCTAAAGATGAAACTGCACCTTTTTGTGTGTGCTCATGCACTAAACGCCAGACACGACGAACGAAACGGTTTGCACCTTCAACGCTTGACTCTTGCCATTCGAGGGTTAATTCTGGCGGAGCGGCGAACATCATAAACAGGCGAACAGTATCTGCACCGTATTTCTCAACCATCAGTTGCGGGTCAATACCGTTATTTTTGGACTTAGACATTTTGCTCATGCCGGTATAAACCAGTTCATGACCTTGCGCATCTACGGCTTTAACAATTCGGTTTTTGCTATCACGTTCAACAATTGCTTCTGCTGGTGAAACCCAAACGCGTTGACCGTCACTTCCTGTATAGTAGAACGCATCGGCTAATACCATGCCTTGACACAGTAAGCGTTTAGCAGGTTCATCGGAATTCACTAAGCCTGCATCGCGCATCAGTTTGTGGAAGAAGCGGAAGTACATTAAGTGCATGATGGCGTGTTCGATACCGCCGATATATTGATCAACAGGCAACCAGTAGTTGGCTGCGGTTGGATCTAACATACCTTCGTTATGTTGCGGACAAGTATAACGTGCGTAGTACCAAGATGATTCCATAAAGGTATCGAAAGTATCCGTTTCACGCAGTGCGGGCTGACCATCAATGGTGATTTTCGCCCACTCAGGATCTGCTTTAATCGGGCTGGTGATACCATTCATGACTACATCTTCAGGTAAAATCACTGGCAGTTGATCTTCAGGAACAGGCACAACAGTGCCATCTTCCAATGTTGCCATTGGGATCGGTGCACCCCAGTAGCGTTGGCGAGAAACCCCCCAGTCACGTAAACGATAATTCACTTTACGCTGACCAGCACCTAACGCAACCAGTTTGTCAGAAATCGCATTAAAGCCTGCCTCATGATCTAAACCGCTAAATTCGCCTGAATTGATCAGGGAATTTTTCTCTGTCATGGCTTCTTTAGATAAATCGGGTTCATGACCTTCTGCATCAGCAATGACGGCTTTAATTGGCAGGTTGTACTTGTGAGCAAACTCCCAGTCACGTTGGTCATGAGCAGGAACCGCCATTACTGCACCTGTGCCGTATTCCATTAACACAAAGTTAGCGACCCAAATAGGTAATTTTTCTTGGGTTAATGGGTGGATAACATATAAGCCTGTCGCCATGCCTTTTTTATCCATAGTCGCCATATCCGCTTCAGCGGTTTTGGTGTTACGGCATTCATCGATAAATTGGGCTAATTCAGCATTATTTGCTGCCGCTTCTTTTGCTAGTGGGTGGCCCGCAGCAACTGCGACATAAGTTGCCCCCATAAAGGTATCTGGACGAGTGGTGTAAACCGTTAATGTTTCAGCACGATCAGCTACGTTAAAGGTAATTTCAGTCCCTTCAGAGCGGCCGATCCAGTTGCGTTGCATGGTTTTAACTTGCTCAGGCCAATCTTCTAATTTATCCAGATCGTTGAGCAATTCTTCTGCGTAATCTGTGATTTTAATAAACCATTGTGGAATTTCTTTGCGTTCAACAGGGGTGTCGCAACGCCAGCAGCAACCATCAACCACTTGTTCGTTCGCTAAAACGGTTAAATCATGTGGACACCAGTTAACCGCGGAAGTTTTTTTATACACTAAGCCTTTTTCATATAACTTAGTGAAAAACCACTGTTCCCAACGATAATATTCAGGGGTACAAGTGGTGACTTCACGATCCCAATCATAACCGAAGCCCAACATTTTCAGTTGGCCTTTCATGTAATCAATGTTGGCGTATGTCCAAGGCGCTGGTGCTGTATTATTTTTAACAGCAGCGCCTTCCGCTGGCAGACCAAACGCATCCCAACCAATGGGTTGGAGAACGTTTTTCCCCAACATACGTTGGTAACGGGAAATGACGTCACCAATGGTGTAGTTACGTACGTGGCCCATGTGTAGTCGACCAGAAGGGTAAGGTAGCATGGACAGGCAGTAATATTTCTCTTTGCTGTTGTCTTCAGTCACTTTGAAAGTTGCTTTTTCATCCCAGTGACGCTGTACTTTAGGCTCTATATCTTCTGGACGATATTGTTCTTGCATGGCACCGATAATCCTATGGTGAATAAATGCTACATCTGTAGCGTGAATGTCTTTCTTAATTAAGATCCGCATAGCATAGCGGATCCACACCGAAAACAACAATAGTTGATTAGCTGAACCTGCGGGGGAAGCTGGACATTGCTTTTCGGGGAACGGATCAGGATATTTTACGCTGATAACCAAACAACTTAACTAAAAAGTCAGGCAAATGGTAGTGGTTTCTTGAACTATTTCAAATTCAGTGAGTTGTTATTGATTTTTGGGCAAGCAAGGGGACATTGTAAGATGGATGAAAATGCAGCGATCTGCAAAGATGAGTAGATTGCACTAAAATAAAATATGGAGACAAACGTGAGGATATCGAATGACTAAGCTAAATGCACAGTGCCACTGTGGCGCAGTAAAATTTACTGTGGAACCGACCAATGGGTTTAATACCATTCGCCGTTGTAATTGCTCTTTTTGTGCTATGCGAGGCGCGATTGCCATTTCCGCGCCATTGTCAGGGATAAAGGTTGTTGAGGGCAAAGAAAAACTGACTGAATACCGTTTTAATACTCGTCAAGCGGTGCATTTTTTCTGCTCAGTATGTGGAATTTATACTTTTCACCAAAGACGTTCCAATCCGGAAGAATATGGGGTTAATGTGGCTTGTATAGAGGGCGTCTCCCCGTTTGATTTTGCTGAGGTCAACGTCATGGACGGCATTAACCATCCTAAAGATGGCGGTGGTGGTGTTATTGGAAAACTGATTTATAAAGAATTAAATAAAAGCTAATAACGATGGAATATGAGTAACATGTGGCAGATAATCTGACGACCTTCTGCCACACAGTTAAACACTTAATGCAGAATTTTCGCCAAGAAATCTTTGGCGCGCTCTGATTGTGGATTAGCGAAGAAATCTTCTTTCTTGCTATCTTCAACAATCTTACCTTCATCCATAAAAATGACGCGATTGGCCACTTTTTTGGCAAAGCCCATTTCATGAGTGACCACCATCATGGTCATTCCTTCATTGGCGAGTTCTACCATCACATCAAGCACCTCGTTGATCATTTCAGGGTCAAGTGCAGACGTAGGCTCATCAAATAACATGGCGATTGGATCCATGCAAAGTGCACGTGCGATAGCAACACGCTGTTGCTGACCGCCTGAAAGCTGAGCGGGGAACTTATTGGCGTGGTTAGCTAAACCCACCCGTTCTAGTAGTTTCAAGCCTTTCGCTTCTGCTTCTTTTTTATCGCGGTTAAGTACTTTGACTTGCGCCAGCGTCAGGTTTTCAATAATGGATAGGTGTGGAAATAATTCAAAGTGTTGGAATACCATCCCCACTTTAGAACGCAGTTTCGCAAGGTCTGTTTTTTTGCTATTAACTTGAATATCATTCACAAAAATCTCACCCTGTTGAATAGGTTCCAAACCATTCACTGTTTTTATTAATGTGGATTTACCTGAACCAGATGGCCCACAAACTACCACAACTTCGCCTTTTTTAACTTCAGTTGTGCAGTCTGTCAGCACCTGAAATTGGCCATACCATTTAGAGACATTTTTCAGGGTAATCATGAAACAGTCCTTTTCTTTAGATAATTCACTAACATTGAAGCGCCAAAACTAATAATAAAGTACACCAGACCTGCAAACAGTACCATCTCTACCTGCGTGCCATCTCGTTCACCAATATTTGTGGCAGTACGGAAGAAATCGGTTAAGCTCAGGACATACACAAGGGATGAGTCCTGAAATAACACAATACCTTGCGTTAATAACAGAGGTACCATCGCTTTAAACGCTTGCGGTAATACCACCAGTCTCATGGTTTGCATTTGTGTCATGCCGAGTGCTAATGCCGCAGAGGCTTGACCACGGGAAATACTTTGAATACCTGCACGAATGATTTCGGAATAATAGGCCGCTTCAAAAAGAGAGAAGGCTATCATTGCTGAAATCAAACGAATATCATTTTTTGGTGATAAGCCTAGCACATTTTGTAATAAGCTCGGTACGATTAAATAGAACCATAACAAGACCATAACCAGTGGAATCGAACGGAACGTATTCACATAGAGAGCCGCAAACCAGCTAATTGGCTTGAAGGTTGACAAGCGCATGACCGCTAATACGGTTCCCCATAAAATGCCCACCACTATAGCGGTTAAGGTAATTTTAGCTGTCACAATAAAGCCATCAATTAAGAAGGGCATACTTGGGGCTATTGAGCTCCAATCAAAATCATAAATCATTTTATCGCCCTCCTAATGTGCCAGGTAAGCGAACCTTGCGCTCTAATAACGTCATCAAAATCATAATGATAACGTTAATACCGATATAAGCTAATGTAATTGCAGTGAATGACTCCCAGGCATGGGCAGAGTAATCCAGCAATTTGCCTGCTTGTGCTGCCATATCGACTAACCCGATGGTTGAGGCAATGGCAGAGTTTTTCACCAAGTTCAACATTTCTGAGGTCATTGGTGGCAATATTACGCGATACGCATTTGGTAATAACACGTAGCGATAGGTTTGTGGCAAGGTTAAGCCCATCGCCAAAGCGGCATTTTTTTGCCCTCTTGGCAGGGATTGTATTGCGGCGCGTACTTGTTCGGTCATACGTGCAGCCGTAAATAACCCAAGGCATAACATCGAGGAGAGAAAGAATTGATAGTTAGGATCTAACTCCATTTTAAACCAATCACCGATTGAGCGCGGAAGCAGCTCAGGGATCACTAAATACCATGTGAAAAATTGTACAATGAGTGGCACGTTACGGAATAATTCCACATAAGCAGTCCCTAAAAAAGCTAAAAAGCGGTTAGGGACGGTACGCAAAATACCGAAAAATGAACCGACTAAGAATGCGATAATCCATGCGCAAATAGAAAGTGTAACAGTGACTTCTAAGCCAGATATTAACCACCCTAAATAGGTGGTATTCCCAAATGGGGCTTCCTGAAGGAAAATCCCCCAATTCCAATTGATTGACATAATATTGACTTCCTGTGGGCAATTAGATTGTCCCGAATACTAGGGGCTGCTTATCTTTGAAGGCCGATTTTTATTCGAATTAACGTCATATTAGGCAAGGCGAGAAATTCGCCGCCGAGTGAACTCGGATAGAGTCCTTAACGTAGCATCAAATGCGTGAAACTCGCTTTAATCGAACCCATAAGGCAGCGTTTAAGCATCATACTTCATTCAAATAAGAGTCAGTCAGCTTGATTGACACATTTATCCATTGTTTGGGTTATTTTTTTGACCTTCCTTAGCTGTCAAAATCAGCAGGAAAGATAAACTGCCTTAAGTAGAGTAAGCAAGGCGGGGAACGACCGCCTTGCTACCCTGACTTCCAGTAACACCCTGTTTGTCTTTTTTATTAGTTTAGTGCTTTGTCATTTGGCGCTTTAAATAGCGCTTTCATTTCGTCGGACAACGTAAACTTCAGATTCAGATTTTTTGGTGGGATAGGTTGATTGAACCAGCGATCAAATGATTTTTCAGCTTTTCCTGAGGTTTGTACCGCTGCGATAGTTTCATCGACCAGCGCTTTAAATTGCGGATCGTCTTTACGCAGCATACAGCCATACGCTTCTTCTGTTTGTGGCTTACCAACGATCTCCCAAATTTCAGGTTTTTTCGCTTTCGCACGCTCACCGGCTAACAGAGCATCGTCCATCATAAAGGCAACGGCGCGACCAGATTCTAAGGTACGGAATGAATCGCCATGGTCTTTGGCGCTGATAATGCGCATTTTCATGTTCTTTTCGTCATTTAGCTGATTTAACAGAATTTCAGACGTTGTACCGGAGGTTACAACTACGTTTTTTCCTGCTAAGTCAGCAAAATCTTTGACACCAGAATCATTCTTAGTGAGTAAGCGTGTACCAACCACGAAAATCGTGTTGGAGAACGCAGCTTGTTTTTGTCTTTCTACGTTATTGGTGGTTGAACCACATTCGAAGTCAAAGGTACCATTTTGTAGCAATGGAATACGGTTTTGCGATGTAATTGGAATTAATTTTACTTGCAGATCAGGCATGTTTAATTTTTTCTTCACTGCATCAACGATTTCGTTTGAGTAGTCCTGCGAATAGCCAACGACTTTTTGGTTATTGTCATAATAAGAAAATGGCACGGAGGATTCTCGGTGGCCAACAACAATCACACCGTTGTCTTTGATTTTTTTCAGAGTACCGTTTAACTCATCTGCTTGAACCGCGCAGGTTGCACCTAAAAGCATCATTGATAATACAAGCTTACTTATACGCATATTACAGCTCCTTTCAAACATCGGTGTAAACCCGTCATACTTCAAATGTCCCCTGCCATAGAACGAAGTTACATTTGAATGACGCTGGCTTTGTAGTGTTGTATTTGCTGATATATCGAGGATTTAGATAATACCACGATTATCGGCTGTATGTTTTATTATTGTTAAAAAGTAATTAAATTTGTTAACCAATGAAATTGAATTGTTTCAATTTCGAGAGCTATCTCGCATATTATTTGGTGGATCCTTGAATCAGCGCACTAATATGACGGATAACGACTAAAAATTGTTTAAAACTGATAATCATGCACGGTTAAGGTGCAAATTAGGGTCACTTTCATTTCTGTGTAAGATGTAGCAATTTCTGTGCCTAGTTTTAGAGATAGCTGAACTTTTGTTTATCGAAAAGGAAAACGTATTTGTAAAGTTAGATGATGGTACTTGTACGGAATATTTTGCTGTGTAAGATGTAACCTCCATTTAACTTATAGATGGCATAGCGGTATTAGTCAAAGTTCGATTTTTATCGTTATTATTGCTAAAGTTGTTTAGTTGGTGTTATTTCAGGAAGATATACCGAGAAACGCATGAACAGGCATTTAAAATTAGGTAAAGGATTAGTGATATTCGCCTGTCTGATGGTGTTGGTTTGTATGAATCAACGTGCCGTCGGAGAGCGTCTATTTGCCAATTTTTTGGTGCCAAACGTTTTAGGTCACACACAAAGCAGTGCTGGGTCTAACCTTACCTATATAGATAAATCTCAATTAGAACAGAGTGATAGCAGTACGCATCTTTCCAGTTGTGAGCTTAGTGCTAAATCTTTAGTCACATTGTTGCCTGCTGTTATTGAACCTTTCTTCTTTATGTTCCTTGCTTTAGCTGCATTAATGGTATTTTGCACTAATCTATTTATATCTAGAGCAAACAATGAAGAAAAACATGCCCCTCCCAGAGTCAGACGACATTTACAGTTTTGTAATCTTCGGAATTAGCGCACAACGAATTGCCATTCGTTTGTGTAATTTATTCTGGAGGAAACAATGCGTTTTTTAATTAATTCATTTTTGATTTTATTTGCTTTATTTTCTAGCAGCTTACAGGCTGCGGATACGGGGTGGTTACAACCTGCGAAAACGGGTTGGATGAGTGATAACACACCAATGCATGCACAAGTTCGTCTGTTAAGTTCAACCCAACAAGATGATGGCAAAATAGATATTTTGTTGGATGTAAAACTTGATGATGGCTGGAAAACATATTGGCGTTCACCGGGAGAAGGCGGCGTTGCGCCTGAAATAGTTTGGTCAACCCCTATCGAAACGGTGGATTGGCAATGGCCAGCTCCGGGACGCTTTGATGTTGCTGGGGTGTCAACTCAGGGGTATATGGGGGATATTATCTTCCCTATTACGGTTTCCAGTGCTGAAAAGCTCACTAAACTCGCTGGGGTTTTAACGCTATCGACCTGTAGTAATGTGTGTATTTTAACGGATTATCCCTTTGAACTTGATTTAACCGAGCCAACCCCCGCTGATTTTATATGGGCTTTTAATCAAGCCAAAGGGGCTGTGCCGCCAACGAGTGGCTTAGTCGAGCAAATAAAAACCGGCTTTGCGAATGAAAAGCTGGTTATTGAGTTGCAAAAAAGCTCAGGTAATCCATGGGTTAAACCGAACATTTTCACTGATGTGGTGGAAGGGGCAATCTTAGGGGTGCCTGTCATTAAAACATCAGGAAATAACCTCACTGCAACTATCGATGTAAGCGATGATTGGGGCGAGGCGTCACCAGACTTAACAGGTAAAACAGTCTCTTTTGTGGTCACTGATGGTGACATTTCCCAGCAAATTAGCAGTGAAGTAACGCCATTTACTGGTGTGATCAGTCAAAATAGTGCTGGCAGTGCGATCGCCTTGTGGCAAGTCGTCTTATTCGCTGTCGTTGGGGGATTAATTCTTAACTTAATGCCATGCGTTCTCCCTGTGCTTGCAATGAAACTGGGCTCCGTGCTGATGGTGCCTCAAGGTGAGCAAAAAACTATTCGTCGCCAATTTTTGCTGTCTTCCTCAGGGATCTTAGTCTCCTTTTGGTTACTCGCCCTGCTGATGACGTTGCTACGGGTTGGTCAGCAAGCGGTTGGCTGGGGAATTCAATTTCAAAATCCGTGGTTTATTGGGTTTATGGTGCTGGTGACTGCTCTGTTTACCGCGAATTTATTTGGTCTATTCGAAATTAATCTTGGCAGTAAAACTAACACACGTCTTGCGACGGCGGGTGGTCATGGTAATAGTGGTCATTTTTGGCAGGGAGTTTTTGCTACGCTGTTAGCTACACCGTGTTCTGCACCATTTTTGGGCACAGCAGTGGCTTTTGCCCTTGCGGCACCGATGAGTGAACTCTGGCTTATTTTCACTGCATTAGGTATAGGGATGAGCTTACCTTGGTTGCTGATTGCCGCTTTCCCTGCTATCGCTAAATTATTACCCAAACCAGGTACATGGATGTTGAAGTTGCGCGCTGTACTTGGTCTGATGATGTTAGTGTCTAGCCTATGGTTGATTAGCTTGTTAATTCCCCATTTTGGTGCAACTTATTCCACGGCGATTGCGATGATATTCTTAGTTTTGCTGGTGGTCTTTATTGCTATCAAAAGGGGAATAAAAGCAGCCATTTTCCCATTCGTGTTATTTGCACTGTTTGCAGGGGCCTTTGTTTGGATGACTCAAGACCAGCAGACTGGAAGCCGTGCATTGGTGAAAGATTCGGTTAACTGGCAGCCTTTGACGGAGCAGGCGATTAATGAGGCGTTGGCCAATAACCAGCGAGTCTTTATTGATGTTACTGCGGAATGGTGTGTTACCTGTAAGGCAAACAAATACAATGTATTATTAAGAGATGATATTCAGCAGCTACTCAGTGAGCCTGATGTTGTCGCATTACGTGGAGATTGGACAAAACCCTCTCCTGAAATTACTGCGTTTTTGCAAAAACGTGGGCAAGTTGCAGTTCCCTTTAATCAGATTTATGGCCCTAATTTGGCCGACGGCGAAGTACTGTCAACAATACTTGACCGTGGATCGCTAATCTCAGTTATGAATCAGGCCAAAGGAGCCACAAAATGAAAAAAACAATTTTAGCTGTTCTGTTCTCATCTCTCATGATCGGTGCAACAGCACAAGGCGCACCATTAACGGCAGACCAAGAAGCACAAGTACGAAAGTTAGTGCGTGATACATTAGTTGAAAACCCAGAAATTCTCGAAGAAGCAATAGTTGCTCTGCAAGCAAAACAAGGCGAAAAGCAACAAGCGCAGATGAAAGAAACACTCAAAGCGGAGCACGACGCACTATTTAATGACCCAACAAGTCCGCGTTTGGGGAAAAAAGATGCCAAGCTGGTTCTTGTCAACTTTACCGATTTTAACTGCCCGTATTGCAAACGCTTTGATCCTCAATTGGTCGATATTGTAAAAAAATATCCCGATGACGTTGCTGTGGTGATCAAGTACTTACCTTTTAAGGGGCAAACGTCTTTAGATTCAGCACAACTGACCATGACACTGTGGCAGGAAGATCCAAAAGCATTCGAAGCACTACATCATAAGTTTATGCAAAAACAAGGCATGTTATCCGATGCGAATATTAAAGATGCACTCAAAGCAACAGGTAACGATAAGCTCAAAGCGAGTGAGAAAAGCCGTGAAGGTATCCGCACCAATATGATGTTGGCGGAAAAACTTGGGGTCAATGGAACGCCAGCGACGTTAGTGGGCGATGAGATGATCCCAGGGGCTATCGATGCACAGCAGTTTGAAGCGGTGGTGAAGGAGCAGTTAGCCAAGCTGAAATAATCTTCCTCGTCATAGTTCGCGCTGTGGCGTATGCTCGTCATACTTCGTGCTGTGGTGTTGTTGGCTTAGCTCCTCTTGCTGCCCAGCCACAACACGAATTATTTAGAGGATAAGCGCTAAGAAAGCGCATAAGAGAATCAGGAAACAATACATTTTGCCTAAGCCTAAATAGAAGAGCATTAATTTCGATTGAATGCTTTGGTTTCTTGCATCTTAGATTTGTACTATTTGATAACAAATAGGTAAATAACAGCATGAATAGACTAAAAAAGTGGTCTAAAGAGCTTATTGTTTTGGCGATTATTTTATTTGTTGCCTTCACAGTCATGGACCTGTGGCGCAAGCCACAAACCCTTGCGCCTGTACTATTAGAACAACACACTTTGGCCAATGGTGAATCCGTTTCATTGGCAGAATTAAGCAGAGAAAAACCCATATTGGTTTACTTTTGGGCGACATGGTGTGGGGTATGCAATTTAACATCGCCAACGGTATCCGATTTAAGCCAGTCGGGTATGCCGATTATCTCGGTTGCAATACGCTCAGGTGAAACCCCGCGTTTAATTAATGGCATGGTAAAGAAAGATCTCAACTTTCCAGTTATTAATGACATTAGCGGGCAGCTTTCCAACGCTGTCGGGGTTAGTGCAACGCCAACATTTATGGTGATTGATAACGGGGAATTAGTCAGCTTTACTTCGGGTTGGACCAGCTCTTACGGCTTAAAAATGCGCATGTGGCTGGCATCATTCTAATATTTCCATCGTCCCCTTTAGATTGAAAAAGGGGATTTTTCTGTCTATAAGTTTAATTTACCGTTGTGCTAAACTCATTCGGCTATATAAATAATAAAATTAGGTGGATGGAATGTTTATGTTTAGAAAAGTGGTTGGTTTATTTTTAGGTGTGGTATTAATCGCCGGATGTTCCCCTGATGTTGAAGAGAAAAAACCAGTTGAACAACCCTCAGCAACGACGGCAAACTCAGAATTACAACAGCGTTATGACGAAATTAAAGCGAATTCAACGGAAGAAAAAATCAATGCGTTTAATGCTAAAGGTGACGATGATCCGACCTTATTGCGCGATGTTTTCCTGTCTGAAATGGCAAAATCACTACCGATGTTGATTGATGATGTGACGCTATTAACGGAGGTCACCGCCAAAAATGGGATGTTGTTTTACCAGTACACCATTAAAGGTATCCCAGATAAGGTGTTGGAAGGTGAAAGTTGGCAGCAAAATATGCGTGAGATCTTAGATAAAAACTATTGTGGTAAAGATGCAGGGATGAAAATGCTGCATGAAATGTTCCCTGAAGGGATCACGCACAATTATCATAAATCAGATAAATTGGTTTTCACCTACATTGTGACCCCTGCTATTTGTCACTAGGGTTGGCTATTATGCCTGATAATGGCGACTTATCAGGCCTGTTGGCGGTTAAAACTCTAAATTGCGAATAAAGCGATAATCTGCCGATTGCGGTTTTAAGCGGTATAAATTAGCCGGTCGGCCACGTTCATGACGTTTTTCCCCCGTATCAATCAATAAATCGGCTTGCTCTAGACGACGTCTAAAAGACTTATTTTGCAAGGGCTTACCAATCAATACTTCATGCACATGTTGCAATTCTGCTAAGGTAAACACATCGGGTAGGGCAAAACCTGGCACAATTGAATACAGGGATTTTTGTGTTAAACGCTCTCTAGCTTGTTGGTAAAGTTCAAGATGATCAAATGCGAGGGATAATTGCTCAATGTCATCAATCGCTACCCATTTGACGGAGTCCACTGTTTCAATATGGGGTTCGCAGGCTTGGTAAGCAATCAATGCGGTGTAGCACACAGTTACAGACCAACCCCGTGGATCCCGTTGGTGGTTTCCCACTGTACAAAGCTGTTCAATATAAGGTGGGATCACCCCTGTTTTTTCTTTTAACTTACGTAAAACAGCATCTTCGATGGTTTGATCATTTTGCTCATCAATAAACCCTCCCGGTAATCCCCATTTCCCTTTTTCTGGAAAATTAGCCCGTTCAACGAGCAAGACCTTCAATGTATTTTCATGGTAAGTAAACAAAACCGCATCGACAGTGAGTAAAGGTGATAAATAATCTTTTCTGTCATAGTTAGCAAGAAATTCTTTTTCATTCATAGTGTTATCACTCAAAGCCAAAGATGGTATGTAAAGCTAAATCATACACGCAAAAATATTTATTGTCATTAAGACATTTAATCCTTGACTTGTTTGTGTCTATAGGACAATAATTAATTAAAGTCATAAAGACAATAATGAGGGTTACAAAATGATAAACTTTAAATATTTCAAAGCAGATCCATCTACATTTGTTATTCAATCAGTGAATGGAAAAGTGCGTAAACAAGGTAAAGGGCTCAGTTTTTGGTATAACGCAGACAAAACATCGATTGCGGCTTTACCACTCAATGCCCAAGAGGCACCGTTTATATTTAATCTGCAAACGGCTGATTTCCAGAGTTTACGTGTACAAGGGCAGATTTCATTTCAGGTAGTCGCTGCTGAAAAAACAGCGGATGTTTTAAATTTCAACCTAACTAAGGACGGAAAAGGTTACGCATCCGAAGATCCGCTTAAACTGAGCGATAGGGTGGTGCGTGCGGCTCAAACGATCATCCAAGCTAAGATACAGAGCACTTCTTTGCGAGATGCATTATTGATTAGCCAATCATTGGTGACATTAGTCTGTAAGCAACTTGCAGAACAACCCGCAATAGAATCATTGGGCATCGCTATCTTAGATGTTTCTATTGCGGCAATTGCGCCTTCACCTGAAACCCTCAAAGCGTTAGAAGCACAAGCGCGAGAGTCTATTTTGAAAGAAGCCGACGACGCTATCTATGCCAGACGTAAGTTTTCTGTCGAGCAAGAAAGGACTATCAAAGAAGCTGAGCTAGAAACTGACTTATCCGTACAAGCCAAAGAGCAGCAAATTGAAGAGGCTAGTCTTGATAATGAACGTAAATTGTTACGTGAACGTGCAGAGATCAAGCAAGAAGAATTGACGGCACAGGTAAGTGCAGAAGCAAAACGTAATGAGCTGGTGGCACTTAGCGTAGAAAATCAACGGATCCAATCCGATGCAGATGCCTATGCGATTGAATCTAAAATGAAAGCCTACAGCCAATTACCAGTGGAAAACTTAAAAGCACTTGCGTTGGCGAAAATGGGACCAGAGCAATTGATGGCAATGGCATTTGAATCATTGGCGCAAAATGCAGGGAAAATTGGTGAGCTAAACATTTCCCCTGATTTATTCGGCCAACTAATGAAGAAAGGAGTGAAATCATGAATAAGATGGATGATGCCCGATTCATTCTAGTGATGCGTAAAACGCGTTTACAAGAACTGATTGAACGCTTCAATACTTGGCCACAGGCAAAGTTTTATTTGGAACACAACCATGTAGAAGTCGATGATTACCTGAATGAACATGATTTGTATCAGCGGCAATTAGTTCAAGCTGAATCAATCTTGAAGGCGTTAGGTCGATTTCAATTATTGGAAAGAAAATTATTACCAAGCTATCAATTTTCTAAGCAGGACATTATCGTCGTGATTGGCCAAGATGGCTTAGTGGCTAATACGTTAAAGTATTTAAAAGGGCAGCCCGTTATTGCGATTAACCCCGATCCAGCAAGGTGGGATGGTAAATTACTGCCATTTGAAATTGGCCAGTTACAAGAGGTGGTAATGAAAACAATGAAAGGTCAGGTTGAACAAAAATCAGTGACCTTTGCGCAGGCAACAACCAATGATGGGCAGTCATTACTGGCGGTTAATGACTTATTTATTGGACCTAAAAGTCATACCTCCGCGCGTTATTTGTTAAATTGGCAAGGGGAACAAGAGCTTCAGTCTTCTTCGGGGATCATTATATCGACAGGGCTAGGCTCAACTGGGTGGTTTCAATCTATCTTAGCGGGAGCACAAGCTATTACAGGAACAACTTCACATCCGCTTTCAAATGGATTCGGTTGGGGAGAAAGCAAATTACAGTTTAGTGTTAGAGAACCATTTTTAAGTAAAACGACGGGCACTAAATGGGTATTTGGCACAATAGAGCCTCAGTCACCTTTAGCACTAGAGTCCTTAATGCCAGATAATGGCGTAATTTTTTCCGATGGCATCGAAGATGATTTTTTACAGTTTAATGCGGGCTGTATTGTGACTGTAAAAATTGCTGACTTACAAGGGCAGCTCATTGGTTAGTGTAACACCCGCCTCAATAAAGTTGATTGTGTTATTGAGGCGGGCTGATCATGACTATTTCCGGCGTCTATTCATCGCAAAGCCTAGCACGCCAAAGACCACAACAACCCCCCACATCGGATAATTACTCCAACGTGCATAAGGTGTTAAGCCTGTCGTTGGTGTCACTTCAGTAGCCAGTGTGGCAGTTTTGAATTGCGCAAGCATATCTTGTATCGCGCCATCAGCACTGATCACGGCCGTGATGCCATTATTGGTAGAACGTAATAGTGGGCGACCCAATTCTAAAGCGCGCATCCGTGCCATCTGGAAGTGCTGCCATGGGCCAATGGACTGCCCAAACCATGCATCATTTGAAACGGTAAGTAAGTAGTCGCTATCAGGTTTAAAGTTATCTCTGACTTGTGTACCTAAAATAATCTCATAGCAAATGGCCGCAGTCAGATGAATATTGCCAACCGCTAACTGAGCTTGTTGGTAATCACCACGGCTAAAGCCTGACATCGGCAAATTAAAGAATGGCGCGATTGGTCGCAGTAAGTCTTCTAAAGGGACATATTCACCAAATGGGACTAAATGGTGTTTGTTATAACGGTTTTTAGATGGGTATAAATACGGTTTTTTATCCCCTAACACAATGATTGTATTATAGAAAGTGTATTCACCATCCATCGGTCTGGCATCCACAATCCCTGTAATTAATTGGGTGTTGGACTGCGCTAATAATTGGTCGAGAGACTTAAGCCACGTTTGGTTATCAAGTTCAACGGAAGGCACCGCAGACTCAGGCCAAATAATCAAAGAGGCTTTACCGATATAAGGGCGAGAAAGCGCCATATAGGTATCTTTGGTTTTTTGTAAAAAACTGGCTTCCCATTTCATCGATTGGGGAATATTGCCTTGAACCAGCGCCACTTGCATCTTTTTGCTCTCAAGAGGGGTGAACCACTGTATATTTTTGGCAACTAATGGGGCAAAAGTTAAAACAGCTGCAACCGCCAGCGCAATAAAGCTACGGCGTAGGATAGCGAGTACTAACAGACCACTGATGCTAAACAATAGCAACGTAATCATTTCCACTCCAAATACGGGAGCGAGTGCTTTCATCGGTCCATCAATTTGGCTATACCCAAATTGCAGCCATGGGAACCCAGTGAGTATCCAGCCGCGAAGAAACTCGGTGACTTGCCAGAGGGCTGGGGCGACGAAAACTAAGCGCCAAATATTGGTTTTAGGGGCGAGTTTAGCCAGTAAAGCGCCAAATAGCCCTGTATAAAGGGAAAGGTAAGCCGCTAATAATATAACAATAAAGACATTTACTGGTCCCGGCATTCCACCGAAATCAGCAATGCTGACATAGACCCAATTAACTCCGCTGCCAAATAGACCAAATCCCCAAGCAAACCCGATAGCAAAAGACTGTTTTACACGGCGTTCTAGGGTGAGTAATTGGAGAAATAAAATCGAAAGTAGTGCGGCTGGCCAGATGTCAAAAGGCGAAAAAGCCAGTGTTCCACTGGCTCCGAACAATAAAGCCAGCAGCAACCGCAGCCACTGACTTTGATATATCGACATTGAGTTCATTAAGTCTGTTCTTCTTCCAAAGTAGGAACTGGCGCATCGTCTGGAATTTTCACGTGAAGCAGCAGAATTCGACGACTGTCTGCCATAGCAACTTTAAACTGATAGTTATCTATTGTGATGGTTTCACCACGGGAAGGCAAATGGCCAAAGGCCTGCATCACCAGTCCACCAAGCGTATCGACTTCATCATCACTAAAATGGGTATTGAAAGCCTCATTGAAATCTTCTATCTGTGTCAGTGCACGGACAGAATAGGAGTGACGACTCAATTGGCGAATATTGACATCATCTTGATCGTCGTATTCATCTTCAATTTCACCCACAATCAATTCTAAAATATCTTCGATGGTCACAAGACCTGAAACGCCACCAAATTCATCGATAACGATAGCCATATGATAACGTTGGGAACGGAACTCTTTGAGTAATCGGTCTACACGTTTACTTTCAGGAACAACAACCGCTTGGCGCAAGACCTTATCAATACTAAAAGGCTCTGCATCTGTGCGCATAAATGGCAGTAAATCCTTCGCCATCAGCAGTCCTTCGATATGATCTTTATCTTCGCTGATAACAGGGAAGCGGGAGTGAGCAGAGTCAATAATGACATCCAAACACTCATCAAGGGTTTGGTTACGTTTTAAGGTAACAATTTGGGAACGCGGGATCATAATGTCACGTACACGCTGATCCGCGATATCCATAACCCCTTCAAGCATTTCACGGGTATCAGGATCGATTAAATCGTTTTGTTCAGAGTCGCGAATTAATTCGACTAAATCATCACGATTTTTAGGTTCACCATGAAAAAGGTGATTTAACAGTGCAAAGAACCCTTTCTTAGGACCTGGGTTATCGTTACTCGAAGAGTTATCGTCGCTCATGGCGGTTAATTTTTTTTTCCTCAAAAAATACTCGTCATACTTCGAACCGCAGCGTTGTTGGCTGCACTCGGCTACCCGAATCACATACTAGTGTATGCTCATCGGGATATCCTCGCTGGCCGCCTAGCTGCAATCCGAATTATTTAGAGTATTTAATAGACGTTACTCATCATATATCGAACCGCAGCGTTGTTGGCTGCACTCGGCTACCCGAATCACATACTAGTGTATGCTCATCGGGATATCCTCGCTGGCCGCCTAGCTGCAATCCGAATTATTTAGAGTATTAGATAGTCGTTACTCATCATATATCGAACCGCAGCGTTGTTGGCTGGTTTTAGCTATCTCGTTAAGCAAAAGAGTTAGCAGATAAAGTATTTAGAGCTTAGTTAATAAAAACAGCTTACTTCATTCTTTTTTAGCATAAAACTGACGGTTTATCTGCAAAATAACCGTCAGTTTTTTGTAAAATAATGCTTTTTCTGTAAAAGACGCTTAAAAAATTATAGTTAAGTCACTCTTTTTCTGCAAGATAAGGGTCTTCATAGCCCAGTTCTGCCAAAATTTCAGTTTCTAAACCTTCCATTTCCTCAGCTTCATCATCTTCAATATGATCATAACCTAATAAATGCAAGCAACCGTGAACCACCATATGTGCCCAATGTTCTTCAGCACTTTTTTGCTGTTCGATAGCTTCTTGTTCAACGACTTGGCGGCAAATAATTAGGTCCCCGAGCAGGGGAAGCTCAATTTCAGGTGGAGCTTCAAAAGGAAAAGATAACACATTGGTTGGTTTATCTTTTCCACGATAAGTCAGGTTTAAATGGTGACTTTCCGCTTCGTCAACAATACGAATAGTGACTTCGCTTTGCGCTTGAAATTTGGGTAACACGGCAGCTAACCAGCGCTCGAATAGTGCTTCAGAAGGCAAACCTTCAGGTTTTTCACACGCAATTTGTAAATCGAGAATGACGTCACTCATTTATTGGTTTTCCTGCTTTTCCAGCTCTTTTTGCTGTTCTTTTTCTTCACGTAATTGTTGACGACGTTTATTATCTTGCTCTTCCCACGCTTCGTAGGCCATAACCACTTTGGCAACGACAGGGTGGCGAACCACGTCTTCACTGTGGAAAAAATTAAAGCTCAAGTCATCCACGCCAGAGAGTACTTCAATCGCATGGCGCAAGCCTGATTTACTGCCTCGCGGTAAGTCAACTTGGGTAATATCCCCTGTAACGACCGCTTTGGAGTTAAAACCAATCCGCGTCAAAAACATTTTCATCTGCTCAATGGTGGTGTTTTGGCTTTCATCTAAAATAATAAACGCATCATTTAAAGTCCGGCCACGCATATACGCCAGTGGTGCGACTTCAATAACATTGCGCTCA
The DNA here is from genome assembly GCF_041075285.1 of Providencia rettgeri. NCBI lineage: Bacteria > Pseudomonadati > Pseudomonadota > Gammaproteobacteria > Enterobacterales > Morganellaceae > Providencia > Providencia rettgeri. The sequence goes on along the minus strand of NZ_CP163512.1, from coordinate 2,502,512 downwards.
ATCAGTTTTTCAACCTTTTCAAAGCCTAACATCTCAAACAGCGCATCATAAAGCGGGCGCAAATAAGGGTCGACTTTCTGGCTTAAATCCCCAGGTAAAAAACCTAGTTTTTCTCCTGCTTCAACGGCTGGGCGTGTGAGCAAAATGCGGCGAACTTCTTGACGTTCTAAGGCATCGACGGCAGCGGCTACGGCTAAATAGGTTTTCCCTGTTCCCGCCGGACCAATCCCAAATGTAATATCATGATCTAAAATATTAGCAATGTACTGCGCTTGATTTGGCGTACGAGGCTTTATCACACCACGTTTGGTTTTGATATTGACGGCTTTGCCATAGTCAGGAACGCTTTCGGCCGATTGCTCTAAAACGCGACTATCAAGAATGGCTAAGTGAATATTCTCAGGATCGATATCAGGAATGACACCGCGCACAGGCGCGGTATCGACATACAGTTGACGCAAAATTTTGCTCGCCGCTTGAACATTAAGCGGTTTACCCGATAGTTTAAAACGGTTATCACGGCGATTAATTTCGATAGCAAGGCGGCGTTCTAGCTGCTTGATATTATCGTCAAATGGCCCGCAGAGGCTCATTAAACGCTGGTTATCTGCGGGTTCTAGAAAGATTTCTTGAGTTGCGATTTGCAAATTTTTTGTCTCAGTCACTGAATATCCTATGGTTACGGCTTAGGGTTGAAAACTGCCAACACCTAGCTCATCTTCTTTACGGGTACGTGCAATAACAGACTCGGGTGATTCATGAACGCGAAGACCCATTTGATCCTCTGTACGAATGACTTTACCACGTAATGAATTGGTATAGACATCCACAATCTCAACATCCACAAATTTGCCGATCATATCCGGTGTGCCTTCAAAGTTCACAACACGGTTATTCTCAGTGCGCCCAGACAGTTCCATAATGTTTTTACGCGACGTCCCTTCAACTAAGATGCGTTGAACGGTCCCCAGCATTTGACGGCTGAAATTTAAAGCCTGCTGATTAATACGCTGTTGCAGTAAGTATAGACGCTGTTTTTTCTCATCTTCAGTAACGTCATCAGGTAAATCGGCCGCTGGCGTGCCTGGACGTGCGGAATAGACAAAGCTATAACTCATGTCAAAGTTAACATCTGCAATCAACTTCATCGTTTTTTCAAAATCATCGGTGGTTTCACCAGGGAAACCAACAATAAAGTCAGAGCTGATGAGAATACCCGGGCGAGCTTCGCGCAGTTTGCGAATAATTGCTTTGTATTCAAGAGCCGTATGAGCACGTTTCATCATAGTGAGAATGCGGTCTGAACCACTTTGCACAGGCAGGTGCAAGAAGCTGACTAATTCAGGCGTATCACGATAAACATCAATAATATCGTCGGTAAATTCAATAGGGTGGCTAGTGGTGAAACGCACGCGGTCAATACCATCAATCGCAGCGACTAATCGCAGTAACTCCGCAAATGAACAAATTTCACCATCAAAGGTTTCACCGCGATAAGCGTTAACGTTTTGACCCAGTAAGTTAACTTCTCGTACACCTTGTGCGGCCAACTGTGCGATTTCAAATAAGATATCGTCACATGGGCGACTAACTTCTTCACCACGGGTGTATGGCACCACACAGAAAGTGCAGTATTTATTACACCCTTCCATAATAGAAACAAAAGCAGTAGGCCCTTCTGCCCGTGGTTCTGGTAAGCGGTCAAACTTCTCAATTTCAGGGAAGCTGATATCGATAACAGGGCTGCGAGTACCTTGCACTTGGTTGATCATCTCCGGAAGGCGGTGCAATGTCTGTGGACCAAAGACAATGTCAACACTTGGTGCACGTTGGCGGATAAAATCCCCTTCTTGAGATGCAACACAGCCGCCAACACCAATAATGATGTTAGGGTTTTTGTCTTTAAAAAACTTCCAACGCCCAAGCTGGTGGAAGACTTTTTCTTGAGCCTTTTCCCGAATCGAACAGGTGTTAAGCAGAAGTAAATCTGCTTCTTCAGCAATTTCAGTTAGCTGATAACCGTGGGTGCTTTCTAATAAAGAGACCATTTTGGATGAGTCATACTCATTCATTTGGCAGCCCCAAGTTTTAATGTATAACTTTTTATTCGTCGACATGTCGTATATCCGGTGTTTTCGAAGCGGCTAGTGTAATGGACCCCGAAACGCGTTGTAAATCCAAAGTCCTACCCTCTTTTGGGAACTCGTCTGCATTTTGATTAAGGACATCATTGTATGATGGGATAAATGCAAAGATAGCGAGAAATAATATCACTACTTGAAATTTAAGGGCAGGCATTTGCCTATTGTTTTAAAAATTAGGACGTATTGTATTCATTTGGGGGCTCAGTGGCTAGGGGCTGTTTATCTTTGACGGTCGATTTTTATTCGAATTAAAGCCATTTTAGGCAAGGCGAGGGGTTCGCCGCCGTGTGAACTCGGCAAGGCAGTATTAACTGGGTGAAACGTGCGTTAATCGAACCCATAGAGCAGTGTTTAAGCAGCATACTGTATTCAAATAAGAATTAGTCAGCAGGATTAACACATTTATCCATTTTCTAGTTTTTTAACCTTTTTTAGCGTTAAAAATCAGCAGTACAGGTAAACAGCCCCTCGCGTTCAAATGGAGATATTGTCTGCGAGGGCAATAAATTTTCGGTACAATATGGCAATCAATTCGTAAATAGTGGCCAAAATGATGAATAAACAAATCGAATCTTATGATGTTGTCGTAGTTGGCGCGGGTATGACTGGCGCAGCGGCGGCATTGGGCTTCGCCCAAGAAGGGATGAAGGTGGCTTTGCTTGAAAAGGCACAACCCGCACCATTTGAGCCACACAGTCATCCAGACGTCCGTATTTCGGCTATCAGCCGAGCTTCCGTTGAATTATTAAAGCAACTTGGTGCATGGCAACATGTTGAAGCGATGCGCTGTGCTCCTTATCGTCAATTAGAAACCTGGGAAGAACCTGATAGCAATGTGGTGTTTGATGCCCAAAGCCTTGGTTTACCTGAGCTCGGTTTTATGGTTGAAAATCGGGTATTACAGCTTGCTTTATGGCAAGAGTGCGAGAAGTACAGCAATTTAACACGAGTTTGTCCGGCAAACTTAGTGAATTTATATCAGCCCAAAAACCAAAAAGAATGGCAATTAACTCTTGATGATAATCGTCTTTTGGAAGCAAAACTGGTTGTGGGCGCAGATGGCGCAAACTCTCAGGTCCGCAAAATGGCAGGGATTGGCAGTCGTGGTTGGCAGTATCGCCAATCGTGCATGCTGATTACTATTAAAACCGAACAACCTCAACAAGATAAAACCTGGCAGAAATTTTTCCCATCGGGACCTCGGGCATTTTTGCCGTTATACGATAATTGGGCTTCATTAGTCTGGTATGACAGTCCAGCTAAGATTAGGCGTTTACAAGGCATGTCAATGGAACAACTCACAGGGGCGATTTCAGAAGCGTTTCCTGAGCGTCTCGGTAAGGTCACTGCAATTGCATCGGGGGCTTTTCCATTAACACGCCATCATGCGAATCGTTATGTTATCGACGGTTTAGTGTTGATTGGGGATGCCGCACATACAATTAATCCGCTAGCAGGACAAGGGGTTAACTTAGGTTATCGTGATGTGGATAGTTTATTGAGTGTAGTAAGCTATGCACGTGAATACTTACAGCCATGGTATTCGATGGATGTACTAAAACGCTATGAACGTCGTCGTTTGCCCGATAACTTAGTGATGCAAGCTGGTATGGATGTGTTCTATATGGTCTTTAGCGAAAACCTACCGGGACTAAAAGTATTTAGAAACCTTGGGTTGATGGCGGCGCAAAGAGCGGGTGAAGCGAAAAAGCTGGCGTTAAAATATGCGCTAGGAATATAGGCTTACCGTAAATCATAAAAATAGGCCGCAGATTAGCGGCCTATTTGTTATCAATCCAAACGATTATTTATGATTTGTTAAATCAACAGGCTGGACGTTTTTAATCTCAGTATTGACGCTGTCATCTTCAGTGATCACTGAATCTAATGTTTCATTTTTTGCTGAGAATGCATGAGCCAGTTTTTCGGTATCTAACTCTTTTTCCCAACGTGCAACCACGATACATGCACATGCATTACCCACTAAGTTAGTTAATGCACGGCACTCAGACATAAAGCGATCAATCCCCAAAATTAAAGCCATACCAGCAACGGGAATGCTTGGTACAACCATCAGTGTTGCGGCTAAGGTAATGAAACCAGCACCTGTAACACCTGCCGCACCTTTTGAGCTGATCATCGCAACCAGCAGTAAAGAGATTTGCTCCCAAATAGTGAGCTCGATGTTAGTGGCTTGTGCGATAAACAGAGCCGCCATGGTCATATAAATGTTGGTACCATCAAGGTTAAATGAATACCCCGTTGGGATCACTAAGCCCACAACTGATTTTTCACACCCAGCATGTTCCATTTTTCTCATTAAGCTTGGCAGGGCCGCTTCAGAAGACGATGTCCCTAAAACCAACCAGAGCTCGTCCTTGATGTATTTTATCAATTCGATGATTGAGAAGCCGTTATATTTGGCTACCGCCCCTAATACTAAGATAACGAACAGTAAAGAGGTTATGTAGAACGTCATTATCAGCATCATTAAGTTACCGATAGATGAAATTCCATATTTACCAATGGTAAATGCCATGGCGCCGAATGCCCCGATCGGTGCGAGTTTCATCAGCATCGCAACCATTTTGAACACGGGCTCAGAGAAGTTTTGCAGTAACTTAACAATGGGTTCGCCATGCTTGCCCGTTGCTGCTAATGCTAATCCGAAAATAACAGCAATGAACAGAACTTGGAGAATGTTGCCATTGACCAGTGGGCTAATGACGGTATCAGGGATGATATTCATCAAGAAGCCAACAATGGACGATTCGTGGGCTTTGGCAACATAGCCAGCCACTTTAGAACTATCAAGAGTGGCAGGATCAATATTTAAACCATCACCCGGGCGAATGATGTTCGCAACGATGAGACCAATGATTAAAGCGATAGTAGAGAAGGTAATGAAGTACAACATTGCTTTGCCCGCAACGCTACCGACAGCCTTCATGTTTGACATACCCGAAATACCTGTTACTACGGTTAAGAAGATAACGGGTGCGATGATCATTTTAACGATTTTGATGAATGCATCACCAAGTGGTTTTAATGACTCTCCAATGTCTGGGTAAAAGTGGCCTAGCGCGATACCTAGGACGATGGCTACGATGACCTGAACATATAAGATTTTATATATTGGTTGCTTTATCATGTTTCGCATAAATTTTCTCTGTAAAAATGTTGCGTTTTGGCAATTTATAATTATTAGGTTTAAAACTTTTATTTGAGTTTTTGAGAACTAATTAATAGAACGGAAGATGGGAGTGAGTTTTTAAGTGGCTTAAGTGAATAAATCCTTTTAGCCACCAATCATACCTAACTACAATTCCAGCGCAGATTACCATCTTCAGTCGTTAAATAGGAATGATTAAAGTCACAAATTTAATATAAAAGTTATGTAAAAGTAAATTTTTTAGGCGAAATGTTGATTAGTTAACATTTAAACTGATTAAGTGGCTGTTTAATTAGTAATCTTAGGATTTAATAAACTAAAAAAGATAAAAAAGGACGTATTCCAACTGAAAATATGCATAATCATGCAAAAATTGACGTAAAAAATTGGGTTTAGTAACAAAAATGGTTTTATTACCTGTTTTTTTAGATTGAGCTGAATCTATCAAAAAAAGTGATAACTGAAATGGAGAAATTGACTTCTTTTTGCTTTGTTGAAGAGAGATAAGGATGGCTGGGGTACCAGGATTCGAACCTGGGAATGCCAGGATCAAAACCTGGTGCCTTACCGCTTGGCGATACCCCAACAACAAAAGAAATGGTAGCTACGACGGGATTCGAACCTGTGACCCCAACATTATGAGTGTTGTGCTCTAACCAACTGAGCTACATAGCCATTGTCTATTTCTTTGGAATGATTATTTGCAACAAGAGGGGGTAGTAGATGGCTGGGGTACCAGGATTCGAACCTGGGAATGCCAGGATCAAAACCTGGTGCCTTACCGCTTGGCGATACCCCATCCGGGAATTCTACTATTGAATGTTTTAAGATGGCTGGGGTACCAGGATTCGAACCTGGGAATGCCAGGATCAAAACCTGGTGCCTTACCGCTTGGCGATACCCCAATCTTAAATTCAACACTACCGAGAAGGAAAATGGTGCGGGAGACAAGACTTGAACTTGCACACCTTGCGGCGCCAGAACCTAAATCTGGTGCGTCTACCAATTTCGCCACTCCCGCAAATAAATGGTGGCTATGACGGGATTCGAACCTGTGACCCCAACATTATGAGTGTTGTGCTCTAACCAGCTGAGCTACATAGCCATCTTTTTTGCTTAACCTTCATCGGCGTTGCGGGGCGCATTATGCTAATTACAGACCCTACAGTCAACAGCTTTTTGCACTATTTTTCAGAAAATGCGTCTGTTTGTTTGTTGAATAATCATTTTGTCGATAAAGCCAGCAAAAAACAACCCTCAATTTGAAAAAAATCCTCTTTTGAGACTTTATCTGTTCAAAAAATAGCGGGAAAAAATAAATGTATTTTGTGGGAGTTGCCTTTGAAAGAAGCCGATATAATTTGAGAAAATACAAATAGATTTTAAATTGTACAATTTTTGGTGATAGTTATGGTGATAGGGAAGGCGTTTTTTTGTTGCGGAGTTTGTTAAAACAAAAAAGCAGACCTGAGTCTGCTTTTATAGAAGCCCTATTAATTATCAAACAATTTTTGCAGTAGTTCACCATTAAGCATTGCACGCTTCGTTAAGGCAAACGCCCCAATTGCCGAGTTATGGATTAATTGAGAGGTGACAATGGGTAAATTTTCACGGAAGCCTTTAAGTGCTTGGGTATCGATACAGCTTTGGATGGCGGGCAGTAAAATGTGTTCAGCCTCCGTGATATCCCCTGCAATCACGACTTTTTCTGGGTTGAATAAGTTAATCGCAATGGCAATCGCTTTACCAATTTGCCTACCAACGTGCTGAATCACCTCGGTGGCGAGTGGGTCGTTTTTATTTGCGGCTTGGCAAATAGACGAAATAGTGCAAGTTTCTGCTGTTAGCGTGCTGGAATAGCCTTGTTCTAAGCGTTGTTTAACACGCGCTTCAATGGCTTGATTAGAGGCAATGGTTTCTAAGCAGCCGAAATTACCGCAGTGGCACAGTTCCCCTAGCGGGTCGACTTGAATATGACCTATCTCCCCTAAATTACCGCGATGATTAAGTAAAATTTCTTTATTGATTACCAAACCTGCCCCAGCGCCTCGATGAATACGGACTAATAAAGAGTCTTCGCAATCCCGTGTTGCACCAAAATAGCTCTCCGCCAGCGCGAGGCTACGAATATCATGGCCGACATAGCAAGTGATATTAAAATGCGCTTGCAGATTATCAATGAGGTGCCAGTTATCGACTTTAATATGAGGCATATAAAAAATAATGCCGCGATTTGGATCCACTAAACCTGGCAGAATAATTGAGATGGCAATCAGTTCTTTGATACGACGATGGTTTTCCTCGATAAAACCTTCGAGTGCTTCAATCAGTTTCTGCTCGACGGCTTCTTGAGAAGGTTCTGAAATAGGGTAGTGGCCATCCACAATCATTTTTCCGCCTAAGTCGTATAATGCGATAGTGGCATCATATCGACCTAAACGGACCCCAATGGTATGGAAATTTTTATGTTCGGAGACAATTGAGATAGCTCGACGGCCCCCTGTGGAGGCCTGTTGGTCAACTTCTTTAATTAAACCGCGTTCGAGTAGCTGACGAGTGATCTTAGTGACGCTGGCGGGGGCTAGCTGGCTTTGCTCCGCTATTTGGATTCTTGATATCGGACCATGTTGGTCTATCAAGCTATAGACGACAGCACTATTGAGTTGTTTAACGAGGTCAATATTACCAATTTGCTTTAGCGAGTGTCTTTGATTCATTAGCTAGTTACTCATTTTGTAGACTTCCTTTCCGTTTACATAAGTCGCAAGAATAGTGAAGTCGTGGTTAAATGCGGTCAAATTCGCAATTTTACCCGGAGCTATTGACCCTAAACAGTCATCAACTCCGATGGCTCTTGCTGGATAGAGCGTTGCCATTCTAAGTGTTTCATCCAATGCGATACCGACATGTTCTACGCTGTTTCTGACTGCTTCAATCATCGTCAGTGACGAACCGCTGAGTGTGCCATTTTCATCAACACATAATCCATCACGATAGTATATGGTTTTACCTGCAAAGATAAAATGATCCATTTCACCAGTTTGAGGATCAATACCCGCTGGTGCTGTGGCATCTGTCACTAAAATTAATTTATCCCCTTTTAGGTGTTTACTGTTACGGATATTCGCCCATTGAACATGTAGACCATCCGCAATAATGCCCGCATAAACTTCAGGCGTGTCATAAATAGCTCCCACTAAACCAGGGCTACGACCTGAAATATAAGGCATCGCATTAAAAAGATGCGTTGAGAAACGAATACCGGCTTTAAAACCGCGCTTAGCTTCTTCGTACGTTGCATTTGAATGCCCCGCAGAAATCACAATGCCCGCCTCTTTTAATTGGCGAATATAATCAAGCTCTACCATTTCAGGTGCTAAGGTAAGTTTCGTGATAGCGTCAGCGTGAGAAGCTAAATAATCAATCATTTGTGCTGAAGGCTGGCGAATAAACTCTGGATTATGGGTCCCTTTTTTGATCACGTTAATGTAAGGACCTTCTAAATGCAGACCAAGTGCTTGGTGTTTGTGATCTTTTAAATACTCGGTCATGACTTCAATCCCATGTTTCATGAGATCATCAGAGCAAGTGATTAGCGTCGGTAGATAGCTAGTACAACCTGTGCGCTCATTGGCTTTTTGCATGATGTCTAAATTTTTTAGTGTGACGTTTTCTTTATTATCATTAAATTGAACACCACCACAGCCGTTAACTTGCAGATCAATAAAACCAGCAGAGAGAATTGCGCCTTGCAAATCGTGTTGCGGAATATTTGCAGGTAGTTCAGAGACAGGGCAAACCTCTTTGATGATTTCACCATCAACGATAACAGCATGGTTATCCAGTCTTTCATGGCCTGTATAAATAATGCAATGGGTTAGTGCATACATGGTTTTAACCTCCTGACCTCTGGGAAATGGGTCACCGACTGGCCGTCACCAGTCGGGTGATTGATAAATGTAATCTTAGTTAAACTGCTCAATAATTTCAGATTCTAACTGTTTGAAATATTTGAGTGTTTTGACTTTTAACTCGAGCGTTGCAGGTTCATCACACACAATCAGTGCTTTAGGGTGCATTTGCACACAACTTACAGTCCACATATGGTTAATTGAACCTTCTACCGCTGCGTGAACTGCATTGGCTTTATTCGCGCCTGTTGCCAAGACCATTAACTCTTCTGCATCCATTAATGTGGCGACACCTACAGTTAACGCAAATTTAGGGACTTGGTTAATATCGTTATCAAAAAAACGTGAATTTGCTTGGCGTGTTTCTGGGGTTAGCGTCTTAATGCGGGTGCGAGAGTTGAGAGAAGAACCCGGTTCATTGAATGCAATATGGCCATCATTACCTACGCCACCCATGAATAAATTAATTTTGCCATAAGATTTGATTTTATCTTCATAACGCTGACATTCCGCATCAACATCGGGGGCATTACCATTTAGTAAGTTGATGTTTTCAGGTTGAATATCAATATGGCTGAAGAAATTTTCATGCATAAATGTATGGTAGCTTTGTGGATGATCAGCAGGGATACCAATATATTCATCCATATTAAACGTCACCACATGTTTAAAGCTCACTTTACCTGCTTGATACAAAGCAATCAGAGCCTTATAGGTTGCAAGTGGTGTCCCACCTGTGGGTAAACCGAGAACGAAAGGACGGTCAGCGGTGGGGTTGAATGCGTTGATTTTATCGGCGATATACTGTGCGGACCAATTGCCGACATCATGCGCATTGTTTAATGGGATTAGCCTCATGTTTCAATTACCTCTAATAAGTCTGTGAAATCTTTCATATATATGTGTATCCCTGATGTTATTCATTAGATATAGGAATACTCGTTATACTACAAATTTATTACGCGTTGGTGTTGGTATACAGTGCCGTTTTAATGACGACGCTGCATTTTAAACGCGCTGAGAATATACAGGTTAATGGCCTAAATAAGTTATTTTTAATCATAAAATAAGTTTCCAATAATAGCTACTAATTTAGTCATAACATGAATGCTTTCGTTGACATTTATCACAGATTACGTCTATTTATTTTGCATCGCGAAACAATTAATCTAGACTATGAAATTGATACTCTCAATGACCTAAATTATGATTTAGGTGTGTGAACAAGAAGATCCCGTAAATGGGGCAAAAATAGGGCGATAAAGGGGGAGTTTGTGAATATTCTTAGCTACTTACAGCGGATTGGTAGAGCACTGATGGTGCCAGTTGCTGTACTACCAGCTGCAGCGATCCTAATGGGGATTGGCTATTGGATTGACCCAGATGGTTGGGGGGCTAATAGTGCAATCGCGGCGTTACTGATTAAATCCGGTGCGGCAATTATTGATAATATGTCCGTGCTATTTGCAATTGGTGTTGCGTATGGGATGTCTAAAGATAAGGATGGTGCTGCGGCACTGACCGGTTTCGTTGGCTTCTTAGTGGTGACAACACTGTGTTCTCCGGCTTCTTATTCCATGATCATGAATGTTCCTCTGGAATCTGTTCCTGCAGCATTCGGTAAAATCAGTAACCAGTTCGTGGGTATCTTAGTTGGGGTACTGTCTGCTGAATTGTACAACCGCTATAGTGGTGTTGAACTGCCAAAAGCGCTGTCCTTCTTCAGTGGTCGTCGCCTTGTGCCGATTTTAACGTCATTCCTGATGATCATCTTAGCCTTTGTACTGATGTACGTTTGGCCTGTGGTGTATAACGGTTTAGTTTCTTTCGGTGAAAGCATTAAAGATTTAGGTTCAGTGGGAGCGGGTATCTACGCGTTCTTCAACCGTTTATTAATTCCTGTTGGATTGCACCACGCACTGAATTCCGTGTTCTGGTTCGACGTTGCGGGTATTAACGATATTCCAAACTTCCTCGGTGGCGCAAAATCTATTGAAGCTGGCTTAGCAACAGTAGGTATTACGGGGCGTTACCAAGCAGGTTTCTTCCCGATTATGATGTTTGGCTTACCGGGTGCGGCATTGGCAATTTACCACTGTGCACGACCTGAAAATAAGGCCAAAGTAGCGGGGATCATGATTGCAGGGGCATTCGCTGCATTCTTCACTGGTATTACTGAACCGCTTGAATTCTCATTCATGTTTGTGGCGCCAATCCTGTACGTAATTCACGCATTATTAACCGGTATCTCGGTGTATATTGCGGCGACCATGGAATGGATTTCAGGTTTTGGTTTCAGCGCAGGTTTAGTGGATATGTTGTTGCAATCACGTAACCCATTAGCCGTTCAATGGTATATGTTGATTGTTCAAGGTTTAGTCTTCTTCTGTATTTACTATGTGATTTTCCGTTTCATGATCCGCAAATTTAACCTGTTAACACCAGGTCGTGAAGAAAGTGCGGGGGATGAAACGATTGATGGTTACGATGAAAGCCTCAGCCCAGTGCATAGTACAGATAGCGATATCCAAAAAGAAGCGCGTCAATATGTTTCTGCGGTAGGTGGTAGCGACAATATCGTTAGCATTGATGCTTGTATTACACGTTTACGCTTAACGGTAAAAGACACCGCAATTGTTAACGATGCGATGACCAAACGTCTTGGTGCTTCTGGTGTTATTCGCCTGAACAAACAAAATGTGCAAGTGATCGTGGGAACACGTGCTGAATTAGTTGCTAAAGCAATGGAAGACGTAATTGCGAAAGGGCCGATTGCAGGTACTGCCCCTGCTGCGGTTGCGGAAGAGAAAAAAGCGGCACAGCCTACGAAAGCAAAAGGCAATGTGATTTTATCTCTGGTTGCGCCAGTGAGTGGTCAAGTCTATTCCCTTGATGATGTGCCAGATGAAGCGTTCTCGAGCCGTATTGTGGGTGATGGTATTGCTATCAAACCAACGAGTAGCGAAGTGTTAGCACCAGCGTCAGGCACTGTGGTGAAAATTTTTGAAACTAACCACGCATTTTGCCTTGAAACTGAAAATGGTGTTGAGCTAATTGTTCATATGGGTATTGATACCGTTGCACTGAAAGGTGAAGGTTGTGCACGCTTAGTGGAAGAAGGTGCGGAAGTGACCGCGGGGACTCCAATTCTGAAATTAGATTTAGACTTCCTTGAAGCTAATGCTAAATCGATGATCAGCCCTGTTATCATCAGTAATATTGATGATTTCGCAGGCGTCGAAATTTTAGTTGACGGTGAAGTAAAAGCAGGCGAAACCGTTATTTATAATGTACTGAAATAATTCAGTTTAATATTATAAGTGAGTAATAGGGTGGCTTAGGCCACCCTCAGACTGCTGACAAACATAACATGTTTGGCGGCAGGTTGGATAGGTTATTGAAAATAAACAAGGAAAATCAATACATTGATTTTCGCCTGATAACACAAAGCGGGAAAAACCACGCTTTTTCCCGCTTTGTCAACAACCTCAGGGTGGCTTAGGCCACCCTTTTTTATGGGGTAAAATAAGGGAAAAATAATCATACTGTCGCCTACTACGGCATGGAAGACACCTTGCCGACCCTTATCCGACGGTATAATGAAGGTGAACGGTATTGTTGAATGAGTCATGTTGATAAAAAAATGAACTCAATTATACTAATAGTTAATAATAGTTGGTATATGGCGAGGTCTTAACAATGTCTACAAGTGTCGTTTTAAGTCCCTACTTTGAAGAGTTTATTCAGAATCAAATTAAAAGCGGGCGATATAATAATACAAGTGAAGTCATCCGTGCTGGACTTCGCGCGTTAGAAGAACAGGAAAATCAGTCGAAATTGGTCGCTCTACAAACGGCGATAATTGATGGTGTTAATAGTGGCGAAAGTAAGGATGCAAACACTGTATTTTCCCGGTTATCAAGCAAATATGCCCAATCGGTTGAAGGCAGTGACTCAAAATGAAACTGGCTATCTCACCATTGGCAGAACAAGATTTAGAAGCGATCGGTGACTGGATAGCAAAAGACAACCCCGTTCGTGCGCTAAGTTTTATTGAGGAGTTGTATCAAAAATGTCTACTCATTGCTGAGTCTCCTACTCTTTATATTGAAAGATCGGAGATTTTGCCTGGGTTGCGAAGCTGCGCTTACGGTCGGTATGTGCTGTTTTTCCGTGTATTAGATGCTGAAGTGCGCATCGAACTTATACTCCACGGCTCCAGAGACATTCCTGCACATTTTAGTTAGCAATTAACGGCCTGAAATTAAGCAGAGCGTTTTCACTCACCGACAACTCTCCAAGTTCTGTTGCTCATTCTTGGGGCAGTTCATCTTCCCAAGCTCGTCGATATTGAGTGTTATCTTATCTTTTTATGAATATTAAATAACAGCACTAGCAAAACAGGGGTGCCCAAATAAACATAAGCTATCGCATTATCATGATACACCTGCAAATTCTCTACGAAAGCACGCCAAACTGTAGTCGGCTCATTATTACCCATTACAGTGTAGCTGTATGTGAAGCTTGAGCTAAACCCGAAATCAAAGATGGCCAATCCCAAATAATATGAAAGGATCAGTATTATCGTCAAAAACCATCTTAAGAACGTTCTATTTATCATTTGTGCTACCTAACACGCCGTCACCCATTTCTCCTCCATCAAAACTTGTGAGCTAACCGCTTATTTTGGCTGACGATGTGGCAAATTCAAAAATTTGAATCATAGTCCCATTCACTACAATATATATCAGCTAATGTATGTTTGAACTGATATATAAAGATGCCGACTTTCTATGACATCATAACTGCATCTAGATCATCAGAGTTTTTAATAATCTTACTTTCCTCTACACCATATGCCTTAGCGAGTGTGATACTTACTTCTAACAATTGATGGTTGTTATCAACATTAAATGCAGCGGTAGTCAGATCACCTAATGCTACAAATTCTGATAAAAGTCGCTGGAGTGTTTTTTGTTTTAGCTCATTTAATTGTGTACTAGCTCAGATTTGATCTGACAGTTACTAGGTTTCATTCGATTATCGAGACGAATGGTAGTGATTACTCACATTTGAATGATGTTAAATAAAGGGAGTTAAGCTCCCTTTATTTAACCCCAGCAAGTTGCACTTATCAATAACGTTGGCGAAATCTCAAAGTAGGTTGTCAAATCTGCATAAGCAAGGCGCTTTTTTCATCGATAAGATATTTTCTCAATAACTGACGAGGAATTTTCTGTGGAACTGCTTCTTTGCTTATTTGGTTTTATCTCAGGGATCACAACCGCACTATTTGGTTTTGGTGGAGGGTTTATTACTGTACCGCTGCTGTATGCATTGATTAGCTTAGTGTGGGGGGCACAAAGCGATGCTGGTAGTGTGGCAATGCAAATTGCGGTTGCCACTTCAACTTGTGTGATGATTTTTTCATCGACCCTTTCGAGTCGGGCTCATTACTTAAAAGGCAATCTTAACTGGGTAATTATTCGGCCATTTATTATTCCCATTTCAGTTGGCGGAATACTCGGTGCGATCGTCGCGTTATCGGTAGATAGTGCCTTGATCCGTTGGATATTTATTGCCTACTTGATTGTGACTATCTTGGATTGCTTTATTCGCCCCGGCTTTATGCAAACAGAAGCGGAAGGGATTAAAGCTTCTCGGGGAGGAATTTTTTCAGATACTCCGATTGGTGTGGTAATTGGCGCGGTAGCGGCATTTTTAGGTGTGGGCGGCAGTGTGATGACGGTTCCACTGATGCGACGCCGAGGTGTCAGTATGATCCAAGCAGCAGCTTTCGCGAACCCGTTAACCTTGCCAATGGCAATCACGGGGACATTCACCTATTTTTATTTCGCGATTAATAGGCATGTTGATCTGGGAACTGGCTTTCTGGGAATGATCTACTTAAAAGGTGCGTTAATCCTCATTGCGGCTTCTTGGTTGGGGATCCGTTTTGCTGGATTGTTGATGCCTTATCTTAGCGATAAGCGTCATGCGCAAAGTTACCCACTACTATTACTGGTGGTGTTAACTGTGATGTTATTGACCTAAAAGATGGGCGCATAAAGCCTAGTATCTCTATTTTTTGTGATAATAGCCTCTTTGACATCGCTTTTATCGCTTAAGCGTGATCAAACGGTTGTTTCCTGATGGATTATGATAGAATATATCTGGTTACTAACCGCTTTTAGCGCGCTTTTGGCATTGAGGAATGATGACAATGAATGAGGCAGATGCTCGCCCAACAAATTTTATCCGTCAGATCATAGATGAAGATCTGGCGAGCGGAAAACACACGACGGTCCACACCCGTTTTCCACCAGAACCGAATGGCTATTTACATATTGGTCATGCGAAATCAATCTGCTTGAACTTTGGCATTGCAAAGGACTATCAGGGGCAGTGCAACTTACGTTTTGACGATACTAACCCTGTTAAAGAAGATGTCGAATACGTTAACTCAATCCAAGAAGACGTCAAATGGTTGGGTTTTGAGTGGTCGGGGGATGTTCGTTACTCTTCTGATTACTTTGATACCTTATATCAATACGCGATTGAGTTGATTAAAAAAGGCCTCGCTTATGTTGATGAGTTGAGCCCTGAACAAATTCGCGAGTACCGTGGCACATTGAAAGAGCCGGGTAAAAATAGTCCGTACCGTGAACGCCTAATCGAAGATAACCTCGCATTATTTGAAAAAATGCGTGATGGTGGTTTTGACGAAGGTAAAGCGTGTTTACGTGCAAAAATCGATATGGCATCGCCATTTATGGTCATGCGCGATCCCGTTTTATACCGCATTAAATTTGCAGAGCACCACCAGTCTGGTAATAAATGGTGCATTTATCCAATGTATGATTTCACGCATTGTATTTCTGATGCGCTAGAAGGGATCACGCACTCTTTATGTACATTGGAATTCCAAGATAACCGTCGTTTATATGACTGGGTGCTGGATAACATCACGATTGACTGTCATCCACGTCAGTACGAGTTTTCTCGTCTGAATCTGGAATATACCGT